>CAZGMN010000079.1:0-12847 GCA_964526905.1 uncultured Eubacteriales bacterium
GCTGAGCTAAAAAAGAGGTTGAGATAGCTTATAAGCCAATTTTATGGCTTCGATCATACTCTGCGCGTCGGCAATTCCCTTGCCGGCAATGTCAAAAGCTGTCCCATGGCAAGGAGAAGTGCGGATAAAGGGAAGGCCCAAGGTGAGGTTGACCCCTTTTTCAAAGGCCTCAAGTTTAAAGGGGATAAGCCCTTGGTCATGATAAAGGGCGATGACCATCGTTTCAGCGCAGTTTAAGGCTTGGCGGAAGACAACGTCGGGCGGAAAAGGGCCGCTGATTCTCATTCCTTGCTTTTGCGCTTCCTTGATGGCAGGGGCGATTTTCTTTTCCTCTTCAGAGCCAAGCAGTCCATTTTCTCCCGCGTGGGGATTCAGGCCGGCGACGAGGAAGTGAAATTTCCCGGGCTGGAATTTTTCAAGGCAGTGGTGAAGGCGCAAGAAAAAGTCCTTCAGCTTTTCTTTTTTGACCTTTTTCAATGCTTCTTTCAAGGGAAGATGATGGCTGAAGAGGGCTGTTTTCATCCTGTCTGACCAGAAAGCCATGATGGCTTGAGGATAGATTTGGCTGAGGAAATCAGTATGGCCTTTCCATTTCAAGCCTGCCAATTTCCAGGAATGTTTTGATATCGGAGCTGTGACCAGAGCTTGGATTTTTCCCTTTCTTGCCTCCTTGAAAGCTTCATTGAGAAATGAAAAAGATGATATCCCATTCTCTTTGCAAGCAGCGCCCTTTTTTACTATTTTCAGAGGAGTTTCTATTTCAAAAAGAGAGAAAGAAGGAGAGCTTTTATCTCCGGCTCTTTCAAGAGGCCGAATGTCAAGGTCAATTTTTAGAGCCTGCTTCTCCTGCTCGACGACCAATGATGAGCCAAAAAGGATGTAATGAGCTTCTGGGAGAGAATTTAGAGAGGAGAAAGCCTTTACAATGACTTCAGGACCGATTCCCCCTGGATCTCCAAGAGTAATCCCAATCTTAGGAAGCATCATTTTTTTTCTTTGTTATCATTCGTCTTGTAGAGGTACTTAATCCTGCTCTTATAGATCAGCAAATTGGGAGCATCTTCTCGGTTAAGTTTTATACAGTTGCGATCGTACCATTCGATGTATCCTTGGACGAGTTCCCCGCCTTCAAGGACAACGGCCATAGGAGTCTTCTTGTTCATCTGTTTGAGGTAATAATAATTTTCGGCGTGAGTATCAAAAGGCGGATGAGCTTTTCTTTTTGCTGAATCATTTTTCATTTTTTCTTTGATCTCAGATAAGTTTGGTCTGATAAGCTTTCTGTTCATGCTTCACTTCTCCAAGATTAATGTCTGGAGAGTCGCTAACTCGAAATTTGACAGTAATCATAACATCTTATTTCTGAAATTTCAAGGGGGTTGATAGCTTATTCTATCCTCAAGCCTTCCAGCTGGACTTCTCCTTTGTCTGTGATAAAGGCAGGAGATGGCCCCATAGACAGTAGCTTTGTTCTATTGGTCGAGAGTCTTAAAATTTATTTGCCAGGAAGGTTAGACAAATTGATGTTCTTTTTCTTGAGGCTTACGCCCAGGGCTCTGTCCAAGCCGGCCAAAGAAAAATTGTAGTCAATGATGGCTTTGAGCTCATCTGTCCGGGCTGTGGTCAAGTCTGTCTGGTATTGAAGGACAAAATAGCTTGTGGACAAGCCCACTTTGAGCCTTTCTTCCTCGGCCAGTAATTTTTTCTCAGCCAGTTCTCTGGCAACTTTATAGGCCTGGACTCTTTTGTAATTTGTTTCAACTGCCCTGACTGTTTGCCTGATCTCAAGATAAATTTGCTGCTCCTGGTTCTTCAGCTTGAGTTCGGCCTGCTGGAGATTGACCTTGGCCTGGGCATAAGAGGCGCGTGAGAAAACGGAATCAAGCGGGAGGGTGAGGTTTAATCCCAGAGACCAGTTTGGATATTTAAAGTTGAGCACATCTTTCAGGGCATCAGAAGCGGGACTGACTATCGTATTAATCGGATCGCCAAAAGGATTTCTTGGGTCATATTCTTTCTTAGTTCCTGACAGGCCAGGGCTCCAGTAGGAAGCTGAGAGGCTTAAATTTGGAAGCAGCTGATTCTTAGCATAACTTAAATTTATCTCTTTATTCTGTAAATCAATCTTCATTTGTTTCAGTTCAGGTCTATTTTCTATGGCAGTCCTCAGCGCTTCTTCCAGGCTTATTTCTTTCAACTCATAGGCGGGTTTATCAACAGCGATAATCTCAGCCGCCTCTCGCCCTTCTTCTGCAGGAAGGTTGATGATTGTTTTCAAGATGTCCTCGTTGTTCTTGACTTGAGCCTCGGCCTGGAGAATGTCTGCTTCTCTCGTTGCCACTGCCGATTGAGCGCTGAGGACCTCAATAGGGGCTATAGTTCCCACTTCAACTTGCCTCTGATTCTTTGCCAGCAGGTCTTGAGCCAACTGTAATGATTGACGTCTGACCTTTAGGCTTTCGATGCTGTAGACCAGGTTCCAGTATGCCTGCTCCACATTGTAAATCGTGTCCTGGAGCACTTTGTTGAGCTGGGATTCTGTGATGTTAAGGTTATTCCTGGCAACGATGATATCTTTGCGGGTCGTCTTGATGCCAAAGCTTTTTAGAAGGGGTTGGGTGAAGCTAAAGGTCAGGGTGCTGTTATAGCGGGGATTGATGGTTTGGGCCCTCTGGTTAGTGTCAGTCGTGCCGCCGTCGAAGGCAATCGAAAACGTTCCTCCTGTGGGAACGAGCTGCGAGATTTGGGCTGTATATCTGTCGTTGAGACTTGTAACCTCGTCAGAAGACTCGAGATACGAATAAGAAGCCTGCATGGTGTCTCTTCGGCTTAAGCTAAAAGAAAGACCTGGCCAGAATTTTTCTCCGGCAAGAGTGACTGAGATGTCGGATAACTCTGGATTCAAGACTTCTATGGCCACCCCGAGGTTGTTCTTCATGGCTTTGAGAATGCAATCCTGAAGCGAGAGGGAAAGAGAATTTTCTTTTTGCTGAGGAAAAGACATCTGAACAAAGAATAGGCTCAGGAAAACGAAGATTCCGATTGTCCGCTTATTCATTTTCTTCCTCCTTCATTTGAATAATGATTTCCAGACAAGCTGACTTTATTCATACCTTAAGGCTTCGATCGGGTCGAGCTTTGAGGCCTTGCGCGCAGGGTAAAAGCCGAAAAAGATTCCTACCGACCCTGAAAACAAGAAGGCAAGGATAATGGAAGCTAAGGAGACCAGTGTATCCCAGCCGCCGAACTTCGCAATCAGCCTCGAACCGATTACGCCGAAACCAATTCCTATGGCTCCTCCCAGGACACTCAGAACCACAGCTTCTGTCAGAAATTGGAAAAGAATATCCTTCTCTCGAGCTCCAACCGACATCCTGATTCCTATCTCCCGTATTCGTTCGGTGACCGAAACGAGCATAATGTTCATGATTCCGATTCCACCCACAAGGAGTGAGACAGAAGCTATCGCTCCCAGGACAATGGTCATTGTCTTTCTTGATTGAGCCGCGCTTTCGGCAATATCAGCCATGTTGCTGACATTGAAGTCATCCTCAGCGCCAGGGGCAATCTTGTGTTGAATGCGGAGAATCTCCTCGATCTGTGCTTGCGCTTCATCCGTTTTATCGCCTGAAACTGCTGAGACATCTATCGAATTAATGTAAATGATTCCGAGGAGTCTTCTTTGTGCTGTGGTGTAAGGTATGACGATGATATCATCCCTGTTGAAGAAGCCTCCGGATTCTCCCATTGATTTAAGGACCCCTATGATTCTGAAAGGAATTTTTTTAATCCTTATGACTTGCCCGATCGGGTCATCGAACTCGAAGAGATTTTTTTTGACCTCGCTCCCTAAAACGCAGACTTTTGCTCCCGCTCTAACGTGGGTTTCATCGAAGAAAGTTCCTTCTTCAATTGGCCAGTTTCTGATATCAGGATAAGCAGAGCCTGCGCCCTGGATGCTTGTGTTCCAATTCTTGTTTCCATAGACGACCTGAGCTCTTCCTGAGACAGAAGGAGAGATATATTTTACAGCATCGCATTTTTCCTCAATGGCTTTGGCATCCTCGACAGTGAGATTGGTAAAGCTTCCTCCGCCGCCATGCACGCCACGAAAGGAACGACTTCCCGGACGGACAAAGAGCAAGTTGGTTCCCATCGACTCGAATCTTTTTTCAAGGTCTCTTCTTGCTCCCTCGCCGATACTGACCGTGGCAATGACGGCTCCGACGCCGATGATTATACCCAGGGCTGTGAGGAAAGAACGCATTTTATTCCGGCCTAAAGCCCTTAAGGCGACTCGAATCGTCCTTAATATCTTCATTTTATGACTCCTTTATTTCGATAAGGCTCTCAAGAATTTTCATCAATCTTCTTTTATTATCTGTCCGTCCTTGAGGTATATCCTATGGCGTGCAGCCTGCGCCACTCCAGCATCGTGTGTGATCAGAACGATGGTCATTCCCTTCTCTTCGTTAAGCCTTTTGAAAATTTCGATGATTTCTTTTCCTGTTTTTGAATCCAGGTTTCCGGTCGGCTCGTCGGCAAGCAGCAAGGGCGGGTTGTTAACCAGAGAGCGGGCTATGGCCACTCTTTGTTGTTCTCCTCCAGAAAGCTGGTTTGTGCGGTGAAGCTCTCTCCCTTTAAGGCCGACAGAAGCAAGGGCCTTGTAAGCCAAATCTCTCGCCTTCTTGATCGGAACGTTGGAATAAAGAAGGGGAAGTTCGGCATTTTCCAAGGCCGTGGTCCGAGAAAGAAGGTTGAACGTCTGGAAGACAAAGCCGATTTTCCTGTTTCTGATGCCGGCCAGCTTGTTCTTGTCCAGAGTGGATACTTCTTCTCCGTCCAGAATATATTTTCCCTCAGTCGGCCGGTCCAGGCAGCCGATGATGTTCATCAAGGTCGATTTGCCAGAGCCGGAAGGTCCCATGATGGCCACAAAGCCTCCTTCTTTAACCGCATAGGAAATGCCTCTCAAGGCGTTAACTTCGATTTCGCCGACTTTATAAATTTTGATTAGGTTTTCCAGTTGGATTAGGTTGTTGTTGTTATTAACCATCTTCTTTTCTTCCTTTGATTATGAATCAGATATGAATCCTAACGCATGAACATCATGCCTCTCGGCGGACCTTGAGTTCCGCTTTGTGTGCTTCCAATCGCTCCAGTAATGACAAGCTGACCTTCCTTCAAGTCTCCTGAGACAACCTCTGTGTAACTGTTATCAGTGACTCCGGTTCTAAGGAAAATTGGCTTAAGCTTTCCCTTTTCATCTTCTATCCAGACCCGGGGTCTTCTCTGCCCTCCAGAACCGCCTGATCCTCCCATGGTGAAAACTCGTTGCCCTTCTCCTCCACTGGGCCTTGGAGCATCTGCCCGCTGGGAACTGAAGCCTTCAGACCGGGGGGCTCCAGCTTGTTGATTTGAGCCGCCACTTCTATTACCCGTTCTTGAGGAAAATTCCTGTTTCATGCTTTCCATGATTTTTTTCATTTCTTCTGCTGATGGAGTAAACCTGAGGGCAGCATTCGAAACCCGCAGGGCATTCTTGGCTTCTCCGGTGATGATCGATACCGTGGCTGTCATTCCTGGCAACAGCTTCAGCTCAGGATTCTTGACTTCGACAACGGTTGTATAGGTAACAACATTCTGGACGACCTGCGGAGAATACCTGACCTGCTTGACCGTTCCGGCAAATCTTTCCTCCGGGAAGGCATCGACCGAGAATCTGACATTCTGTCCTTCTTTGACTTTCCCGATATCCGCTTCATCCACGCTGCATTCGACCTGCATTTGAGTCAAGTCATTGGCAATTTTGAAGAGCACCGGTGCCTGGAAGCTGGCTGCCACAGTCTGGCCGACATTGACGTCGCGGGAAATAACGACTCCGTCGATGGGTGATTTGATAACGGTATAGGTTAAATCCACTTTGCTTGATTCAAGAGTTGACTTTGCCTGCTCTAATCTTGCTTGAGAAGCTTGGAGTTCGGCCTGATTGTTATAAAATTCTGTTTCAGCAGCGTCTTTTTCTTCGTAGGAAATTAGGTTCTTTTCAAAAAGGCTTAGAGACCGATCATATTTTTTCTTGGTGTTTTCGAGAGTCACCTTAGCCTTATCAAGGGAGGCGGCAGCGCTCTGGTAGTTGGCTTCATTCTGCTTGAGCTTGGTCAGGAATTGGGATTGGTCGATCTCAGCCAAGAGCTGTCCCTGTTTGACATGAGAGTTGAAGTCAACATAGAGCTTGTCGATTTTCCCTGAGACTTGGCTGCCAACCTCGACAGTGACCACCGGATTTAATGTCCCGGAGGTCGTGACGACAGCTTCGATGTCACCCCGACTCACAGCTTCTGTTTTGTACTTTGCCTTGTTATTTTCACTGCGACCAGATACGGTTAGGCCGACAATAACACCAACAATGACGACAATGATGACTGCGCCGATAATGATCTTTTTTTTCATTTTTCTTCTCCTTTATCATTTTGTTTTTTGCGTCTTTCATGTCTTTCTGGAGGCCTTCTTCTTTCTTGTTCTTTTTTCATTTGAGATTCAAACTTTTCAATCATCGCTTCGAATTTTTTGCCCTGCTCTTCACTCAGAACGTTTTTGATTTCATTCTTCAATTGAGTCCTTATCTGTGAGAGATGGTCGAAGAAATCTTTTCTCAAACTCTTGAGTCTTTCCTCGTTATTCTTAAAGATTTCCCTTATTTTTTCCTGCTGTTCTGAAGTCAGGTTCAGCTCTTTGGCCATCATATCTATAGAATGTGGAGGGGGCGGGCTGCTCCTTCTTTTTTCCAGGGATTTTTGGATGAAGAGCTTGTCAATAAAAATTCCTCCGGCAATCCCTGCAAAGAAGACGAGAATCAAAGAAAGGATTATCCAGAATTTGTAATGGTTTTTCATGGTGAGTACCTCCTTGAATCGTTCTTTCCTTCAAGGGAGGTGAAGATAATCATCATATTCCTGTCCTCGATTTTTTCTGCTTCTAAGAGAGCCTTTGTTTCCTGAATGGGATTGGAGTTGCGGAAAAGAAGGATTCCGGACTGGCTGAGTTCTTCATTTCTGTGAAGAAAGGAAAAGACGAGAGCCGTGGTCAAGAGAACAATCAAGAGCAGCGAAAGAGGAATGGCTCTCATCCCCCATTGTTTCCAGAGCAGCCATGGCTCGGGTTTCTTGCTTTCCTTCAGTTTGGCCTGGAGACGTTCCCAGAAATAAGGTCGAGGCTCTGAGAAATCTTTTTCCTTCAGCGCCTCGAACAAGAGTTGATAGTCCTTACTTTTCTTTCGGCAGGAGAGGCAGCTTTCAAGGTGCTTGCCAAGTTCCTCTCTCTCTCTGTTTTTCAAACGTCCGTCAAAAGAGCGAAGAAGTAATCGCTCAGCTTTTTTACATTTCATGGAAGCCTCCTTTCTCAATTAAGAAAGGCGCCATCTTTTCTCTGAGCATTTTCCTGGCTCTGTGAAGGCGCGAATCCACAGTTCCAGGAGAAATCTTCAGAATGTTCGTTATCTCTTCATAAGAGAATCCTTGAATATCCCTTAAGGTCAGAATGACCTTATATTTTTCAGGCAGGGTTTGAAGACATTGATGAACAAGCTTTCTCCTTTGTTCCACAGCCTGTTCATTTTCGATTCTCGCCACCTCATCCTCCTCGACTGGCTGAGTCATTCGAAAGTTCTCGAAAGACATTTTTATCATCCTGCCTTTTTTTCTTAGATAATCCTTAACGTGGTTAACGGTTATCCGGTAGAGCCAGGTTCCAAATTCTGACTTGAATCGGAACTGGCCGAGCCCAAAGAAGGCCTTGATGAAAACTTCCTGTGCCAGGTCATCGGCTGTTTCCTGATTCCTGATGAAGCTGAATGCTAAATTGAAGACTTTCATCTTGTATTTTTTTACCAGAGCGCCAAAGGCCTCTTCATCGCCTTTCTGGCTCAGCTCAACCAGCTCTCTTTCTTCCATTCAAACATATCTCTTTTTTACCTCCGCACATTTTAGACGGAGGAGGTTTCGAAATCTTCCATTTTGATTTGATAAACTTCCCTCTCTTTGTTTTCGATTCAAATTTTAATTAAAAAATCAGACTTTTAGATATTATAGTTTAAATAATATAAGAAAAAATCTTTCTGGAAAAAGTGATAATTCAGAAAGTACTATTTCTTCTTGGTGGCTTTCCAGTCGAAGGTTCCAAAATCGCCCATCTGAACCTGGCCTGACATCGTGTCGCCTTCAATCTTCCCTTTGTAGGTTGTTGTGAATTCTCCTCTTGGTGTGCTGCGGGTCATCGACCATTCGATTTCGTTACCTTTGACGGTTCCTTCTGCTTTGATTTCTTCGCCTTGACGCCCGGTCATGGTTACTGTCAACTTTTCACCCTCTTGCTTAAGAGTGATAGTTTGAGGCGGTCTTTCTCCTCTGGGAGTTGTCATTGTCAGCTCCCAGTCTCCGGTCACGTTGACCTGCTGAGCGCTCAAGGAAAAAGCAAACAAAGCTAAAGCGAGAACTGTAATGAGTGGCAAGACTTTTGACATATTACTCTCCTTTCCTTTCAGATAATATATCATATAACATTTAGACGCAAGCGCCTCTATTCTCTTCCCGATATTATAGGGATTTTTATTTTTTTAGGCAATTTCCTCATTAAGGGCACAAAATACCAAATTGACCCCCTTTTTTACACTTTTAAAGTCAGCCTGTACCTGTAGCCAAGGTCCTTCAGCCTGAACTTCAGGGAGCGGATGACCCTGATTTCAGGGATGTTCCACTTGGCAATACATGCATAAACTTCTTTAAATCCCTGCTTTCTCGCGTAGTCGATGATTTCCAGATGAAGCTTCTTTGAAATTCCCTGGTTTCTGTAGGGCTTGGAGACGAAGGTGATTTGCAGAAAAAATTCAGGCGGAGCCCAATCAGAAGAGATGGGCAGGATGTCATACATGTTGTCCACTTCAGGAGCGCCCAATGATGGATAGCCCATCAGATAGCCTACAACTCTGCCCTCGACAAGGGCAACGAATGTTTTATACTTATTGCCAGGTTTCAGATAACGATTCCGGTAATCATCCACGCCTGATTTGATTTTAACGTCCTTAAACTTCTCTGCCAGCTCGGACTCCAGCTCCCTGACCATGTTTAAAACTTGCTCTAAATCCTCTGCCTTGTATTCTCTGATCTGGACTTGTTGGCTCATTCTCTCAACCTCAAAGATTTTCGATTAATGATAACACACATCCAACATTATTCAACCTTTCCTTGACAATCCTTTTTGACTTTAATTAAATATTCTCTCCAAAAAGGAATAGCTCGAATGTTTGTCTGGGTTTTTCATCGAGTGAGCGGGCTTTTGCTCATCCTTCTCCTCGGCATAAAATTTACGACATCCTTTTTCTTGATGACCAAAGACCAGAAACCTGACTGGGCTCTTGTCCTCCACACCAATCCTTTCTCAGACAGTCTGCTGATTGTTTTGATTGTCTTCCATGCGCTTTATGGCTTGAGAACGGTTATCATCGACCTGGGAGTGAAGAAAGAAAAGCTTCTTTTCTGGATTTTTACCGGTCTCGCTATTGTGCTCAGCGCTTCCCTGCTTGTCGTTTACTTTACCAGGAATTATTGATGGTCGATCAGGACATCCTTATCGTCGGGGGTGGATTGGCAGGGCTGGCTGCCGCCTTGTACAGCGACCCCGGACTCAAAGTTGCTGTCGTCTCCAAGGTTCATCCTCTTCGCTCCCACTCTGTTGCTGCCCAGGGAGGGATAAACGCTGCCCTGGGGAACAATCCTGACGGTAAAGATGATAGCTGGGAGCGTCATGCTTTTGATACGATCAAGGGCAGCGATTATCTTGCCGACCAGAATGTCGCCGAGATGATGTGCCAGAAAGCAATTCCAACCATCTTCGAACTGGAATACCTGGGAGTCCCTTTTAGCCGCTTTCCCGGTGGGGTCATAGCTCAGAGGCCGTTCGGCGGAGCAGGGTTTCCAAGGACATGCTACGCAGCCGACAGGACGGGCCTTGTCATCCTCCACACTCTTTTCGAGCAGTCGATAAAGAGACAGGTAAAGTTTTTTAACGAATGGCTGGTGACAAAGCTTGTCGTCAAGGATGGAAGATGCCTGGGCGTTGTCGTCTTCGATTTAGCCACAGGACAGCTCATGCCGGTCAAAGCCCGGGCTGTTATCTTCGCCACCGGCGGCTATGGGCGCGTCTATTTGAGGACGACCAACGCTTATATCAATCATGGGAGCGGTATAGGAATTGCCTATCGGGCAGGAATTCCATTAAAAGATCTGGAATTTGTCCAGTTCCACCCCACCTGCCTTTTCCCAAAGAATATCTTGATTACAGAAGGAGCGCGGGGAGAAGGCGGATATTTAGTCAATAACAAGGGAAAGAGGTTCATGGTTGATTATGCTCCTTCAGCCATGGAGCTCGCTCCGAGGGACATCGTCTCCCGTGCCATCCAGACAGAGATTGACAAGGGAAATGGCTTTGACAGCCAGTATGTCCATCTGGATTTGAGGCATCTGGGGGAGGCGAAAATCAAGAAAAGGCTTCCCGGGATAAGGGAAATTTGCATTGATTTTGCCGGCTTTGACCCTATCGAGGCGCCCATTCCCATCCAGCCGGCCCAGCATTATTCCATGGGCGGGATTGATGTCAACGGGAATTGTGCCTCCTGCGTCGAGGGATTTTACGCTGCCGGAGAGTGCGCCTGCGTCAGCGTCCATGGCGCCAACCGGCTTGGCGGGAATTCCCTGCTCGACACAGTTATTTTTGGCAGGATTGCCGGAGAAGAGGCTTCCAGATATGTCCAAGGAAGCAAAGCAGAAGAAGGCGAGAAGATTCTGTTCGATGAAGCCTTGGAGGTCAAGAAGAGGATTGAAAACTGGCAGCATAAGGATTCCGGCATAAAAGTTCATCTTCTTTTGGATAAGCTAAAGGTTGTGATGAGTGAGAAGGTTGGCATTTTCAGGAATAAGAAAGACCTGGCTAAAGCCTTGGAACAAATACGGGCTATAAGAGAAGACTATGGGCGAGTCTTTATCTCCGGAAAGTGCCTCCGCTACAGCCAGGAGCTGGTCAACATCCTCGAGTTTGATTCTATGCTGGATTTAGCTGAAGTCATCACTCTGGGAGCCCTAAACAGAGAAGAAACCAGGGGCTCCCATTATCGCCTCGACTTCAAAGAGCGGGATGACCGCAACTGGCTCAAACACACTCTTGTGACTTACAAGGACGGCAGGCCTCAGATTAAGTACAAAGAGGTGACATTAGGCAAATACAAGCCAGAAGCCAGAAAGTACTGAGATGGAATATAAGTTCAGGATATTCAGGTTTGACCCTCTCCAGGATGAACATCCCTACTTTAAAGATTTTTTGTATGAAACGACGGAGAAGAAATCACTCCTTGAAGCTTTGATGGAGATCCGCAACAACCAGGATTGCACTCTTTCTTTCAGGTATAGCTGCCGGGAAGCCATCTGCGGCTCTTGCGGCATGGTGGTTAACGGCAACTTTGACCTGGCCTGCCGCAGAGACCTCGGCTCGCTTCAATCTTCCTTGATTGTCGTCGAGCCTCTGCCCAACCTGGAAATCCAGAAAGACTTGGTGGTGGATATGCAGCCTTTCTGGGATGCTCTTTACAAAATCGAGCCTTATCTCTTTCCGCCAGAAAAGATAGAGGCGGAAGGCTTCAGAATCGAAGAGAAGGAGATGGAGAAGATATTCCAATTTGTTAACTGCATTCTTTGCGGCTGTTGTTATAGTGCCTGTCCGGTTGTTTCCAGGGATGAGAGGTATTTAGGGCCTGCTTCTCTGGCCAAGCTCTACAGGTTTGTTAAAGACCCCAGGGATAAGAGACCTTATAAGAGATGGTCCAGAGTGGACACAGAAGGAGGAGCATGGGGCTGCGATACAGTCTTCAAGTGCAACGAGGTCTGTCCGAAGAATGTCAGGCCAGCAGACGGCGTCGAAGGCCTGAGAAGAAAGCTGGTCGTAGAGAGGATCAAACAATTCTTCAGGTTTAAGCGATGAAACTCAAGCATTCCCTCTTCACCCGGCGCCAATTTTTGAGCGGCCTGTTTGGCGGCTGGCTCGGCGCCCTAATGGCTTCCCTCCTCTATCCTGTTATCAGGTTTATTTTTCCTCCAACTAAGGAGCCGGACCAAGTTGTCTTGCCTTTTCTTGATTTTAAGGATATGGTGCCTAATTCTGTCAAGAATTTTTCATGGGGGAGCAAGCCCGGCATTCTGAAAAAGAACGATGACGGCACTTATACGGCTTTTGTCGCTGTTTGCAGCCATCTCGACTGCAATGTCGTCTATCTTCCTGATAAGAAGAAATTCTTCTGTGCCTGCCATGAAGGCTGGTATGACGAAGAGGGCAAGAACATTGCCGGCCCTCCTCCACGTCCGCTGCGCAAGCTTGTTCTTGTTATCGAAGGCGAGAACTTGATCATCAGCAGAGAAGGATTTGAGGGAGTGCCCAAGAAATGAGAATCGGAATTCAATCCTGGCTCGATGAACGCTTCGGAATCTCGGCTATCATGGATTTCTTGAAGAAGAAAACAATCCCTCAGCACAAGCACACCATCTGGTATTACACGGGAAGCTCGATTCTTCTCTTTTTCATCATCCAGGCCATCACCGGATTCATGCTCGCCTTCTATTACAAGCCCACTCTGGAAGAGGCCAACAAGAGCGTCGCCCGGATTATAACCGAGGTCCCTTTAGGCTGGATCATCCGCTCTGTTCATTTTTGGTCGGCATCTTTTATGATTGCCTTGGTCTTCATTCATCTAATCGGCATCTGGCTGGTCAAGTCCTACCGCAAGCCGAGGGAGCTGACCTGGATG
>CAZGMN010000080.1:0-12739 GCA_964526905.1 uncultured Eubacteriales bacterium
GATTGTGTTAAATTTAAAACAGCCATGGCAGAGACAATTTGGGTCTTGACTCCTTATCGAGAAGAAGCTAGGAATCTTTCTGCGGAACTGAGTATTCAGCCTGAGATCGCCCGGATATTGGTCAATCGCGGCATCTGCAGCGGGGAAGCAGCTCAATGCTTTCTCTATGGAAATTTAGATTCTCTCCATAATCCTTATTTGATGAAAGGGATGAGAGAGGCGGTGGAGAGAATCAGGCAGGCGATTTCGAGGAAAGAAAAAATAATCATTTTTGGTGATTATGATGTCGACGGCGTTCTCTCTGTCGTCGTCCTCTCCAAAGCTCTACAATCCCTCGGAGCAGAGGTGGATTATTTTATTCCGGAGAGGTTGAAGGAGGGGTACGGAATTAAAGAGAGCCACATTGACGTTGTCCTCGAGAGAAAGAGCAAGCTGGTCATAAGCGCTGACTGCGGAATAAAGGCGACACAGTTCGCAAAAAGAGCCAAGGAGAAGGGAATCGACATCATCATCACCGACCATCATCTTCCAGGAGACAGCCTGCCAGAGGCGCTGGCCATCCTCAACCCTGTGCTCGATGACTCGGGCTATCCTGATAAGAATCTTGCCGCCATTGGAGTGGCCTTCAAGCTCATTCAGGCTCTTTTCGAGAGAGAGGGGAAGCTTTCCTATCTTCCCCATTATCTAAAGTTGGTTGCTATCGGGACAATTGCCGATGTTTCAAAGTTGAGGGGAGAAAACAGGCTCTTTGTCAAGTTCGGTCTGCAGGCGCTGGAGAATGTCTCAAACAGCGGATTGCTGAGCCTGATCGAGCTCTGCGGTCTGGATGGAAAAAAAGTCTCGGTGGGAGATGTCGGCTTCAGGATAGGTCCGAGGATCAATGCTGCGGGAAGGATGGGAGACGCCGATTTGGCGGTCCGGCTCTTCTTCTCGGAATCCCGTCCGGAGTCTCTGGCCCTTGCCCAGCGCCTCGATGACCTGAATGCCGAAAGACAGAGGACACAAGATAGAATCTATAACCAGGCTTTGGAAATAATTCAGAGTAAATCTCTTGACAAGCGCTACAAGTTTCTTGTCCTGGGCTGTGAGCAGTGGCACCGGGGAGTCATCGGCATTGTGGCCTCGAAGCTCAAGGATTTTTTCTACCGGCCTGTGCTCCTTTTTGCCTATGAAGACGCAGAGGCCCATGGCTCGGGACGAAGCATCAGCGAGTTTCCGCTCATCAACTGCCTCGACGAATGTAAAAACTTGTTTCTGGATTATGGGGGCCATGCCATGGCTGTCGGCTGCACACTGTTGAGGGAAAATGTCTCACTTTTTAAAAGTGCTGTTAATGCCTATGCCAGCTCCTCCCTCAGCGATGAAAGCTTAAAAAGAAAGATATACATTGATTCCAGGGTCAACTTTTCTGATATCGACTCTTCCTTCATCAGGAATTATTCCCTTCTCTCTCCTTTCGGCGTCGGGAATTCTACTCCAATTTTTCTTACAGAAGGAGCTGAAGTCATAAGAGAACCGCAGAAGATTAAGGATAAACACTGCAAGATTATCCTCAGGCAGAATCAAAGAGTCTTTGAAGCTTTGGGCTGGGAGAAAGGCGATTGGGCGTTAAAAGTCAAAAGAGGTGAGCGAATTGACCTTGTCTACTCTCTTCAATTTTCTGAGTACTTGGGCGGGGAGACAATCAACCTTTCTCTGGAAGATATTAAGAAGTAGATTCTATGGAAAAACAATGAATATGATAAGAGTCCTAAGATTTGGGATTGCCATCCTGCTTTTGGTCACTCTGACCGTCATCATCAGATACTTTCTCGACCGCTCCCAAGCTGAGACTCAGAATACGGCTGGAACTGAGAAGATTCTCCAACAGAAAGTCGATAAGAAGGAGGATGTTGAGTACTTGGGGACCAGAGAAAATGAGAAAATCAACTGGATCAAAGCAGACAAGAATTATCTGGGTGAGGATGACTTGATCCATTTAGAGGGAAATGTCCAGGTTGTCTTCTTTAAAAAAATTGAAGGCAAGGATGTCTCTCTTCGTGGAGATGAGGTCGTCTATGATAAAGAGATGAACAACTTCTTTGCCTCGGGCCATGCTGAAGCTGACTACGAGGATGTGGTGATTGAATCGGACCTTCTCCATTACGACAACAAGCAAGAGATTTTCTGGACCAATAACGGCATAGGTTTCACTTCGAAGAAGCTCGATGGTTCTGCGAAGAAGATGATTTATTCAATGAAAGAGAAGAAAATTGAACTCGAGGAGAATATTGCGCTTCAAATCAAGCCAAAGCTTGAAAGGTCTATTCCTATTGTCCTTGAAGGGAAACGGCTGGAATACACCAGAGTCGATAAAAAGGGAAAGGTGGAAGGCGAAGTAAAGCTTTTTCGTGGAGAGAGCCAAGCCTCGGCTGATATCGTGGAGTTTGAGCTGAATCCTGATGAAGATTTCGTCAGAACTTTAATCTTAAGGGGCAAGGTCAAAGGTTGTTTTATCCCTGATAAGAATATAGATGTTTCTTCTCAGAACGGGCGTCCGGTTCTTGCTCGAAGCACAAAGCGGGAGTTTGAAGCAGGGGAGATAGAGCTGAGGGCCTTCCCTGACCTGGCCGTCATTCAGGATATCGAAGCCAAAGAAAACTGTTTATTCAAATTTATTGAAGACTCAGGCGCGTTTACCCAAATCATGGCTGACAGAGTCAATTACACATTCGACCGCGAAGGGGAGCTCGAAAGATTCCAAGCGATAAAAAATGCGAGGATGATTGATCAGGGAGAAAAGGCTGAAGAGCGGCATCTTATTTCTGCCGAGACTTTTCTGATTGAAGGCAATACTGACCTTCTCCAAGTCAAGGGGAAGCCTCCTCTTGAGGCAACCATTTCTTCCTCGAGCAGCGATGTCTTTGCTGAAAAATTCAATTTCTTCCTCGATAAGAAAGACTTGGAGATAAAAAATGGGGTGACGGCTATCCTGAAGCCGAAAGAAGGAGAAAAGAATCTCGGCATTTTTTCAAAAGAGCGTCCTGTTTTTATTAGGGCCAAAGAAATGAGATATTCTGGCGAGCAAGAACGTTTCCTATTCAGCGGAGGCATAAAAGCCTGGCAGGAGAAGAAGGTCTTGCTTGCCGGCAAGGTCGACCTCTATGAGCAGACAAGGAAGATGAATTGCAGCGGCAATGTGAAATGCGTTCTTCCTCACAAGAACAAAGAAGGAAAGGAGCAAATCATCGAGATTTCTTCCAAGAAAATGCTCTACGACCCAGAAAAGAACATTGTTCTGTTTCAGGAGGAAGGCGTTTTAAAGGCCCAAGACTTTGATTTTGAAGCTCAATTGATTTCCGTCTATCTCGAAGAGAATGGAGAAGACATGAAAAAGGCAGTGGCCCAGGGCCAGGTGACGACGCGTCAAACTTCTGTCGAGGGCAAGGGAAAAGAGGCAGTCTATGACCCCAAGGAAGAGTCAATCGTCCTTTCCGGGAAGCCGATTCTTGTCGATGAAAAAATGGGAGTGACCGAGGCGGATAAATTGACTTTTCATTTAGCCGATAGTAAGATTTTGATTGAAAACAAAGGTCAAAAAAGGTCCCTAACCGTAATAAAACGTGAGAGATGAACGAATTCTTGGAAGCGATAAAACTGGAAAAATCCTACCGAAGAAAGAAGGTTGTGGACCGAGTCTCGGTGAAAGTCCGAAAAGGAGAGGTCGTTGGGCTCTTGGGGCCTAACGGAGCAGGCAAGACGACCACCTTTTCTCTTATCCTTGGCCTCATCCCTAAAGATTCAGGTCAAATTTACCTTGATGGAGAAGATATCAGTGAATTGCCTATGTACGCCAGAGCCAGAAAGGGACTTTGCCTTCTTCCCCAAGAACCTTCGACTTTCAGAAAACTGAGTGTTGAGGACAATCTTTTATCGATAATGGAGATGAACCGGGAAACCAAGTCAAATAAGGATAAGAGTCTGGAAAAAATTCTTGGAGAGTTTGGGCTTCAAAAATTAGTCAAGGCTAAAGCCTACACTTTGTCAGGAGGAGAGAGGAGAAGGCTTGAAATTGCTCGGGCCCTGATTACGGCTCCTGCGTTTATTCTTCTCGACGAGCCTTTCACCGGCATCGACCCCTTGGCCATTCTTGATTTACAAAAAATTATCCTTTCCCTTAAAAGCAGAGGACTGGGGATTCTTTTAACAGATCATAGTGTTTGGGAAGCGTTAAAGATTACGGACAGGGCCTACATTATCAATAAAGGAAAAATCTTAATGGAGGGAACTCCTCAGGAATTGGTTTCATCAGAGGAAGTCAGGAAAAGCTATTTGGGAGAAGAGTTTTCTCTTCCCTGATTTTGAAATGATTTCGAATCAGTTATAATTATGGTTCTCAAACAACGACTGGATCAAAGACAGGTTCAAAAGCTAATCCTTGCCCCTGCTCTTCAGCAGGCCATTAAACTCCTTCCTTTAACGAATCTGGAGCTCATTGAAATCATCGACAGTGAGCTTTCTCAAAATCCGATGCTGGAGTTTGAGGAGGAAACAGCAGAAAAGCCTTCAGCGGAAGAGGCAAAGATAGAGGAAAAGGATAAAAGCGAGAAGGAGAAAGAAGGATTGCTCGAGGAAAACGTGGAATCCCAAGATGAAGAGGAAGACCAGGAATTCAGAACTTACTTTGAAGAATATTTTGACGACGGATTTCGTTCCTTTCCTTCAGAAAAGAAGGAAGCGACCTCATTGGAAAATATCGTTTCCAAGGCCTTCTCTCTCTGGGACCATCTGAATTGGCAAGCCAATCTGACATTTTTTAATAAAAAGGAGAAAGAGGTTGCCCAGCAAATCATCGGGAATATCAACGAGGATGGCTACTTGACAACCTCGATAGAAGAGATAGCCAATGTCACAAAGTCTTCGGAGGAAATGGTCAATAAAATCCGAGAAAAGATCAAATCGTTTGATCCGGTGGGGGTGGCAAGCTTGTCGCTCAAGGAAGCGCTTTTAACCCAGATGGATTATTTTAATGTCAACGATGAAATCACAGGCAAAATTGTCAATGACTATCTTCATCTTTTGGAGAAATCTGATTATTCTCAGCTGTCAAAGGCCCTTGGCATTCCGCTTTCAGCCGTTAAGAAACATATTGAGGTGATCAAAAACCTGGAGCCGTTTCCCGGAAGAAAATACAGCCAGGAAAGAACGAGCTATGTCGTTCCTGATATCCTGGTCACCAAGGAAGATGATGAATTAAAGATCGCTTTGAACAACGAGGGCCTTCCTCGGCTGAAAATCAACGGCTACTACAAAAGGCTTTTGGCTCAAGCTTCCAAAGGGAATCCCGAAGCCTACAGGTTCCTGAAGGATAAGTTAAAGAAGGCATTTTGGTTTCTGCGGAGCCTTGACCAGAGGAATCAAACAATCTATAAGGTTGCCAAATACATCGTCGAGAAACAGAAAGATTTTATCGATAAGGGAATAGAATATATCAAGCCTTTAACTCTGATGGAGCTGGCTCAGGAAATCGGAGTTCATGAATCAACCGTCGGACGAGTTGTGGCTAATAAATATATCATGACGCCGCGTGGCGTATTTTCTCTTAAATATTTTTTTCACAAGTCCATCTCAGGAAATTTTGGAGAAGGAATTTCTTCTTTAAGAATCAAAGAGAAGATTAAAAAATTGATAGAAGATGAGGATAAGAAAATTCCCTTGAGTGATATTGAGGTTGTCGATCTTCTGGAGAAGGAAAACTTGAAGATTGCTCGCCGGACAGTGGCCAAATACCGAAAGCAGCTGCGGGTTCCCCCTTCTCACATAAGAAAAAGAAAATTCAAGATGGAGGGAGCTTGATGACTGTCAATTTTACCGCCAGGCATACAAACCTGACTCCTGAAATAAGGCGATATTGTCTCAAGAGGCTCGAATCCTTAAAAAAGGTTTTGGGAGAAAAGGTCACAGCCGACATTATCCTTTCTGTTGAAAAATACAGGCACAAGGTTGAGATCAAGATAAAGGCGAGAAGGACGGCTTTGAACGCAGTGGAAGAGACTCATGATATGTCGAGTTCTCTGGCTTTGGCTTTTGATAACATCGAGAGAAGAGCCAAAAAGGAGAGGGATAAACTAAGAGAGAGGAAGAGAAGAAAGGATAGGACTAAAAAGATTTTTTCTTTTCCGCCTGAAGCTGTGGAGAAAGAGAAGAGAGTCATTCGCAGCCAGGACTATTCTTTGAAGCCGATGTCGCTGGAAGAAGCCCTTGTTTATTTTAACTTAGAAAAGAAAGAGATATTCGTTTTTCGGAAAATGGAATCTGAAAAATTGGCGGTTCTTTATCGAAGAAAAGACGGAAATTATGGGCTGATCGAGCCTGAATGAATAAAAATTAATGAAGAACAAAGTCGGCTCATGCTTCAAAGTTAAAGATTTTTACCAAGAGGCAAAGGATATCTTGAAGCTCAGGCCGGCTTTAATGAAAGTCGGATTTTCGAGGAAGGTCGAGCGTCCTTTCCTTCGAAAACTCAATTCCTTTCTTCAAATCTGGGGAAGAAAAGAGATTCAGCATTTAGAAAGACTTTCTTCTAAGGAAAGAGCGAAATCCGTCGGGGAAAAAACCAAGGAAGAGACTGTCTGTATTGTCTTAGCTGACGGGCTTGGTTTTTTTCCGGAAATAAAGGAAGAGGCGAAAAAGAGAGGGCTGGCACTTTTTAGGTCCGAGCTCTCTCAGAAAGAGTGCCGGGAGAGGATAAGACGGTTCTTCCGCTCCGCTTCTTCTTCTCAAGTCCTGACGTCTGGCGAGTTCTTAGAGATTTTTGGCTTAGGGGTGCTCATCAGGGGTGACAGCGGAATCGGCAAGAGCGAAAGTGCTTTAGAGCTGATCTCCAGGGGATTTCGTTTCGTTTCCGATGATGTTGTCTTGGTGAAGAGAGAAGCTGACGGCAAATTGACAGGGTCGGCCCCGCCGCTCACACGTTATTTCATGGAGATTAGAGGATTGGGCATCATCAATATTAAAGAGATTTTCGGGCCCAAGGCTATTTGCAGGCGAGCTGAAATCGCTCTGGTCATCAACCTGAAGAAGCTGTATCGGCGGAGAGAGTATGATCGAATTGGATTAAAGTTTCCTGAAGACTACGAAATTTTGGGGATTAAAATTCCCCAAATCAATATTCCAGTTGCCCCGGGCAGAAATATCGCCACCTTGATTGAGGTGGCTTGCAGGGCTCATATCCTCAAGGAAAGAGGGTATCATGCCCCCTTAGACCTTGTGCGCAAGCTCGATCGCGCCCTTTCCTTTCGCTGAGGCCATGAGGGAAAAAATGAAAGATGACAGATTTCTTATCATCACCGGTTTGTCCGGTTCGGGAAAGACCTTTGCCAGCCGCTTTCTCGAAGATCTGGGTTATTATTGCATAGACAACTTGCCCACTAAGCTCATCCCTAATTTTGCCGCACTCTGGAAAAGGAAGGAAGTTGAGATAGAGAAAGTTGCCCTTGTGGTGGATATCAGGGAAGCAGGATTCAAGACAGAATTTCCTGAAGTCTTCAAGAAGATCAAAGAAAAAGTATCTCCGCGCTTGATATTT
The DNA here is from genome assembly GCA_964526905.1 of uncultured Eubacteriales bacterium. Lineage (GTDB taxonomy): Bacteria > Acidobacteriota > Aminicenantia > Aminicenantales > Aminicenantaceae > CAZGMN01. The sequence goes on from CAZGMN010000080.1 coordinate 7,568, forward strand.
CTTGATGCCTCGGATGAGGTTCTTGTCAAGAGATTCAGCGAAAGCCGCCGTCCCCATCCGATAAAGAGAAAGAAGTCGATCCTGGAGAGCGTTCAGTTGGAGAGAAAGAGCTTGGCTGAGATAAAAGCGATGGCCGATGAAGTCATCGACACCACTTCGCTCACTATCTCTCAGCTAAAAAAAGTTCTTGCCAGCCGGTTTTTAAAGAAAAAAGAGCAGAAGATGAAAATTATGATTATCAGTTTCGGCTATAAGTATGGCATTCCTCTGGATTCGGATTTGGTTTTCGACACGAGGTTTTTACCCAATCCGTTCTATATTGATGAGTTGAGGATAAAGACCGGAAGAGATAAAAAAGTCAGGGAATATGTCCTGGGGAAAAAAGAAACGAAGAAATTTCTCGATAGACTGTATCAGTTCATCGATTATTTAATTCCCAAATTTATCGAGGAAGGGAAAAGCAACCTGACGGTATCCGCCGGCTGCACCGGAGGGAAACACCGCTCTGTCATCTTGGCCGAGGAATTGAGGGAGCACCTCAAGAGCAGAAGTTATGATGTCCAAGTTTATCATCGCGATTTATATAAATAAGTAAGAGCCCGATGATGCTCTCCGCGAGGAGACAATTTCTCCAAAGCCTGGCCAAGAAAAAATGCTTAATCAAAAAGCCAAAAAATGCTAAGATGATGGCGTTCATCCTGATCTGAAATAAGAAGGATCAGAGCGCTTAAAGTTAATAGAGAGAAAGATGATTGGAGGAGTTATCGTTTCTCACGGGAAGCTGGCTGAAGAGCTGCTGAATGCCCTGACGATTATCATTGGTGAGGCGGTGAATATCGAAGCCATTTCTATCGGCTGGTACGATGATGTGGAAGAGTCAAAAAGGAAGATCAGCAAAAGTCTGAAAAGGGTTGACCAGAAAAATGGGGTGGTGATTTTCACCGATATGTTTGGAGGAACGGCATCAAACCTGAGCTTTAGTTTCTTGAAGAATAATCAAGTCGAAATCATCACCGGAGTCAACCTTCCGATGCTCATCAAGTTTGTTTCCCTTCAGCGAAGCAACAATTTAAGTGAAGTGGCCAAAAAAGTTATCGAACAGGGGAAAAAGAATATCCATCTGGCGAGCGCTCTTTTGAGTTCGAAGAGCTGAGATGAGCGGAAACGATGCTCAAGAAGAAAGTTTTGATAAGGAACAAGCTGGGGCTGCACGCCAGGGCCGCAGTCAAATTCGTGAATCTCGCCAATCGCTTCCGCTCCTCGGTTAAGATTGAAAAAGACGGAAACGAGATCGACGGAAAATCCATATTGGGCATCCTTACTCTGGCCGCAGTTCAAGGCTCTCAAATCACTCTCAAGGTCTCAGGAGATGATGAAGAAAAGGCCCTCGAGGCATTGGTGGCGCTCATCGATAATAAATTCCAAGAAAAAGAGTAATTGTTCATGGAATATTTCAGACTAAGAGGAATCGGAGTTTCGCCGGGTATTGCCTTTGGCGAGGTTTCCCTGACTGAGAGAGTCGTCTTCACCTCGAGAAAAGAGAGCATATCCTCCCCTCAGGCTGAAGAAGAGTTGAACAGGCTGAGAGGTGCAGTGGAGAGAACCAAGAATCAGTTGACAAGCATCAAAGAGCAGATAAAAAAGAAAATGGGGGAGGAACATTCCTTCATCTTTGACGCTCATCTGCTCATTCTTCTCGACAAATCTCTGAATTCAGAATTTGATAGGATTATTCGGGAAGAGAAAGCCAGGGCCGAATGGGCGATCTCCAGAGTTCATGACAAATACCAGAGAATTTTTGAATCGATCAACGATGATTATTTCAGGCAGAGAAAGTCTGATGTGACAGACGTTCTGGCAAAAATTTATAAGAACCTGGAGCCGAGTGACCGAAAAAAAGTTGATGATAAAGGGGAAAAAATCCTGGTTGCCCATGACCTTCTCCCTTCTGAAGCTGCTTCAAGACTGAGCAGAGGAAATGTCTTGGCTGTGGCCATCGACACCGGAGGCCAGACTTCGCACACGGCCATTCTTGCTCGCTCCCTGGACATTCCGGCCGTGGTGGGTCTCCATGACATTTCTCAGAGAGTCAAGAACGGCGATTATTTGATTGTGGACGGGACAGGCGGAGAAGTCATCGTCAATCCCCCTCTGGCGATCAGGAAGGAGTTCGACAGTAAGAAAAAGAAATATGATGATTATCGAAAAGAGCTCAGGAAGACAGCCAAATTAAGTTCTTCCACCCTTGATAAGCTTAGATTTTTTCCATTGGCCAATATTGAGCTGCCGGAAGAAGTCAACCTGGCTCTTTCTCTCGGAGCTGAAGGAGTCGGGCTATTCAGAACAGAGTTTATTTATCTCCAGAGAGAGACGCTCCCCACAGAGGAGGACCATTTTTCAATCTATTCTCGAATCGCAAAAGAGGCTTATCCTTTTCCTGTTTACATCAGGACTGTCGATGTGGGAGGAGAGAAAAGCCTGCCGCAATTGAAGATAGAGAAAGAGCCCAATCCCGCGCTTGGTTTGCGGGCGATCAGGTTATCTCTGCGAGACAGGGACCTGTTCAAGGTTCAGCTCAAGGCCATCATCAGAGCCAGCTTTCTGAAGAATGTCAGGATTATTGTCCCGATGATAACCGAGATCGAAGAGGTAGAGGAAATCAAGCGTCTTTTCCGAGAAGTCAAGGAAGAGCTGAGGGCAAATCGGGTCAAGTTTGACGAGAAAATTCCTCTGGGTGTCATGATCGAGGTGCCTGCTGCTGCGGCTTTGACAGATTTGCTGGCGAAAGAAGTGGATTATTTGAGCATCGGCACAAATGACCTAATCCAGTATTATTTGGCGGTCGACCGCTCCAATGAATTTGTCTCTTACTTGTACAAGCCGTTGCATCCTTCAATCCTGAGGCTCATCAAGTATATCATCGAGACCGCACAAAAAGAGGGGAAGGAGATTACGGTCTGCGGCGAGATGGCTGCCGACCCCCTCTCGGCCATTGTCCTTCTGGGATTCGGCTTGAAGAAGTTTAGCATGAACCCGATTTTTATCCCCAGAATAAAAAAAGCTCTCCGCTCTGTCGAATACAAAACTGTGAGGAAAGTCGTTCAAAAAGCGATAACTTTAAAGACGGCTCAAGAGGTTGAGGAGTATATTATCGAGAAAATCCTCCTCAAATACCCGGATGCCTTCCTCACGGGCCATATCATTTAGTGGATTTCTGTTTATAATGGCATCCCGGGCTGAGAGAGATAGCCGTCTCACCCCCAACGGGAATCAGGCTCAGTGGTCCTTATATCAAATTCGGTCACTCGGTTGAGGAGCCTTTGACTCTTCAATTGTCTTTTTATGCGAGAAGCTTTTTTCTTCTCAAAGACGCCCAAAAGTCTCTTGTATCCTGCGTCGTCATACAGATAGAGAACTTTCTTATCCTTTGCCCGTTTCAAAGCCTGTTCGATTTGTTGCTGAAGACTTGAATCAACGACTGTTTGCATCTTTTTTAGCCTCTGAAATCCTATATGCAAGTTATGTGCCAAGGTTACATTAAAACATAAAAAATCTTCTCCTTATCAATTTTCTTTACTTAGATTCTTTGTAAATAAACTTTGCATCTGTAAATTTTATTTTCGAAGTTAAAACCGAACCTCCAACCCCATCCAGAATCCGGAATTTGCGATGATTCCTCTATAATTTTGCATCTTTTCCTCTCTCCTGCTATGATGACAGCGTCAACCGAGGTTTGAGAAGGCATGGAAAAAAAGATAAAGACAAGGGTCATTGATTTCCACGTCCATATCGGGCAAAAGGAGCACTGGCATAAATGGGTGCTCGCCTACCAGGAGTCAAGGCAATCAGAGTATTTCAGCCGCTACGAAGAGATGATTGATCCGGGGAAATTCGCTTCCTACTTGAAGAGCCATAATATTGAGAAGGCCGTCATCCTGCCGGAGATAAGCCCGATCACAACAGGTGTTGTCTCCAATGAGTATGTTCTTGACTTCTGCCGCGGAGAGGAAGTTTTCATACCCTTCTGCACCATCAATCCTTTTTTTGTCGACAATTTGGCCAAAGAATTAGATAAATACTTGAAAGAGGGTGCCAAAGGAATAAAACTTTATCCTTCCTACAACCACTTCTATCCGAATGAAAGCAGAATGTCTCCCCTTTATGCCCGGGCTAATGAGGAAAGGCTTCCGGTCCTCATCCACACCGGCTCCTCAGTCTTCAGGGGCTCAAAGATAAAATATGCCGACCCAATCTGGCTGGATGATGTTGCCTCAGATTTTCCTGACCTTCCCCTCATTATGGCTCACAGCGGAAGAGGTTTATGGTATGAAAAGGCTTTTTTCCTCTCCCGCCTTCATCCCAACCTCTATCTTGAGATTTCAGGGCTTCCGCCGAAGAACCTGCTGAATTACTTTCCGGATATGGAAAAGAATATCGATAAGTTCATCTATGGCTCTGATTGGCCTGGGGTCAAGACTATTTCCTGCAATGTGGAAGCGATAGAAGAGCTTCCTTTGAGCGAAGAATCCAAGAAAAAGATTTTCTATGATAATGCAGCCCGGCTCCTGAGGCTGTGATGGATGTCATCAAAGCCATTGCTTCTCAGATAAGAGATTCTCAGTACGCTGTCGCCTTCACCGGAGCAGGGATTTCGGCTGAGAGCGGTGTGCCAACTTACAGGGGAGAAGGTGGACTCTGGACCAAGTATGACCCTAATTTGTATGCCAGTGTCTATCATTTCCACCAAAATCCTTCTTATTACTGGAATTTCTTTCGTGAGGTTCGCTATCCGCAGCTCAAAGAGGTCAAGCCGAATAATGCCCATTTGGCCTTGGCCGAGATTGAGGCTGCTGGAAACTTAAAGACGGTCATCACTCAGAATATCGACGGGCTTCATCAGCAAGCAGGCTCTTCCTCGGTTGTCGAGCTGCATGGAACGACAAGGATTATCTATTGCCTTGACTGCTCCCGGCAATATTCTATGGATGAAGTCTTTGCCCGGCTTGAGATTGAAAATCCACCTCTCTGTTCTGACTGCAAAGGGAGACTAAGGCCGGCTGTTGTCTTTTTTGGAGAAGCGCTGAACCCCCAAATTCTCAGTCAGGCTTTTGCGGAAGCCGAGAAATGCGATTTTCTTCTTGCTGTGGGCAGTTCTCTTGTCGTTTATCCGGC
>CAZGMN010000081.1:0-12487 GCA_964526905.1 uncultured Eubacteriales bacterium
TGTTGTATTCGTGGGAAAAGAAAAAACTCACCATAGCTTCGCCGGCTTTGCGTGGGGTGGTCACAAATCCTTCATCAAGATATGAGGCTAAGGTTTTAACCGGATTGCCCTCAGCATCATACTCTGCCACAACATTCGCCCTTGTCTTTTCGTCAACCTGGAGGAATAAGGCGAAAAATGTCCCTTGGCGAGTGATAAAAAAACCAAATAGGAAGTTTCTTAGGGCGATGCTCTTGACAAACCCGCCATCGGTTCGGAAGACTATGAACTGTCTCTCCTGAAAAATGTAAATATAATCTTGAGCGCCGATGAAAATTTGGACAGGGCTTTCCATCTCTCCCGGTCCCTGTCCTTTCCGGCCGATGGTCTTCACAAATTTTCCTTCTTGGTCGTATCGCTGAATCCGGCATTGGTCAAAGTCAAGGACATAGATATTCTCCTGGCTGTCTAAAGCACAGGCTGCGGATCTATAGAAAGCGTAGTTCTCATCGTCCTCACGGCCGATGCTTAAATCCTGCTCCAGGTCAAGAACGAGTTCTCCATAAAGCGGCTCTTTTGGATTGCGGATGACGGTCATGCCGTCTTCTTTTTCGATTTTTCCTTTCCACTGGTCCGCTGGGAATGCTGTAATCAGAAAGCCTGAAAGAAAAGCGAGCGCCACCAAAAGCTTTGTATGATGTATTTTCAACCTCATTTTTACCTTTGCCTAAAACAAGAAAAACATAACATAAAATAGCCTGAATGCCAAATTCGAGTTAACGCCGGCGAATTGATTTCAGATTCAGAAAGATTTCCACTTTCTAAGAAAAGATCCTATCCCATTTTGTTAGATTGAGTTTTAACAAGAAGCAGAAGCCAAATTTAGATTCGGATGAATATCTTTCGTTTGTAGAGGAAGTAGCAGAGGGCCCAGAGAAGACCCAAGACCACGAACGCGTTCGCTACCTTCATCCATGGCTCGCTGATGTGCAGGGCGCCCAGGAAGCCATGGACAAAGATGGCTACTGTGCCGTTGAGCCAGCCAGGGGTGATTGTCTCCTTGATAAGATAGATGAGAATCGAGTTCATTCCCACCACCGCGAAAAAGCCCGCCCAGCGTTTCCAACCTTTCATCTCAATCAGCCAGAACAGCAAAGCTAATGCCAGGAGACACCATCCGCCGGAGACAATCACAAAGGAGCTGGTGCAGATGCGCTTGATGATCGGCGTGCGCAGCGCCTCAACTCCAAATCCCCAATCCATAATGTATCCCAAGAGAACAGCCATCAAACCCGCTGCAGCCAAAACAGCGGCTTTCCTTTTTTGTATCCATTCCCCTCTAATGGTTTGTCCTGCCAGCGAACCCCAGATGGTGTGGGCTGAAGTCGTGATGCAGTTCACTGCCACCCAGTGACCTTTCGATAGTTTTCCCATCAAAACCATATCCATCCAGGAGCCGAAGTTTTTGTCGGCTACAAAAGTTTGGTCATAAGGAGGGATATGAATGAAGCGGTAAGATAGGTCTGAAACCAAGATGAGTCCTAAGGAGATAAAGAACTGGACTTTCCGCGGCAAACGCATGATGAGGAATGTTATCATGACTGTCACTGAGAGCTGGGTCAGGACGTTCCACAATTCCCAGACGATTTTGCCGTTATAAACGCAGTGCAGGCCTGTTCCCAACAGAAACAGGATCAAGCATCTGCGGGCGATGTGGCCGAAGGTTTTCGCCCAGGTGTCTCCTCTCTCCCATCGCTTGTTGATGGAAAAGACCATGGCTACACCGACGATAAACATGAAGGCCGGCTGAACCAGGTCCCAGAGGCGCAATCCGTTCCATGGATGGTGGAAGAACTGCTGGATGACGGGCATCAAAAAGCCGGCGCCCTTGTGGCCTTTGACCAGAGTTCGCAGGCTGCCGTAGACTTCTGTCCCTTCGGCGAGCAGGGCAACCATCACCATCCCGCGGAACACATCCAGCGACAGAAGTCGTTCGGAAGGAATTTTCAGAAAATTTTTTTTGGCTTCTTCAGCTTTTGCTGGCATCTCATCAAACATATATTGTCAGGGAAATATTCTTGTCAATAGCTGAATGATTTCTCTTTGAGGGTCGCTTTTGGTTTTCCTTAGGCAAAATTGAAAAAGTCGAATTATCACTCTCTTATTCAAAGTTCCGCCTTTGGCTGCCAATAGATATCAAGCTTGGCTGATTGGCTCGACAATCACGGCCGTGCCGTAGCAGAGGACTTCGGTCACACCCTGCATGATTTCAGTGGCATCGTAGCGCACGCCGACGACTGCGTTGGCTCCTCTTTCCTCAGCATGCTCTACCATCATCCTAAAAGCTTCAGCTCGGGTTTGCTCGCAAAGCTCAGTGAAAAGGGTGATGTTTCCTCCGATTAGAGTCTGGATGGATGCGCCGAGAGTTCCGAAAACAGAGCGGGAGCGGACGATAATCCCGCGGACGACTCCGAGGGACTTCACGATGCGGTAGCCGTCGATGGTGAAAGCCGTGGTGGTCATAGCCTGGATCTTGGAGGGACGATGAACGGCAGCCTTTTCCTCAGGCGTCATTTTTTCATAGCATTCGATGCAGACTTCATCGCCCTTAAAATAGTATTGCGATGCATAATCCTTTCCGCATTTTCGGCACCTCACCTCAAACCTCCTCTTATGGATGAAATAGCAAGAATTTAAAACACAATTTATGGGCTCGGCTATTTGACTTTTTTTGCCTCGAGCTTTTGACCGCCTTGATAGAGAATAAGCTCGGTAACCTTTCCTGAGGCATCCTTGACAAACTCAATCTGAGCATCCACGACCTTGAGGAAGAACTTGGTTTCCGATTCGGGAAAGATTTCCACTTTCTCCTGGCCGGTTGCCTGAATCATGAGCTTATTATCTTCCTTGGTGACAACGATGGAGAAGCCCGGGGCAAGCTCATATTCGCCCAGATATTGGTCGTAGAGCGCAGGGTCTAAGGTTATCTCCTTGTGGCCTGTTGGCAGTGGCTTTGTTGTCTTGGCGTATGATTCGACAGGGCCGATGCGGTTGACAAGCTTGAGTCCGCTGACTTCACCCTTTTCATTTTTCATAAACTTTATGCGGGCAAATGAATCCTTAAAGAAAAATTCTGTCGGGGAGACTGGAAAAATTTCATCCTTGCTCCCCCCATCACGCTGGGAGAAAAGCCTGTTTCCATCCCGGGTGATATACCGCTCCTCGTTCAGGGCATTGACGTAAACGCCGACAAGCGGAATGACCGCTTTCTCCTCGAGCGTTATAGCCACAGGCTCCTTATAAGGCTTTCCCAGTGTTAAGGCTGTAATTTTAAAAGCAAAAGGCTCAGGCACGCGCCCTTCGATATCGCTGTTGGTCAAAAGCGCGACGAAGGCCTGGTCCTCTGGCATGAGAAGGGTATAGGTTGTAAAGCCCATGATTCCCCCTCCATGTTCAATGATACGGTGTCCTTCATAGTTCGAAATGAACCAGCCATAACCGTAACCAGTGTCTGTGCCATCTTTTAATTTGTAGGGAGTGAAGGCCTTCTCCACAGTTTCTCTCTTGATGAGTTTTCCGGCGAGAAGAGCTTCATTCCAAATGGCCAGGTCATCGACAGAGGAAAGAAGAGAGCCGGCAGCATAAGGCTGGGTCATGCTGAGATAAGGCGCATTCTCGAAGCCAATTTTTCCCTTGGAATATCCGGGAATTCGGCGGGGAATGACCCGTGAGGCGCTTCCATAATAGGAGTGCTTCATGCCCAATGGGTCAAATATATTTTTTTGCAGGAATGCTTCGTATGTTTCGCCAGAGATTTTTTCGATGATTGCCCCCAAGAGGATATAACCTGAATTGCAGTACTTCCATCTTTCTCCAGGCGAAAATTCCATGGGTTTATCCTTGAAGAAGTCGATGATCTCTTTGAGGGTCATGTCTTTCCTCAAGAGGGGGAGCCATTCAGGCAAATCGGTGTAGCTTTTGATTCCAGAGGTGTGTGTCAGAAGGTGCTCGATGGTGATGGTTTTTCCCTGCGTAGGATAATCGGGGAGGAATTTGGTGATTTCATCTTGAAGGGAAAGCTTTTTCTGCTCGGCGAGCATAAGGATGGCCACAGCCGTGAACTGTTTGGTGATTGAGCCGAGCCGAAAGACCATGTCCGGCTCGATAGGAATTCCGAGCTCCATATCCGCCAGCCCATAGCCTTTGCGAAGGAGGACTTTTCCCTGCTTCTTGACCAGGATGGCTGCGCCCGGTTCACCAGCCTTATAGACTTTTTGAAGCAGTTCCTCAACCTGCGAAGTCAAGCCTTTTTCAGAAGCCTGGCCTGCAGGCTGGGCCGAAGAAGCTGAGATAAAGATAAAAATTGCCAGGAATAAGAAACAAAAACCTCTTTTTATCGTCGACATGACAACCTCCTTGGAATCTTTTATAGCCTCGAATTATACAATAAAAGCGAAAAAGTCCCCACTCCCAGGTGTCATCGTGCTTGACGATATCAGCTTCGCCCAAGAGTAAAATAATTAGCTCATCTCACTTTAAATAAAATTTTTGAAAATTTTTCAGGAGCTGGACTCGTTTTTTTTATTTTTTATTCAGAATTGCTGACCGGAATCCCGGACTGAATTTCATTCTCTTACCATATTCTTGGTATCAGCTTGTAGCACACTCTATTGGCATATTCTTTGTAGCCGGGAAGCTCGGCCTGCAAGGTTTTGTCTTCAAGAAAAGTGCGGAGAATGAAGAGGATTGTTATCACCAACGCCGGGATCAAGGCATAGAATGAGCCAAGGGCAAAAGGAAGAAAGAGGATAAGAAGAATGACGCCAGCATACATCGGATGGCGGACATATTTATAAGGGCCTGTGGTGCAAACACGATGGCCACGGTCTTTTTGGATTCTTACCAAGTCTGAAAGGTAAGGGTTTTGAGTCACTGCCCAGAAGGCAAATATAAAGGCGGGGATGAAACCCAAGAATCCGATGATTTTCAATGATAAAGGCACATGAGACCAACGGAATCTGACGGCGTCAAGGCCAGCCATCGCCAGCATTATCATCAAGAGCAAAGTGTAAGCAAGAATGATTTTTTTGTCCCAGCTTTTAACGTCTTTTTTTCTTGACATCCTTTCCTTGAGCAATCCCGGGCTTTTTTTCTTCATCCAGAGGAAGATTCCTGCTACTGCTATTAGATAGAGGACTATATAGAGCCAGGCTTCAAACCATTGAAGAGTTCCTGCCGGTCCGAAAAGCAAGGCAAGAAGGAGGAAAACACCAATTATTGACTTAAGGACTTGAATTGCTATTTTTGCCGCGGCCGAGCTTGTCACTGATTTCAAATTGTTAATCTTTCAGAAATAAAATGAAATAAGGAAATTTATTTTTTATATCTTCAATCCACTTTTTTATAATCTTTTCTTGACCAATCTTCTCAGTTTTGACCAGAAGCCCTGCCTGCTGGGAGCCGCTGCGCATCTTGTTCAATAACTCAAGGTTCTTGCAATCAGCAGACCGACGACAATCGATACACTCGGCAATATTCTTCTCAGTGGCACAGGCTCTTATCTCACAGTTTTCTCTGCCTCCGCCCTTCAGACATCCTGGACAGAGAGCAACGTTCTGGATTGAGGAAAGGCCTTTCTCGAATTCCTGGAAGTCGAAGTCTTGAGGACCCCACTTCTTCAAGCCGTAGCCTTTGATGATGTCCTCATACCTCTTTGTCAATTCCTTCAATATTCCATTGGCGACCACACAGCTGCCGCACCAGATTCCACAATAGCCGATTTGATTCTTCACATTCTCGAAAGGTTTAAGTTTCATTAAAGTGGCTCCTTATAGAAAATATGACTTTTTCTTCCTTATTCGCAATATCTCAGGCGAATATATTGCCAGGTTTTCCCCTTGTCAATAGCGTAATTGGCAAAAAAGCATTTATTTTTGACACAATTTGACGGCCTCTCTCGTGAATAAGTTATTTTTCGCCGCTTGGTTTTGGCTGGTCAAAAAGAATTATTGTTGGACCGCCGCCTGTGCCCGGATCAGGTCATGAAGGGTGATGATGCCGCGAATGGATTTATCGTTTCGGTCGAGGACGATAAGGATGTTGGCCGGAGATTCGAGGAATTTGTTTCCGATCTCGCGGACTGTCTGGTCCAGATAGCAGGTAATGGCTGGATGGACTTCAGGTTGCTCCTTGGTGAGAAAAGCCTCCTCGATCTGCGAACGCTTGACGATTCCTTTCAGCTTCCCGTTTATTAATATTGGAAAGCTGGCATAGGGGAAGCGTTCGATGACGGTTCTCAGTTCGGCATCTTCCAGGCTGCGGACCACGACAGGCCGGGGATTGTATATGGCAGAGACCGGGAGATTCTGCCAGCTTTGGAGGTCCAGAGGCGGCCGGATTTTATGGAGCTCGTGCCCGTCCTGGACGAGGAGGCCATCATAGAAATTTAAGTGGCCCGCCAAGCGGGCAACCGCCTGGCTGATAAACGCCGCTAAAAGAAGGCCGGGGACAAGGTCAAACTGATGCGTCATTTCGAAAACGATAAGAATTGAGGTCAGCGGCGCCCTGACGACAGCCCCCAGGCAGGCGCTCATCCCGACCGCTGCCAGGACGATGCGGTCTGCCGGAGTCAAGGGAAGCCATTGTCCGGCAAGGCCCCCGACAAAATATCCGGCCATTCCTCCGATGCAAAGCGTTGGCGCAAAAATGCCGCCGCAGCCGCCAAAGGAGTAGCCGATGGTTGTGGCTAAAAGTTTGGCTCCGACCATCACCCCGGCAATCTTCCAGGCATAATTATTATTGAGGGCTGCCGAAAGGTCTTGATATCCAAGGCCGAAGACACCAACTTTCCCTGTTGTTAAAAAAACGGAAACGCCGATAACCCAAGTCAGGAATCCGCCGAAAACAGGGAGAAGCCATTTAGGAACCTGTTTTTGGGCCTTGAGCCTGCCCCGCCAGCGCAGTGTTATCTTTTGAAAGATTACTCCTGCCACAGACGCCAATCCGGCGGCAACAAGCGCAAGAATATAGTGAAGCCAGCTTGTGCGTTCAACAGAGGGAAGGGAAAACGCGGGCTGCCTTCCGATCAGGGCATGGACAACGAGTGCGCCAAGGACTGAGGAGAGAACCACCCGGCCGAGATAACGGTTATTGATGTCTCCGATAATTTCTTCGATAACAAAAGTAATCGAGGCCATGGGCGCATTAAAGGCTGCCGCCAAGCCGGCGGATGCTCCTATAACGGATGTGCTCCGTTTCTCGCGGCGGGGCGTTCCTAACAAGCCGGCGAAAGTTGAGGTCGTGCCGGCTCCCACAAAAACCGACGGACCCTCCCGTCCCAGGCTGTTTCCGCCAGCGATGCTGAGAACTCCGGCTATGAACTTCACAAGAGTTGGCCGGGTATTGACATGACCCATTTCTTTCCAGTAGGCCGCCTTGATTTCAGGGATTCCGCTTCCTGCGGCATCCGGAGCAAAGACGTTCAAAAGCACACCAACAATCAGGGAAAAAGTCATGATCACTGCAAAGCTGGCCAAGGTGAAGAGCGGTTTTGAGCGCGTAGCAAAATACAAATAGGTTTTGGAAAAGATGAAATTTGTCATGAACAGAAAGAAAACGGACGATAGGCCGGCCGCCAGTCCCAGGAATGAGGTGAGAACAAAATATTGGGCGTTCTCCGGGAGTTTTTGGAGTGATGCTGATAGAGTTCCTTTAGTCACTTTCATCTTATCATCGGTTATCTACAATTATGTCCAGTGCAAGACTTAGGGCAAAAGAGATTTTGAAAAAGCCTTGCAGTCGATGCTGGGCGATAAAGAATCCAAATAAATTTAATTTTTTATTCTATAACAAATTCATGCATTGGAAAAGGGCCGTCCTTTAATATTTACATTTGTCCCTCGTAGAAGACAGAAAAGCTGATAATAGTTTTAATCCCGCCTGATTTAAGTTGGCACCAAAATTGCAATTTATTGAGCCAAAAAGGAGAGAGTGACATTCAGAAGGATGGGATTTTTTCTAAATTGACTTATCTATCTTAGAGGAAATACACTAATAATAAAGGGAACAAAGTTGAAAAAACTTACCCTCGTTTTTACGGCTTCTATTCTATGTCTTTCTGGTCTTGCCCAGCAGCTCTCCCACGAAACTATAGTCGTAAACGTTGAAGTCCCTGTTAGAGTATTTGATGGGGGAAAGTTTGTAAATAACTTAACCATTAATGATTTTGAAGTCTATGAGGATGGCAAGCTCCAAGAAGTTGTGGCTGTCTATTTGATAAAAAAGACAACAATAGAAAGAAAAGAAGAAGCAACAGAAAAAAAATTTACTCCTGAAGTTTCAAGAAACTTCATTTTTGTTTTTGAAATACGCGAATACCTGCCAAAAATAGGCGAAATTTTAGACTACTTTTTTAATAATGTCATGCTGCCTGAAGATACGCTTAAAGTTGTTACACCTATAAAATCCTACAATATTAAAGACAATGCTTTCAGCATATTGCCCAAGCAAAAAATCGCGAATCAATTAAAGGGCATATTAAGGAAGGATATTAATATGGGAAGTGCAGATTACAGAAACTTATGTGAGAGCCTTAATCAAGTTCTAAATGCCGAAGGGCTTGAAGGAGACCTGAAAAATTCTATGTCTATGGAAATTTTGAGGAAGTTAAAAGAACTTAAATATTTTGATCAATCTAAACTTCTAAAAATATCAGATTATTTAAAAAAAATTGAAGGACAAAAGCATGTTTTCTTATTCTACCAAAAAGAGACCTTGCCCATTCCTACGTTCCTTGGGCCTGAACAGAGGTTAGAATTAAAACAAGATATGTTCTTTGACACTGAAGCAGTAAAAAGGGCTTTTTCTGATTCCTCGATATCAAGTCATTTTTTATTTGTTACGAAAATTCCAATGTATGTACTTGACATTACAAGAAGAACTTCTTTTGAGACTTCAGAGATTAAGATGGAAGATTATTCTGCTGAGATATTCAGTGCTTTTAGCGAAATGGCTAAAGCGACAGGAGGTTTGATAGAAAGCTCTGCCAATGCTGCTTTTGCATTTCAGAAGGCAGTTGATGCTTCTGAAAACTATTATCTGCTCTATTACTCTCCATCAGATTATAAGAAAGACGGCAAATTTAAAGAAATAAAGGTCAAGATTAAAGACAAAAATTACAGAATCACACACCGCGCAGGATATTTCGCGAATTAGGTTATCTTAGCTAAGATAAATTGCCCAAGGTCATAATGAAAAACATTTAAGTCTTGTTCATATCTTTCTCGTATTTTATTCAAGCCTGGGGAAGATGATGCCTGAGATATTCTTCTTCTTCAAAAACTCATTGAACGCAGCAAGGTCGGTTTTTACCAATTCCTCAAACCGAGATTTCTCCTTTGTCAGACGTTCCTTCAATACGGCCTGCACCTCCCGCTGCTGCTTGTTGGGGGCAAAATCCACGCTGTTGGCCACATCCCCGGCGAGAACCGAGAGCTTGCCGTAGAGTTTTTGCGGGCTGCGGAAAGACTTTGAGTCCCCTTCGGCGAGCACCGGCTGGAGAAGCTCGTCTTCAACTGAACAAAGCTTCTTGTCGAATTCATCGATGGTCGTTAATGTGCCTGCTTCAACGGATTTGCCTTCAGCTTTCAGCAGGTCCTTTATATCGCAGAGCTGCTTGCGCATCCACTCAATTTGGCTGATCATGTCCGAGACGGTATTGAGGTCTTCACGGATTTCGAGCTGCATCCTGACCTGTTCTTTAATGTCTTCTACTGTTCCGGCAGACCGCGGGTCTTTCTTCACCTCGAGCGTCTGGCTCAATTCCTTGTCGCCGACTTTCAATTTTATCGTATAGTTGCCTGGCGCAACGAGGAAGCCGCGGAACCCGCCGTATGAGCCCCAGCTCAAGATGGGATACCATCCCTCCCTCTCCCAGAGCAGAAGGAATCTCTTCTCCTCGACCACATGTGGATTTCCCGCAGGCCTGGTGCGAAGCTTGGCCTGCCTGGCCCCATTATGGCGCAGGTCCCAGGTCACCCTGTTGATTCCGGGCCGCTTTGTGCCGTTAAGAGTGCTGACCAGGTTTCCTTTCTCGTCGAGGATGGTGATGGTTAAGCTTCCCTTTGGAATATCCTTTAAATAATAATTGATATAGGCCCTGGGCATGGCACTCGGCCCGCCGGCAATGCTGTGCAGGCGGTAGGCATGGCGCGGCTTGAATAAATGGATGTCTTTTTTAAGAACCTCGTCGCTAAGCTGCTGCAGGGGAGTGATATCATCCATGATCCAGAAGCCTCGGCCGTAGGTTCCAACGACAAGGTCATTGAAATTATTCTGGACAACCATCTGGTGCACTGGCGCCTGAGGCAGGTTATTCTGAAGAGAAAGCCAGTTTTTGCCGTCATTGAATGAAATGTAGATTGCGTTCTCTGTGCCTAGAAAAAGCATTCCCTTCCTGACCGGGTCCTCATGGATCCAATGGCAGTAGCTGAAAACGCTTTTCGGGATGTCGGAGCTGATGGATTTCCAGGTCTTGCCGTAGTCTGTTGTTTTATAGACAAAGGGGTCGCGGTTATTCATCTGGTGGAAATCGACTGTGATGTATGCCGTTCCTGCCTCATAGCGGGAAGGCTCGATATTGCTTACCGTTCCCCAGGGAGGAAGGTTGGGAATGTTGACTGTGACATTGGTCCAGGCCTTGCCTTCATCCCGAGTGACCTGGACGAGGCCGTCGTTGGTGCCGGCCCAGATGCATCCCTGCTCCAAGGGTGATTCGGCGATGGCAAAAACAACGCAGCCGTATTCGACAGCCAGATTATCCAGCGTAAGCCCCCCGGACGGTCCCATCTTTGTCGGGTCGTTGGTTGTCAGGTCAGGGCTGATGACTGCCCAGCTTCGGCCGCCATCAGTCGTCATGTGCACATACTGGCTGCCCACATAGACTTTGTTGTGGTCGTGAGGAGAGATGTGAATAGGAAATGTCCAGTTGAACCTGTATTTGGCCGCAGCGGCATGAGAGCCGTAGATTGATTCCGGCCAGACGTGCACAGTGTTGATCTGCCCTGTCCGGTAATCTGCCCGCATGAGGTCGGCGTTGTAACTCCCTCCCCAGACAATGTTGGGGTCAACCGGGTCAGGAATAACAAACCCGCATTCGCCGCCGGCCGTTGCCTCCCATTGAGTGCGTGCTTGGAAAAAGCCTCTGCCGCCACCTCCAGTGCTGGGGCCTTTGATAGCGCTGCTGTCCTGGCAGCCGCCATAAACATAGTAGGGAATCTGATTGTCGACAGCCACATGGTACATCTGGGCGATAGGGAGAACGATTCGTTTCCAGGTTTTTCCGCGGTTCAGGGTGATGATGGCGCCTCCGTCATTGCTGATCATTATCCGCTCGGGATTCTTGGGGTCGGCCCACATGTCATGGCAATCGCCGCTCCAGGGCACGACTTCAGTCGTATAGCCGCCGTCAAAAGTGCGGCTCATGCTGTTGGCGGCGAAATAGACCTCGTTCTCATCGCCCGGGTTGACCATAAGCCGTGAGGCATAATGAGGCCGCTCGTTGAGCAGGCGGTTGTAGCTCATTAGTGTCCAGGTCTCGCCGCCATCGCTCGACCGCCACAAGACTCCGCGGTTAGGGCTTCCTGTCTCGATCAGGGCATAGACGGCGTTAGAGTTGCTGGGAGCAATGGCCAGTCCGACTTTGCCTATTGGCGGCTCAGGTAATCCGTTTCCGGTAAGATGCTGCCAGGTGTCGCCGCCGTCAATAGATTTCCAGATTCCGCCGTTTGGTCCGCCGCTTTCCCTGCCCCAGGTGTGGATGATGAGAGGCCACATCCCTGCAAAAAGGATCCGTGGATTGTTGGGGTCCATGGCGATTTCGGAGCAGCCGGTGTTCTCATCGACAAAGAGCACTTGCTGCCACGTTTTGCCGCCATCCTTGGTCCGGAAAACGCCCCTCTCCTTCTGAGGGCCGTAGCAGTGCCCCATGGCAGCGACGAAGACGATGTCGGAATTGGAGGAGTCGATGGCTACGCGGCCGATACGGCCTGTCATCTCCAGGCCCATGTGCTTCCAGGTCTTTCCGGCATCTGTGGATTTGTAAACACCGTTGCCGATGGAGATATTGCTCCGAACAAAAGCTTCTCCTGTGCCCGCCCAGATCACATTGGGATCAGAGGGGGCGATGGCCAGGGCGCCGATCGACTGCGCGGGCTGGTCGTCGAAGATTGGCTCCCAATTCTCGCCGGCGTCAGTGGATTTCCAGATTCCACCCGAAGAAGCTCCGATGTAATAAACGAGCGGGTTGCCGGGTACGCTGACCACTGCCGCTGTTCGGTTCCCTGGAGGACCGATGTAGCGGTAGCGAAGCGCTTTATAAATCTCAGCGGTGACCTGCTGGGCAGAGCCTTGAGAGGCTGCCGTCACCACGAGCACAAGCATTAAAACGGGTGCCCAAAAAACGAACTTTACCTTCATATTTTTGCCTCCTATGATTAAAAATTTTTAACAA
>CAZGMN010000082.1:0-12433 GCA_964526905.1 uncultured Eubacteriales bacterium
CAATGACGCCGTCCAGCGAGAGCTGCGGCAAGGAACTCTCTTGGGCGAGGGAGGGGAATAATCCTGAAAACGAGAAAGCCTTAAAATTTAATAACAAAAACTCAAAAAAAAGCAAAGCGAAGAAAGAGAACCAAGCTCTGTTAGGAAAATTTATCCTTCTTATTTTCATGAACTCACTTTCTATCCAAGCTATTCAAGGAGAGACAAGATTCTTACCGCCGATCATTGCTCCCCAGGCATTGTTAAAAATTTTACACCATAGGGTAAAACAAAGTCAAAGCCCTTTCATTTCTCAAACAAAAGAAGACGAATCCCAAATTCCGTGAAAGAGCTGAGGTGCTTGAGGTGAGGAGCACCTCACCTTCACAATCATCCTGATATTACGAATTCTGAGATGCTTCCTAATAGAGACCTTGATTTGAGATTTTTTTTATTATGGTATATAAAACGAATAAAAAAAGGAGGATAAAATGATGAAAATAAAAAAATGGCTCATTCCTCTTCTGTCATTGGCTTTTATCCTGGTCCTTCAGATAGATTGCCGGCAAAAGAAAGAAAAAGCTCCTTATTTAAACGCCAATTTATCCATCGAGACAAGAATTAAAGACCTCCTGAGCAGAATGACTCTCGAAGAAAAAATTGCCCAGCTCCAGTGTGAGATAGGAGAAGTCGAGGGGAAAAATATCATTGCTGAAAAAGGCATAGGAAGTCTGGCTGTCACACTCAGACCCTATGAGGCGAGGCAGGCCGCAGAAAAGGCAAATAGAATCCAGCGCCTTGCGCTCGAAAAAACGCGCCTGGGAATACCGATCATCATCCACGATGAAGCGCTCCACGGTATCGTCGGCAACAAAGGGACAAGCTTTCCGCAGGCCATAGGCTTGGCGGCGACCTGGGACACAGAACTCATGGCGAAAGTGGCCACTGCCATCGGCAAAGAGACCCGAAGCCGCGGCATCCATCAGGTTCTCTCTCCTGTAGTGAACATCGCCAGGGATGTGAGATGGGGAAGGGTGGAAGAGACCTACGGCGAAGACCCTTATCTGACCTCACGAATGGGTGTGGCTTTTTGTAAGAGCATTGAAAATGAAGGAGTCATAACCACTCCCAAACACTATGCGGCCAATGTCGGTGATGGAGGCCGTGACAGCAACGTCATCCATTTCTCTGAAAGACTGCTGAGAGAGGTCTATTTCCCTGCTTTTAAAGCCTGTTTTCAGGAAGCAGGGGCGCAGTCAGTCATGGCTGCCTATAATTCCATAGAAGGAATTCCCTGCTCGGCGAACAAATGGCTTCTGACCGATGTTCTCAAGAATGAATGGGGCTTCAAGGGATTTGTCGTCTCTGACTACGGCTCGGCAAGCGGCATCTACAGCATGCACCATACGGCAGCCAGCAAGAAGGAAGCGGCAAAACAAGCGATAGAAGCCGGCCTTGATGTCGAGCTGCCGGGAATCGACATCTACGGAGAGCCGCTGCTCCAGGCTGCCAAGGAGGGACTCGTCTCTGAAGCGACAATCGATGAAGCAGCAAGCCGAGTTTTAAGGGCAAAATTCCGCCTGGGCTTATTCGAAAAGCGGGAGGCAGATCCTGAATATGCAGAGAAAATCAATGATTCTGCAGAGCACCGCCAGCTTGCGCTACAGGCTGCTCAGGAAGCCATCGTCCTCTTGAAGAATCAAGACAACTTCCTCCCTCTGCGCAAGGATATAAAATCGATTGCAGTCATCGGCCCCAATGCAGACGTCGGGCGGCTCGGAGGATACAGCGGCTTCGGAATGAAGATGGTGACTGTGCTTGAGGGCATTAAGAACAAGGTTTCGCCGGCGACAAGAGTCCATTACGCTCAAGGCTGCCAGCTGGAGTGGACAGCTCTTCCGCCGATAGCAGCCGAAAATTTGGTTCCGGCCGGCGCTCAAGCAGGGATGCACGGATTGAAGGGCGAATACTTCAACAATATGAAACTCTCCGGGACGCCGGCTCTGACCAGAATCGATAAACAGGTCAACTTCAACTGGGAATCAGGCGCACCAGATCCTAAAATAAACTCAGACCAGTTCTCGGTAAGATGGACAGGAAAGCTCATCCCCAGCGAGACAAATATCTATCAGCTGAGCATAACGACTGATGACGGCGTCCGGTTTTATCTTGACGGAAAACTGCTCGTTGAAAAGTGGTACGATCGGGGCCCAACCTCGGATTATGTTTCATTAAAGCTCGAGGCTGGGCATGCCTACGATATCCTCATCGAATATTATGAGAATGGCGGAGGCGCTGTTGCCCATCTTGGATGGAATCTCAAGCCCAAAGAGGATATGGGAATTCAAGAAGCTGTCTCTGCGGCCAAGAACTCAGAGGTGGCGATTATCATCACCGGTATCAATGAAGGCGAGGGACGGGACCGCTCCAAGCTCGAGCTGCCGGGCCTGCAGGAAGAGCTGATCAAGGCTGTAAGCAAAAGCGGAGTTCCGACTGTGGTTGTTCTTGTCAACGGCAGCGCTGTGACCATGGCCAACTGGATTGACCGAGCCGCAGCAATTGTCGAAGCCTGGTATCCGGGAGAAGAAGGCGGGAATGCGGTTGCCGATGTTATTTTTGGCGATTATAACCCGGGCGGCAGGCTGCCGATCACCTTTCCTCAATCCGTCGGACAATGTCCACTCTACAACAACTACAAGCCCACAGGGCGAGGCTATGACTATGTCGACCTCAGCGGCAATCCCCTCTTCCCCTTCGGCTATGGGCTGAGCTACACCAAGTTCGAATACAGCAATTTACAAATAACGCCTCAAAAAATAGACCGGAAGGACGAAGTCCGAATCAGCGTGGATATTCAGAATACAGGCGAGCGCAAAGGAGATGAGGTTGTTCAATTGTATCTGCATGACCCGCTTTCCTTCCCGGCGCGTCCGGTGAGAGAGCTCAAAGATTTCAAAAGAATAACCTTAGAGCCGAAGGAAAAGAAAACAGTAACCTTTGTCCTCACCCCAGAACAAATCTCTTTCCTCGATATCAAATTAAAAAACGTTGTCGAGCCTGGGAGCTTTGAGGTCATGGTCGGAAGCTCCTCTGCAGATATGAGACTGAAAGGGACTTTTGAAGTCTTATAAAAAAAAAACGGTAATAAAAAGGGTAAAAAGGGGACAGGCTGTTTTTTTAGAAAAAGTAGCCTGTCCCCTTTATTCTTTATTTATTTTTACGATACTCTTTTTTTGCTTTCTTTGCTTAATCTTGCAATTTCTTGCTCGTGTCGTTCTTTTTCTCGTTGAACTTTCCCCCTATGCTTTTTATGGGTCTTTCGGCGCTCATTTCGGTGTCC
The DNA here is from genome assembly GCA_964526905.1 of uncultured Eubacteriales bacterium. Classification (GTDB taxonomy): domain Bacteria; phylum Acidobacteriota; class Aminicenantia; order Aminicenantales; family Aminicenantaceae; genus CAZGMN01. Next base: position 3,320 of record CAZGMN010000082.1, read on the forward strand.
CCAAGGCCTTGTTTTCATTTTTGCTCTTTACCTCCTTGGTTTCGGATGCTTCTCTCATTGAAAACTTCCAAACTGCCAAGAAATTTCAAAAACTTCTTGACAGGCAGCATCGGCAATTTTTTAATCGCGAAAATATATTTTACTCGGTTATTCGAGCTTGACCTTCCTCTCCAGAATCCCGGCGTGCCGGGATTCGTAACGGACGGTGACCTCGCCCTTGCCTTCGACCAGGAACTGGTGCTCCGCCTTGCCGAAACCCGGGACGAAGAGGAACTGCACTTCCGGCCGGTACTTCTTATAGTTCACGCGGTCGGTGTAGGGATCGATGAGGGTGCCGCCGGCCACAACCTTGGCGTTCATGCCTGAAACCTTGAGCATGTCCTTGGGATAGAGCTTGGTCCTCTGGGCCTGGTAGCTCATGGTGGGCATGGCTTTGTCGTTGGCCAGCCGCGTCCGAACCCGGTAAAGGTCTTTGCCGACCTTTTTCACTTCGGTCACGTCCAGACTCACCTCAGGCACGTGCTTGGCCGAAAAGAGGACGGCCATCGCGTTGCGGTGGACAAGGTCGATGATCATGAACGGAGCCGACAAGCGGCTGCTCATCTTGACCCAGCCGCCGATCTCAATCTCGCCGTAAGTCGGGTGCTTGAAGGGCTTCCAGGGCTTATAGAGCTCGCCCTGGGTCAGGTTGTCGCTGTACTTGAGCCGTTCGCGGTCTGCCTCGTTGCCCATCATGAAACCCATCGGCCCTTCTTCGCCTCCTTCGGACGGCCGGGCCGTCTTCTCGCTCTGCGTCTTGAACGTTTCGCTTCCAGACTGGAACACTTCGCCGCAGTAGCCGTAGGCCCCGCACATTTGACACAGCCACTCAAGGGAGTCGCCGTAGGTCGTGTAGAGGTCCTTCCAGCTTATCAAGTACCTGTAGCCCGGCGTGATCCGCTCGGCCTGCTTGCCGATGTAGTCGTAGACCGCGACGTCCTGCGGCGGATACTCGCCCAGCCCCTTGCGGCTCGGCCCGCGGAGATACATCCCGCCGAAGTTATGGAACGTCCAGCCGATGCAGATGTTGGTTTTCTCCTGGGTCCACAGCGCCAGGCCCTTCAGTCCAACAGCCTGGAAGGGATACTCGCCAGAGCCGCTCTGGACATATTCCGGAGCCCAGTCGAAGCTCCACTGGCGGTTGGGGTCGACATAGCCTTCGCTGTCTTCGTTGATCAAGCCGTCGCCGTCGTTGTCGATCCCTTCCATGCCGAGAATAGTCCACTCGCCCTTTTCCCCGGGCTTGACCCGGATCATCAGCCGCGGGTCCTCGGGGTCGGTCTTGTACATACCAAACGGGTCTTTCTTGCGCATCATACAGATATTGCCGTCGCCGTCGAGGTCGTCAGGGAAGTCCTCGTCCGCCAGGCCGTCCCTATCGTCATCGAGCGCGATGCGCAGTCCGCGGTTGGAGCTGGCCGTATTGGCGTCGTGGAAAAAGTGATAGCGCCCATCCACGTTGACCACCGGGACCACATAGAAGACTCTCTTGTCAAGAAGCTCGGTGACTTCCTTGTTTTTTCCATAATTCCCGAGAAGGTAATCGAGGAGATAGAGACAAACCTCCCCTCCCTGGATCTCGTTGCCGTGGATGTTGCCGTCGACATAGATTGCGGGCTTGGCCAGGGCCGGGCCGGTCTTGGGATTGTTGACCGTCAAGGCGTAGATCGGACGGCCCTCCTCGCTTTTGCCGGCCTCCTCAAGCTTGGTCATTTCGGGATAAGCCGTGTTGAGAGCCTGGACGGCCTCATAGACCTGTTCCAGGGTGTAGTAGTGATCGAAGCGCAGTGGGACCGTGATTTTTGTGGTTTCGGCTGGCACCAAGGCCACGATGACCAGGATCAGAGTCAGTAACAGCATCTTTTTCATTTCACACCTCCCAGATCGATGGTCTTGGCATCGCTCCAGGCGATCCTCGTCGACGCCTTGACTTCGACTTTAATAGGCTTCTCGGCACGGACAAGCCAGCGGACAGACTGCGCTCCATTGCCGTCGATGGCAGGGACCAGGCTGCGCTTCTTTCCTTCCACGATGGTGAAATCCTTGCCGTCGAGAGTGACAATCACAGGCAGGTTCCGGTTGTTCCTTCGGCCCATGGCCGTGGGATACGGAAGGTAGCCGGCGTTCTCAATCCAGGCTTCAACTGCATAAATGCTCCCGCCAAGAGATTTGACTTCCGTCTTGCCGATTTTGATTCTGGCCATCTTCTTTGCAATCTCGAAGACCCAAGGCACCTGACCCTTGAGCAGAGGCTCGACCTTCGCTGCCGGCGGCGTCGTGTCGGTATACGGTGTTGCGCTTCCGATCTCGACATCGCCGAGCGTGGGGTGCTTGAATGGAGTCCAGTTGACAAATCCCTTACCGCCCAGCTCCTTGTCGCTCCAAGCCAGGAGCGCTTTCTCCTTAGGGTCCGCTCCCTCTTCGGTCGGCGGCTTGGGCATCTGCCTCATCATCTCCGCCATCTGCTTTGTGTTCATCATCCCGCCCTTGATGCCTTCGATCAGCTGCTTGGCTTTGAACTGGGGCGGGGCACCGGCCGACTTTAGGAAGGCGTCGATCTTTTCCTCGCCGAGCGCGACAAATTCATCGTTTGTCATCTTCTCCAGTTTCTCGGGCGTGATCTCGGGCTCCTTCTTCTCTTCCTTGACCTCGGGCAAGGTCCAGAAATCAAGGCTGAAGGACGGGAGCCCGAGCTGGTAGTAGGAGTAGAGCTCAAAGGAGCCGTCCTTGTCCTGGGCAGGCTCCAGCCTTTTTTCGTCCAGCTTGTTCTTCTTTAGAAAATCCTTATATTTATCGGAGAGTTCTTTGTAAAACTTGAGGTCCTCAGGCAGCGGATTGACGACCGCGCCCAGGCCAAGGAAGCTGGCAATCATGGATTCATTGAGCTGCATGCCTTCGGGCACAAGCGGCTTGACCAACTCCATGATCTCCGCCATGGTGTAGGTCTTGTTGGGATCAGCGCCGATGTAGCCGGCGATCCGCTCAGGGATTTTAATCTGGTTGAAGTCTGCTTCGCCTTTGCGGCCTCCCCGGGGAGGGGCCAAGCAGAAGTTGGTCGAGCCGAAAACGAAAGTCAGGCCGATCTCCTTATGTTCGTTGACGAACTTCATCACGGCAAAACTTTCGGCTTCGCTTCCCGGCCAGTCGCCCGACTCAGGAGAGTGGAATTTGAACAGGTGGGGAAACTGGACGCCGATGTTGACTCCGCCTATCCCGTCTTCGTTGTATTCGCCGTCGCCGTCGTTGTCCAGGCCCTCGGTGCACAGTTTATACATCCCCTTCTCGCCTTTGGACCAGTCGGCTTTCTTCATCAGCCGAGGCTCGCCGGGCACAGTCACCCATTCGCCGGCAGGGTCTTTGACCCTCATCATGGTGATGATTCCGTTGCCATCGAGGTCGTCTGGGCCGTCCTCGTCGGTCGCGTCGTCCATGTCATCGTTGCAGGGTTTGCCGTTCCGTGGGTCCCCGAAAAGAGGCTTGGCAAAATAGCGAGCCGCTGCATCGGGATTGGGGCAGGCCAGGACATACCAGGTGAGTTCCTTCCGGGCATCCGGTTTTTCAATAAGCTCTTTCACCAGATAGAGGGCCGCCTCTCCCGAAATAGGGACTATCCCCTCGAAATTGGCTCCGACAAAGATGGCGGGGAAGCTTTTCTCTGTCTTGCCGACCTCGGGGCCGACCTCAATCAGAAGCACGTCCCTGCCGCCCGGACTCTGGGCCAGCTTGTGGACTTTTGCTACCGCGGCATTGGCCGAAGCATATTCCTGGAGCGCAGCGTTCATTTCAGCGGGTGTGTGGTAGCGGTCGAACGTCGCCGCTGCGCTCAACCCTAAAGCCAGGGCGAAAAGAGCGAACCATAAAACAACTAAGCGTTTGCAGTTCATAGTCACCTCGATTTTGAATTTCCTGAAAGCCGCTCGTTCCACAATCCAGATCGAACGACTTATGATAACCGTTAATTCTCGCACTTCCCATGGAAGAAGGCAAGAGAATTGAGCTAAGTCAGTAAGCATCCAAATATGTGATTTCAAAGAGGCGTTGGAATCGTTCCTCGTCCCCCTGCGAATAGAAAAGAGGATTTTCTTCTTTTTGACTTTTCTTTTATTTCTTGTCTTTGAGGAAGACAAGATTAGCTTCCTGTTTCATCCACTGCCCGTTAACATACAGCCATTTATGTATTTCTTTCCTGGGCGGAAATTTAGATTTTGCCGTGTCTATTATTTCCTCTTCAGACGGGATTTCTTTTTCATTACCCTTGTGCTCATCATACAAAGCTATATATCTAAAATTTTCTTCAGGCTTTAAGCCATAAGCAGCGACCTCGACCATAAGCTCTCCGCCGTTCTGCTTAAAATTCCTGACTTCAATTACCTCAGAGGGAAAGATGTTCAAGCCGCCAGGCTTAACTTGAATGGTCATTTTGGGGTCGGTGTTCATGACTCTTGCTTTGACCTTTTTCATCGACTGAAAGACCTTTTCCAGACGTTCAGAGTTTAGCTTCTCTTGAGAAAGATAAGCGGCTAAAGTCTCTCTCTCAAATTGAGAACTGAAAGAGCTAATAAAATTATAGCTTCGATAATATTCAGAAATCTCAAGCGAGAGACTCTGTTTATCCTGCTCCTTCTGGCCGCTCGCGAATCCCCACAGCAAAGGAATGATGAAAGCCAAAGCGATGCCGATTGAAAGAAATCTTTTCATCATTTATTGTTCGCCTCCTCTATTTCCTTGCTCCTTGTAGATAAAAACTCGGAATCTTGCCTAAAAGTTTCAAGTCAGGAGCATCAACAAATCCATGGCATGGATAGGATCAGGCTGGATGTTGAGAAGACCGTACGGCTCTATTTCTCGAAAATGACTGCTATCTCACCTCCTCGGTAGAGGTCAGTCAGCTTATCGAACTCCACGAGAGACAAGTCTCCTGCAAGCTTCACCTTGGCCAGAACTTCTTTCAGGTTGACGAGGACTTTCTCGGCTTTCTTGAAACCATACTCTTTTGAAACTCCAAGCCTTGAGAGCTTCAAACTCCCTTCTTCGACTTTTAACTTCAGTTCATTAGCTTTCAGCTCGAAGCTTCCCCAGCCGCTTCCTGAAGACCAGAAGGTGAAGAAATGGTCTTTGTTGATCCTTGGTGAAAAGGCGATGAAGCCCGAAGCCCCGTCATACTGGAAACCCGAGAGCGCCAGAAGCAGCGCCCAGCTGGCCATGGCTCGGGCATAATGATGGCCGCATTCCAGCTCATCCCACGGATTGCGGTTAAAGCCCTGGTACCTGTCCCTCGCCGCCTTGACAACGCTCAAGCCCTCATCAATCAGGCCGGAATAGATTAAAGAGGCAGCCACCTGGTATTCAATCCCGGTCCAGACTTCGTCGGAATAGACAAAGGGAAGCGCCGGCCTCTTTCCTTTTGGCCAAGAACAAAGCAAAAGGCCTGCTTCCTCATTCAAAGCATAGACTCTCTGCACGTTGGAGAAGCTGCTCTGGTCTTTGAGGAAATTGTATTTAAAGGTTGAACCCATGGCTTTGTCGACATGCTCCTTGTCAAGGATGTATCCCAGTCCGGCAACATGGGCCAAATACTGTCCAAGGAGCTGGTCGGATAGACATCCTTCGCCATACTGATACTTGGGGACAGCCTCTCCCTGTCCCATTGCTTCTTTCTTCCCTCCAGGTGATTCCTTTCCCTCGCAGGAAGGATTATCACAGCTTTTTTCCGGCAAGCGCAAATGCTCAGGGACGACAAGTCCCTCCATGACCTCAACCTTCTGGATATAGTATTCGCCGTTCCACAACAACTTATCGTATTCTTCGGAACCCCTTTCAAAAATATCAAGATACTCTCTCGCCTTCTTCTTTTCTCCAAGAGCCTCTGCCATTTCAGCCGAAGCTTTGAGCGCGGATAAATAAAGCGCTCCGGTCATCGTATTCGGGCCATAAAATTCGATGTCATAAGTATTATGCTGCTCACCTTCCATGACGCCGTCTTTATCCGGATCCCAGGGCAGAGTCAGCCTCTCCTTCTGCCATTTAGACTTTTCGTCGACCTCTCCCACTCCCTTCCAGGCGAACTCGAGGGCGGCTTTGACCTTAGGCCAGAGTTTCCTGAGCCATTCCGTATCTCCGCAGAGCTTCCACTCGCGGTAAACTCTGACGATGTTTCCCATCTGCCCGTCGGCACAGGGTTTAAAGTTCCACCAATAGTCACCGAGAGGCATGAGCGTCCGGAAGACCTGGTAGCCATTATCGAAAGTGTTATGGAGGAAATCCGTTTCTCTCATCGATCTTTCAAGACTGGGGAAAAGATAAGCCAGAGTCTGCTCGTAGTTCCAGACATGGGTGCAGTTCATTGGGCAACAGCCCGAATCATCGGTCAGACCCTCAAATCCGAAAAACTTTCCGTCTTCGGTGCGCATCACCAGGTTTGTTTTGAGCGAAGATGCCTGCGAGGAAACGGCATCGATGACATAGGAAGGATAGGTCGATTGGAAGAGAATGTCATGGAATTTCTTTGTCTCCTGGTAGAGCTCTTTTTCGTTCTTTATAAAATATCGGGCGACCTCCCAGGCATCGGAGAATTTTGTGGCGTAAAAGTTCTTAAACTTTTTGCCCCGGACTTCCTTTTCCCCGTTCCAGTAATTCTCCCTGGTGGGAAAGTGCCAGGTCAGGTAGAAAGAAATGACCTTTTCCTCTCCGGGGTTGAGCTTGACATGAACTAAAAGAGTGGCGATATCGCTCCGCCCTTCTTCTGATTCCTCACTGTCGGTTACGGCTTTGAGCCGACCGTCATCAGCAAAGTCATCCCAGAAGACGTGGGCGTTATCCCACCACCCTCCTCTGTACCACCTTGTCTGGGCATCAACGTCTTTTTCAGTTGTAACAAAGGCGATAGTACCGTAATCTGTTGATTCGCTATCTGCTCTGTTCGAGCTCATCCTGATTCCTCTGAATTTTCCGTCTTCGATATACTGATTCAGGTTCTTTCCATAGCCTTTCCGGCCGCTCTTATCCTGGGTCTTTATCGGATTAAGCATGCTGAAGGCCAAAGAGACATCTGCCGTGGAATCTTTGTCATTCCTGATCTTCCAGTTAAAGATTACTGCCGGAATTTCGCTCTTCTCTGTTGAGAGGGGGATGAAAGGATTGTAGGCTTCCAATTCCACGCTCACCGGCACGGCAACATCGGCCAACATCAGATTGGCAAAAGGATATTCCCCTCTGAATCTTGCTTCTTTGAAACGGCCAACGCCGGGAAGCTGATTCCTGGGGATCCCCATCCAGGCCACATAGGGAGGAATGAGCTCCCGCTCCAACATCTTGGCCACCGCTCCCTTTCCTTCCTCTTTAGCCCAGATGGAGAAGAAGGTGAATTCAGGGCTTTTCCCTTTGTCTGGCCTGTTGAAAATCTCGAGCTCCCTGATCTCGCCTCTTCCTCCAAGAGTAATATTACCTGTGCCCAGTCCTCCGAGGGGAAAGGCAATCGTGTTCAGCTCCTGGCCGCTCAACTCCCTGATTTTTCCCGAATCATAGAGTTCCTTTTTTTCATACACTTCGCCACCGCCAAAGATAAAGTCCGTCATGATTAAAAAAATAAATAAATAAAAAATGAATCTACTCATGTTTCCCCCTGAAAGATTTTTTTTTACGTTCACCGCTATCCTTTTTTAGAGCTTATAACAAAGGGAACTCCTGATGTCAAACAGGCGGGGTAAAAAAAATGCGAAACTGAACTTAATTAATTGGCGAAATATCCGGCACGATGGGTGACTCTATAATCTTGGCTTTTGACCTTGACACTTATCTCCCTGAACTTTCCATCTTTTGTGTAATTTTCAGGGGAATAATAAAGGAGATAATAATTCTCAGAAGCATCAAGAGCCTTTTTGAATAAGGAGGCAGAGTTTGCGGCGCTCTCCGAAAATCCGCCGGTCGCTTTCGCCATTTCGCTAAAGGCCGCGAAGATATCTTCAGACTGCTCCTCCATCTTGACTCCGTAAACATGCTTTGTCGGCGCAGTGATGAACAGAAAATGAATAGAGATGGAGGAATCCGCATAGGCTTTTCTCAGCTGATTAATATCAATATTCATCTCTCTTCTGTAAAAATCGAAAATTCCAGTCACAGTATGAAGAACCTCCGGCTTGTCTTCATAGAGGCTCATGTATTGGCTCAATATCCTTGGCTCCACTTTGGGGATGAACTCTCTCTGATAAAAGACAAAAACATACTTCTGGCCTTCCCTATTTTTTAAAATTCTCGCAAACTCTAAGAATTTCTGGTAATCAACCTTTCTGATGTGCTCCAAGCTATTCAGAAGGTCCACATACCTGGTGAGCTGCTCTTCAAGGGGCAAATTTTCATAGGCACTTCTAGAGAATTCATCAAGACTTCTGGTGAAGATCTGGGGCTGATAGAGTTCAGTCGCGGAAGTCGCCGTCGTTGATTCGCCCACCTCAGTTGTCCTTGATTGAATGGAGCTGGATAAAGACTTCGCCAATTGCGTCATTTCTTCAATCGTATCCCTGTATTCAGAGCTTCCGACAAGGGCATCCTTTCTCAAGATTCCTTTGAGTTGATTGACAATCCTTTCTTTTGACAGGACTTCAAAAGTTCGAGTCTTCAGCCTGTAGGTTTGCATCGGCGTGACAATTGTCAGATTGTCATCAGGCATGGCAACATTCTGGATGAAATAATTCACGGCTTCTCCAATTTTTGGCATATACTCTGATATCTCAAAAAAGAGATAAAAGTCTCTTGAAGTTGTCGGCGAAAACCTCCTCTTTTCCTCCCTCCTTTCTATGCTCTTCTTTTTCACGAGATAAACGGCTTCAATCTTCTGAGGTATGCCATTCTCAAAGACTTCGAAGTCGCTGAGGGATAAATTATCGATGAACTGGCTTCCCTTAAAAACCCTTACCGGGACTTCGACATTGACGACAAACGTCTCCTCAGAAATCTGTTGAGAGAAGAGAGAAACGCCCGCCATAAAAAAAGCTGATAAAAATAGCGCTTTCTTCATTTCTTCCCCTCGCATTCCTTTTAATAGCAGAGAACAAAAACAATGTCAATTGAGAATACGCA
>CAZGMN010000083.1:0-260 GCA_964526905.1 uncultured Eubacteriales bacterium
AGTCTCCTCAGGCTACCATGGGCACCTTCGCCAACCTGGAAATGACCGGCAAGCCGATGGATTATTACAAGACCTACAGGGATAAAATCAGCGCTGTGACCAAGGCTAAAGTTCAGGAAGTCGCCAACAAGTACATCCAGCCGGACAAAGCCGTCATTATGATCGTCGGCGATTATGAGCCCTGCAACAAGGGCGGCGACAAATGGCCCGGCCCGCTGGATAAGCTGGGAAAGGTCCATAGGATCAGCCTCAGGGACCCG
>CAZGMN010000083.1:270-12357 GCA_964526905.1 uncultured Eubacteriales bacterium
ACTGGAGAAGAGTCAAAATAATGAAGTCATCTTTTTCGCCGCGGCCGCTTAGCGTGACAATAAAATAAATTTGTCGCCAGAAAGTTAATTGGGTTTGGCGATTCCACGAGAACCATCGGGATATTTATGCAAAAGCACTAAACTCTGTTGCATTGCCATGGAGAGCGACTGGAGGGAGCGCGACAATTATTTTGTCTTTGTGAGCCCAAAGGGCGTGGCAATATCAACCATGGGATGATATTGCTTCGGCGCATTGCGTCTGGCAATGATATCTGACTTAATATCTTCGTATTAATTTGAAGTGAGGAGATTTTCCATTCGGTATTTAACAATGAACAGATTTCCGCTTTCATCTTCTTCTGAGAAATAAAGAAACTCACCGGCTACTGTCATCATTTTTACTCCATAATCCATTAACTTATCCATTCTGGCCAAACGAACTTCATCAGGCTGGTGGAGGAAAAAGCTGTCTAAAAATTTGCCGTTGGCATCAAAGACATCGACCAGGAATCCCTTGGATTTATCAAATGTTGAAGTGACGACCCACAATTGATCACCATTGACCCACATCTCTCGAATGTCATTTTCGTATTTTTGGGGAGGAGGATTAATCGGCTTGTTCCCAAACACCACCCCACTCCTTATTCTGTTCTTATCCCAGTTGATTCTGCGATACTTTCTTCCGAAGCTTCGCACGACCCTATTGACTTCAGAATCGAAGACTTTGATTAGATATTCGGAGGTGTGGGAGATAAAAAGGAGACGACCTTGAAAAGGGGCAGCAACCAATTTGGCAATGGGGATAATTGCTCCTGCACCTTTCTCAGAATAGCTATAATAACGGGTCGGAAAGGACATCAATATTTTTAAGTCTTTCCCATCTGCGGATAATGAGACCAATTCGTAGTTAAGGTCGAAGACTTCCTCTCTTTTTTCAAATTTTGGAAATGCAAAGCGTAAAAAATAATAAATGTCTCTGTATAGAAATTGAAAATCCAGACTCTTTTCATGAATCATAATCTCTTTGATGACCTGGCCATTATAATCAAAACAGATGACCTTGTTCGGTAAGTTGCAGTGAACAATCAAATAGTCCTTGGCAAATTGGTATTGTCCCATGCTTTCCATCTCATTCGGACCCTGGCCTTTCTTGAATAGATTGCGGATAAACTTCCCATTTTTGTCAAACTGAAGGAACTCATTGTCATCCTGGACAAAAATAGAGCCATCAGGAGCGACCTTGATTGAGCGTGGAAATTTAAAATAATAATCCCGGCTTTCACCTGAGATGCGCATCACCTCTCTTAATTCGACGATGCGGCCGGATTTTGGATTCCCAGCCTTCGCTGGATTCTTAATAGTTGTCTGGCTGTGCGCAATGACAAGAAAGGCGAATATGAAAAATAAAGCCGTTGACATCAATTTTAAACGAATCAGCATTCTCGTCCATACCCCCTCTTAAAATTCAATTTAATCAAATTTTATTAAAACTGTTACTTGACAACCTTTTTCAACTTTTCCTTTTCAATCACCAACTGGGCCTGGTAAGAAACGTAATTGAGAAGGATGAGGACTCTCTCTTTGGGCGTCAATTCTTTCTTGAAAATCCCCCTTAAGCCTTTCAACGGTCCTGCAGCGACTTCAATCTCGTCTCCAACAACTGGCTCCTGTCCGTATTTATCGACCTCGATCAGGCTGTTGACCTCCCTTGATTTTATCTCAAGGATTGCCTCTTCCGGAATGGGAGTGGGAATCCCTCTCGCTCCGATAATTCTTTTTACTCCTCTTGTATAGCGGACGAGCTGGTATTGGGCAGGGAAATCAAAAAGAATGAATTCGTAGCCGGGGAAAAAAGGCTTTATCTTTTTTTCATGGAGATATTTGGGGGCGTAGATTGTAAATCCTCCCTCGGTGAATAATTTCTCGACTTGAAATTCTTTTTTTGGCTTGGTGTTGAGCACGTACCAGCTTTCCATATTATCGTTCTCTCAATGGGAAATTGATTTTTGATAAACAATAAAATATTTCCATTCTCTGAATAATGTCAAGACCTCTTTTAAAAGAAAGCATCCCAGAATCCGTGATATCAAGATAATTGTGAGGGACAGGAGGTGAGGAGCCCCCTCTCGAGCTCAGTCCAGCGTGCTCCGAACCTTCGGCACGTCACCCCTATCATGAAGTTTGGAATGCTTTCTTGAAACATCATTGTTATCAATCCAATAAATCAAAAAAATGGTAGAAATCAGGCCGCCTGTCGCGGAGGAAATGCTTCTTGGCAGGGGATTTGGGTATCTGCTCGAAATCGCACTCTGCATAAAGGATAAAATCCTTCTTCTTCGGAGCCTGGGCGATAATCCGGCCATGAGGGTCGACGACAAAAGATTCGCCGGCAAAATCGATCACATCTTCCTTACCGACACGATTGACAAGGGCAGCATAATAGCCGTTCTGGAAAGCGGCAACCTGGACTTCTGCCTCAAAAATTCCTTCTGTCCACTCAGCGACTGCCCCGGCCTGAGGAACGACCACAATCTCAGCGCCTTTAAGACCCAGGCCTCTCATATACTCAGGAAAATGACGGTCATAGCAAATGGCCACTCCGACCCGGCCGATTCCTGTTTCATAGACGAAATTATCGTTATTTCCCGGAGCATAATAGCCTCTTTCATGAAATCCCGGACCTTCCATAATATGGACCATCCTCGTCACCCCCAGCAGCTTTCCATTGGCATCGAACACCGGGGATGAATCGTAAGTCGCCTCTCCCCTTCTCTCGAATATATTTAAAACAGTCACCACGCCGAATTCCTTGGCCAAGGCAGAAAACTTTTCTGTCGTCGGACCTGGGATGGACTCAGCCTTTGCCAAGGATTCAGGTGCCGCAGGAGTTTGAGGATAAAAGGGAGTAAAGGCCAGCTCGGCAAAGGCGATGAGTCTTGCACCTGCAGCCGCAGCCCGCCGAAAAGATTCGACTCCGCGTTTGGTATTCTCCTCATGATCCTTGGTCGCATGCTGTTGAATAAGGGCGATTTTCATGAGTTTCTCCTTTAAGCTGGTTATTTTCAATTCACCGAGAAGTTCAATAAAACAAAAGGGTCTCTCTAAGAGGCGTTCTTATTCGGAGGGAAAAATCTTATCCGACTTATCGATATGTTCCTTAAGGATTTGAATGACCTCAGGAGACGTATTGACAAATTCTATTCCTATTTCAAAAAGTTCGTCTGCATAGCGGCTCTTGACCCACTTGACTTCACCAAAGGCGCTAAACAACCTCGGCGGCTTGGTGAATGCAAGCTCTATTTTCAATAAAGATTTTACGGGCAAGAATGAGGTGGCCATCATCCTGAGGCCAACAGAGGAAATATCTTTGGTCAGACTGTAACTAATTTTCTTGGCGGGAGTCGACGCATCTTTGGAGACGAGCGTGATTGAAACGCTTGCCTCTTCTTTTATCCTCTTTGCTCTTCGCTTATCTATTCCCATAGCCCTCGCTCCCGCTCTTGGCAGCTTTTCCGTCTTTTTGAAATTGTCAAAGCTTTTTAATTATCAAGCGGCTCGGTTGAAATTTTCTTCTCTCCAAAAAATTTTATAACACACAGATGATTTATTTGTCAAAGAAAACTTATTCATTTTCGTTGAAAAAAATTGAGCAAGTTATAAAATGTTAAGAGATGAAAATGAGGCAAACGAAGCCAATTCTTTTAATTCTTGCTGCCGGAATAGGCAGCCGCTACGGCAGCTTGAAGCAGATGGACAGGTTCGGCCCAGCGGGAGAGACTCTCATCGATTATTCAATCTTTGATGCCATCAGGGCGGGCTTTAAAAAAGTCATTTTTGTCATCAGCAAAATAATGGAGAATGAATTTAATCAGGTCTTCTCCAAAAAATTTCAGGGTCGAATTGATGTTGACTATGTCTTGCAGAAGCTCGAGGACGTTCCTCAGGGCATCAAAATCCCTTCCGAGCGAAGCAAGCCGTGGGGAACGACTCATGCCGTCCTCTGCGCTGCTTCGAAAATAAAAGAGCCTTTTGCTGTCTTGAATGCTGACGATTTTTATGGCGCCAACTCCTTCAAGATTATTTTCTCTCACCTTTCTTCTCTGCGTAGAGCCAAAAAAGAAAACTATTGCATTATAGGCTACAGGCTGTCCAAAACGCTTTCCGAGCACGGCCATGTCGCCAGAGCCATCTGCGAGCTTGATGAAAAGGGATATCTGAAGAGCATCGTCGAAAGGCTCCATATAAAAAAAATTGGGGACGGAATCTTCTTTGAAGATGAAGGAGGCCGCTTGATTGAGATTAAGGGAGACCCGATGGTCTCAATGAATATGATGGGATTTTCTCCCTCTGTCCTTCCTCATTTCAGGTTCTTTTTTGAAAAATTCATCCGGGAGCACAGCCAAAATACAAAGGCAGAACTCTATTTACCGAATGTTGTCAATGAGATTATTAAGGCAAAAGCCGCTGAGGTAAAAATATTAGACAGCGATGAGGATTGGTTTGGCGTGACTTACAAAGAAGATAAAGCCAAGGTTATCAAAAGAATAGCGGAATTGGTCAGCAAAGGAATTTATCCAAGAGATCTGTGGAAAGGATAAAGAATCTCATCCATGGATTATGACCTAAGGTCAATCATTAAGAATTTCAAGATCGAAGGAACCTTCCTGGATGCCCAGCCCTACGGCTCAGGGCATATCCATGACACATTCCTGATACGGACTGCGGAAGAGGCTGCAGATGACTATCTCTTGCAGAGGATTAACCATTACGTCTTCAAAAATGTCAATCAGCTCATGAGCAACATCGAAAAAGTCACAAAACACATTCAAAAAAAGATCAAGCTGGGCTCAGAGCGAAAAACGGCAAGAGAATGTCTGACTTTTATTCCGACAAAAGAAGAAAGATATTGCTTCCAGGATTCGGGCGGCAACTACTGGCGGGTGTCTGTCTTCATTGCCAACAGCCATTCTTATGACCTTGTTGACAGCCCGGAAAAAGCTCATGCCGGCGGAAGAGCCTTTGGAAATTTCCTGGCTTTGCTTGCAGATTTTTCGCCGGATTCTCTTTATGAAACCATTCCTGATTTTCACAACGTCGAAAAACGCCTTGATAAGTTTTATGAGACTGTCAAGAGAGATCCGGCGCAAAGAGTTAGAGAAGTTTCCCGGGAAATCGAATTTGTCAGGGCGCGTGAAGAAGAAATGAAATGCATCATCCGCCTGGGAAGAGAGGGAAAAATTCCTAAAAGGGTCACCCACAACGACACGAAGTTCAACAACATCCTTTTCGATGATGCCGGCCGTGTCCTCTGCGTGACCGACCTCGACACCGTCATGCCCGGCTATATTCATTATGACTTTGGCGATGCCATCAGAACAACGACGAATACCGGTGCTGAGGATGAGAAAGACCTGAGCAGGGTAGCGATGGATCTTCGACTGTTTGAAGCCTTCTCCAGAGGCTTTCTCGAAGAAATGAGAGCATTCCTGAACGAAACTGAAATTGAATATCTTGCTTTCTCAGGCAAACTCCTGGCATTCACCATCGGGCTTAGATTCTTGACAGACTTTATCGATGGGGATAAATACTTTAAGATTCATCACCAAGGCCATAATCTCCAGAGAGCAAAGGCTCAGTTCAAGCTCTTGGAGAGCATGGAAGAGCAATATGAAGCGATGAAGGCCATCATAAAGGAGATTGAGCTTAAAAGGTTAAAGAATGGCGGCGATTGATATCGGGATTGTGGCTTTATTCCTGGTTTTCCTCTTTTTCTTCGGCTCAATTTTTTTTAAATGGATCAAGAACCCCGATGACTTTTTTGTAGCAGGAAGAATGCTTCCTCCCTTTATCCTGGCTGCGATTCTGACCGCTACCAACGTCAACCTCTATAGCTTCGTCGGCCAGGCCGGAAAAGCCTACGAGCGCGGCATCTCCATTGTCTGGCACACCTGGACAGGAAATATGGCGCTTGTCCTGGCCGGTCTCTTCGTGCTCCCCATCCTGAGACGCTTGGAGATAAAGACCATTCCTGAGTTTCTGGAAGCGCGCTATGGCCTGGGCATGAGAGCGCTGATTGCCGTCTTGTGGATATTCAGGCTTTCTTTCTGGCTGGGCATCGTGCTTTACACCGGCGCTACTGCCGGCGTGGTCATTACCGGAACAGGCGAAGGGTCATACATTGTCTGGGCACTTATTTTTTCAGTCATCACCATCATCTATACCACTGCCGGAGGAATGTGGTCAGTGGCCTTCACCGACGTTCTCCAATTCAGCCTGATGCTTTTTGGAGCTTTAATCTTTTTCCCGATCATCATGATTAAGGCGGGCGGCTTCTCTACAATTTCCAAGGCCCTGCCCCCTTCTTATCTCGAGCTCGTTCCCCAGACAGGCCAGTTGAACTGGGCTTTCATCCTTGCCATCTTTCTCCTCGGAATTCAATGGGCTTGCACCGACCAGGGGATGCTGCAGAGGGCATTCTCGGGAAAAGATGTGAAAAGCGTGACCAAAGGGCTGATCCTCTCCGGAATTCAGACGACACCCTTCGCCCTGCTCTGGTACCTGCCCGGCCTTGCGGCGCGAGTCATAGATCCGGGAATAAAAACCGCTGACACTGTGATTCCAGCCATGCTCTCCCGCTTTGTTCCCAGCGGCATCTTTGGCATCATCATCTGCGGGCTGCTCTCAGCCCAGATGTCGACCATAAGCTCCAACATTAATTCCACCGCCACACTCTTCACCAGCGATATTTACCAGAGGGTCTTGAGAAGGAAAGCTTCTCCCAAGCAGATTATCATTACTGCCAGAGTCATGACTCTTCTTGTCGGCTTCTTCATGGTTGCCTTTTCCTTCTTTGCCAGAAAGCTGGGTGCGGTCAACGCCTACCTGACTCTGATCGGAATAACAGACATGCCGCTCTTCATCGTCGGCATCGTCTATGGAATATTCTGGAAAAGGGCAAACTGGGCCGGCGCCATTGCCGGCTATCTTTCAGGAGCAGCGATGGGGGCGCTTTCGGTCTTTGTCATCTTTGCCCATTCCATCAATGCCAGCACCTATGCCACTTTTCTCAGCGCCATCACGGCTCTGGTCATGACCCCAATCTTTAGCCTGCTCTTAAAAAAGGATGTTCAGAAGCAGAGGGCAGAGACCGTGAGCGCTGCGCTGCGGCCGAGCGCTAAAGAAATAGGAAAAGGCCAAGCTTTCTATCTCCTTCCCAGGTCTTCAACTGGAAGATTCCTGCTTGCAATATTTTTTTTCAGCCTCCTAACTTTCTTAGTCAGCATCTTCTTAGGAGGATTAGGTCTGGGGAAGATTGCCGCTTTGCTCTCGCTTGCTTCTATGGTCGTCTATTTTACAAGCGGGCTCTTGAGGCTGTCTCATGAATAGGAGAGACGATGAGATTTGACTGGTTGACCTGGCTCATCTGGGCTATCGGCTTCGTGATTTTCATCTTCTGGATAATCTTTCCGCTTAAAGAGTTCATCAGCCTGATGAAAGAAAGAATCAAGAAATGAGCCTAATACAAGCTTACAATTTTGAACTGGTTGACATCGACAAGCCCCTTATCCGTTATCCTTAACTCGGGTATGACTGGAAGAGCCAGGAAGCTCATGGTCATGAATACGGTCTCCAGCCCAAGCCCCATCCCTTTGACGGCATCTTTTAAATCCTCATGTTTTTTGACAGCGCTCTCTGCGGATTCTGTTGACATCAAGCCAGAAATCTTCAACGGCAGGTAAGAAATTCTATCGGCGACCACAACCATGCCCCCTCCCTCTTGGGCCAGATAATTGACAGCCTTCGCCAGGCATTCGTCTTCGACTCCGGCCACAATCAAGTTATGGCTGTCATGAGCAACAGTCGAGGCGATCGCTCCCTTTTTCAGGCCCAGGCCTTTGACAAAGCCAACTGAAAAGGCGCCTGTTCCTTTGTGCCTCTCGATGACAGCTATCTTAGCTATATCCCTTTCAGGGTCAGCTCTCAATTCGTTGTTATGAGCACCAAAGGGCAGGATGCTCTGCTTGGTGACGATGCTTCCTTTGACTATTTCTATAACTCTGACATCAACTCTGACATCCAGGTAAGCCTTTTCCGCTGGAACTCTTATCTTAAAGTCATCGGGCAGAAATTTTCGGCCGATATTTACTTTTCCTAAAAAGTCCGAATAATTATAATCCAATTGCCTGCCCACATATTTTTTATTATCGACAACCAATGCTCCATTATGGATGACCTTATCAATCTCCAGGCCTTCCAAGGAATCCAGGACAATGATGTTTGCTCTTCTGCCGGCAGCAACCTCTCCCATCTCAGGATAGCCATTCAATTTTAGAGCCTTTGAAAAATACCTCGCAGGATTTATTGTGGCCAATGAGATGGCTATCAGGGTTGCCTCTTCAAGACCTGTTGCTGAATTCTCCCGGATGATATCTCTTGCCCTTTTTATAATCCTGTCCACATGGCCTTTTTCACAGAGGTCAACAGAATCCAGGTCATCGGAGCAGAGCATGAATCTTTCCAGGTTAAATTTAGCTTTTATCAGGCCGGGCAAAATCCTTTCCAGGTCTTTTGTCGCGCTGCCGTATCTCAAGCAGAGGTGCATGCCCAAATTATGCTTTTCAATGACTTCATCGAGTTGAGTTGACTCATGGTCTGAGGAGATTCTGACAACGTTATCGTTGCGGCCGTTGGTGATGTATTTTATCAAATCCTCACCACTGACGCCGGGGCAGTGGCCGTCAACGATCTTGCCGGCATTGAAAGCAATTTCGACTTTTTCCCTTGCGTCTCCAAAACCATGGATAATGCCAGGGAAATTCATCATCTCTGCCAGCCCATAGACTCTTCGATCCGAAATCAATTCCTTGACATCTTCAACTGAAATGGAAGCGCCTGCGCTCTCCAGGCTTGTCGCCGGAACACAGGAAGGAATCCCGATGAACATGTCCAGAGGAAGCAAATCCGATTGTTTCAGAAAGAGCTCTATCCCTTTTCTGCCTGAGACATTGGCAATTTCATGGGGGTCGACGAAAATGACCGTGGTGCCGTGCTTGACGGCCTCTTTCGAAAACTCGATGGGATTGAGCAGGCTGCTCTCGATATGGAGGTGGCTGTCAATGAATCCAGGCGAGACATATTTTCCGAACAGGTCAAATGTTTTTCTTGCGCTTTCTTTGGTGCCGGATTTTATGCCGACGATGAATCCGTCCTTGATTAAAATGTCCCCTTTAAAAATCCGCTTAGAGCGGGTATCAATGATCTGGCCTTCTTTCAAAATCAAATCATACATTTTTAAACCCATAGTTTTTTTCTATTCAAATAAAAAGCTTCATTCACGGCGATGATCGAGCGGAAGAGCCTGAACTCTTCTCCGGCATCGATACCGTAGCCAGCCACCCATCTGTCCGGGCCCTGGAATCCAACGTAGTCAACAATTAATTGTCTTTTAAGCTCTTTTATCTTTTCTGAGGGATTCTTTAATCTCTTATCCAGCAAAACACAAATCTTTAATCTCGCCGGATTGAATCCCACATTTTCTATTAAGTCTTTTCTAAGGGCGAGCAAGGTTACAGCCGTGTCATTCAAGTCATCCACCAGCAAAACATCTATTCCCTCGATATATTTTGGCCTTCTGATTATTCTCACTTCTCTTTCTCTCTCTTCAGCTGTCTTGATATCCAGGCCGTAGGTCTTTGCCTCGTAAAAATCACAGATGAGCTCTGGCCCTCCAAATCTTTCAATCTCTCTTCCGAGGTCAGAGCCAAAAATAAAAGCGCCTTTCAAGACAGGAATAAAATATAATTTTTTTACTCCTCTGTAATCTTCGGAAATTTTTTTGGCCAAAGCACACACTCTTTTTCTTATGCATTCTTCTGGAATCAAGATTTGATTGATCCTGTCCCTCACCTCGGGTTTAATTCTTTCTCTGCATTTGCCTGGCAAAACAATGCCTTTTTCCGGGACTTTCACCATCTCTTTATAATTGATCTTTTGAGTCATCGCTCACCTCTTCGGATATTTTAAGGATTTTTTCGCAGACTTCCATGAAATCATCGGTCTGGCAGCAGTAATCCGCTGCCTCGGAGACGGCCCGGCTCGAGGCGTTAAAAGCGATGGCATATCCGGCCATTTTCATCATGGGAATATCCCCAGCGCTGTCACCGACAACAACTGCCGAACTGGCAGCAATCCGGAATCTCTTCAGGATCGATTCCAGCACTTTTCCCTTTCCCAGATGATTGATTTTGACCTCGACACCGCCGGTCAGCCTGCCGCGCCTGACCTTTAGTTTATTACCGACCGCATAATCAAAGCCCAAGTCTTTTTTCACGCGGTCAACGATAAACTGGATTCCAGTGGAAACCGCGGCCAGCTTGAATCTTCTTTCCTTTAGGAATTTGACAGCTCTCTCCACATTCTTGGCGTAAGGAATCTCTTCCATGACTTTATAAAGCCTGCTCGCTTCCATCCCTTTCCAATGAGCAGCATCAAGACGGCAGAACTTCCGGTAGCTGATCTTTCCGGCTTGAAACATCTCTTGATAGCGAATTGCCTGATCATTCCATTGGCCCAATCTTTCATGGAGGAACTGCCAGCTTGAGATGTGTTTGGTGATTGTTCCATCGATATCAAAAACAACAAGCTTGTATCTCATTCTGAAATCTTCTTCATCCGGGAAATCTATTGATACTTATGCTCATGCCCTCGGTTGACATCCTTTCTCCTCAATTCCTGCCCGGTCAAAGGCCAACTGGCCGCAGGCGGCCAAGATTTCTTGACCCCTGGTGCTGCGGATAGTTGCTGTGGCTCCCCTCGACCTGACAATTCTTTGAAAATCCTTAGCTCTCCTTTCTGGTGACCCTTTGTAACAGAGGGACATGTTGGGATTGCAAGGAATCAGGTTAACTTCGGCCTTGAGGCTCCGGGCAATATCACCCAAGCGCCGGGCATCAAAGTCAGAATCGTTGACCCCTTCAATCAAAGCGTACTCAAAGGTGATGACCCGGTCTGTTGACTCATAATATTCCCGGCAGGCAGCAAGGAGCTTTTCGAGGCTGTATTTGCTGTTGATGGGAACAAGCCTGTTTCTGAGGTCGTCGTTCGTAGCGTGGAGCGAGACCGAGAGCTCAATCTGAAGCCCGAGCTTCTTCAGTTTCAAGATGCCGGGGACAAGGCCGCAGGTGGAAATAGTAATCTTCCTGGCGCCGATGCTTAGACCTTCAGGGTGGTTGATAATGCGAATTACTTTAACTAAATTTTCGTAATTATCCAAAGGCTCTCCGATTCCCATCATGACGATATTGGTCATCTGCAAGCCAGTCAGACGCTTCGCCTCCAGGATTTGGCCCACAATCTCAGCCGCTCGAAGCTGGCGCACAAAGCCTTTGGAGCCGCTGACGCAAAAGGGGCAGCCGAATTTGCATCCGACTTGAGTTGATAAGCATAGAGTTCTGCGCGATTTTTCCGGAATAAGGACAGTCTCGATGGAATGACCATCAGCAAGCTGGAAGAGAAATTTCTTTGTTCCATCTTTAGCAGTCAAGATTTTAAGACATACGAAGGAACTTATAAAGAATCTTTTTTCGAGCTCAGCGATAAGCGGCTTGGGAAAATCCGTCATCTGCTTGAAGTCTCGCACGTTCTTCTGATAGAGCCATTTGAACATCTGCCCGGCCCGGTACTCTGCTTCCCCCCATTTGCTAAAAACTTCCTTCAACTCCTCAAGGCTGAGATTTCGAATATCCTCTCTCTCCACCGGCATGCGCTTATTCTATCATATCTTTCATACTTGAATTCCATACTCGGCTGGATAGTCATTTACTTTAAGCCAAAGGAGGGAAAATTTCCAACAAACAAATAACTATCCATGCCGCAAGTTACTGCAATATCCATGGACTCTGGCAAAATTCCAAAGAGATCGAAGTCGAATAAAGCTGCCAAGCTATTCCATCGACATCGCCGGATTGACTAATAGGCACATTCCTTGATGAGCTGAATCTTCAATAGAAAGAATTTCAAGATAATGTGAAGCCTTTCTTAGAATCTACGGATGTTCTCAATGCCTTAATCTAAGACATTATGCTAATG
>CAZGMN010000084.1:0-12316 GCA_964526905.1 uncultured Eubacteriales bacterium
TAACAAACGAAGAGGTGATAAATATCTTGGAAAATATTATAAGGGATTTAAAAGAAAAATAAAAAAAGATAATAGTTTACATAATGTTCCTTATGCGACATTATTTAATACATAATATTTATCTTCAATAATATCAATAACTTAAATTATTTTTTCTGACTTAAGGCAGGCGGGCCGATTCTTATAATCCTTTGCTCATTGCATTCAAGAATTCTGAATTAGACTTTGTCTTCGACATTTTCTCTAATAAAAGCTCCATAGCTTCAACCTCATTAAGCTGGCTAAGCACCTTTCTTAGAATCCAAATTCTATTTAGGTCGTTCTCAGAAATAAGAAGCTCTTCTTTTCTTGTTCCCGAGCGGCTGATATCAATCGCAGGGAATAATCTCTTATCAACGAGCCTTCTATCGAGGTTTATTTCCATATTACCAGTTCCCTTGAACTCCTCAAAAATAACTTCATCCATGCGGCTTCCGGTATCGATTAAAGCTGTGGCCACAATGGTCAAGCTTCCTCCTTCTTCAACTTTTCTTGCAGAGCCAAAGAATTTCTTGGGTTTGTTCAGTGCATTGGCATCGATTCCGCCGGAAAGGACCTTACCCGAAGGCGGAATGATGGCATTATGGGCCCTTGCCAGGCGTGTGATGCTGTCGAGCAGAATTGTTACGTCCTTTTTTATTTCTACAAGCCTTTTTGCCTTTTCAAGAACAATGTTCGCGACTTGGGCGTTTCGAGCAGGAGGTTCATCAAAAGTTGAAGCGACAACCTCGCCGTTGATGCTTCTCTTAAAATCTGTAACCTCTTCTGGACGCTCGGCCACTAAAAGAACAATGAGGAAAATTTCGGGGTGATTTTTTTCAATCGATTTGGCAATCGTTTTCAAAAGTGTCGTTTTACCGGCTCGAGGCGGAGAAACGATCAATCCCCTTTGGCCTTTTCCAATCGGAGTCAACAAGTCCATGACTCGAGCATTAAGATTTTTCTTCTCTCCATCCTCCAGCTTTATCTTCTCATAAGGATAGAGGGGGGTGAGATTTTCGAAAAAGATATTTCTCCTGGCATCCAGGACAAGGTCAGGGTGAGCAAAGTTGATAGCATCAATTTTGATCAAAGCAAAATATTTTTCTCCGTCCTTGGGCGGGCGCACAACTCCTGAAATCGTGTCTCCGGTTCGAAGCTGAAATTTTCTTATTTGCGAAGGAGAAACATAGATGTCGTCATGGCTGGGCAGATAGCTGAATTCAGGCGCCCTGAGAAAGCCAAAACCGTCATCAAGGCATTCCAAGACTCCCTCTGAGAAAAGCAAGCCGTTTTTTTTGGCCTGGGCTTCCAGAATTTTGAAAACGAGGTAGTGTTTGTTCGAGTCTTCTATCTCATTATCGACAAGACCGACCTGTGCTGAAATTTTAAAAAGTTCTTCGGTGTCTTTTTCTTCAAGTTGCGCTAAGTTATAATCTTTCATTTTTCTTTACCTCTCTTTTGAATGTTGTTTTTTAATTGGGCAATTTTTGCTAGTATCTGATAAATATATTAACTTATTTAATATCAGTGGGTTAAAGGTGGTTTTTGAGGGCCCTCCCCTTCTTCATCCCTCTTGGGGAGTTCAGAAGAAACTGCAATTTTCTTCTTTTCAGCCTTTACTGGCAATTCTCGTGTTAAGGCAATCTTGAGGACTTCGTCCATATTTTCTACAAAGTGGATTTTCAGGTCTTCCATTATATTTTTTGGTATGTCTTTTAGATCAGGTTTATTATCCAGGGGAAGAATGGCCTCTTTTATCTCCTCACGATGCGCAGCCAGTAATTTTTCTTTTATTCCTCCTACGGGCAGAACTTTCCCCTTCAGGGTGATCTCTCCGCTCATGGCGACCTTTTTGCTCACAGGGATTTCGGTCAGCAGTGAGATGATTGAGGTTGCGATTGTAATGCCAGCAGAAGGCCCTTCTTTCGGAGTGGCAACTTCTGGGACGTGGATGTGGATATCGTAGTTTTTATGTAAATCCTTGGCGATGTTCAGTTCATATATCTTGCCTTTTACATAACTGAACGCCGCTTGAGCCGATTCCTGCATAATTTCTCCGAGATGACCGGTTAGAGTAAAATTTCCTTTGCCATGGACCTTTGTCACTTCAAAAGTTAAAAGTTCTCCGCCAAATTCTGTCCAGGCCATGCCAATTGCAACGCCAATCTCATCTTTCTTATCTATTTCTGATCGCCTGAATCGAGGAATGCCTAGATATTTTTCAATATTTTCATGACTAACTTTTTCGCAGTAGGATTTTCCCTTTGTGACAACTTTTTTCACAACTTTACGGCAGATTGAAGTGATCTCGCGCTCTATGTTTCTTACTCCAGCCTCTCTGGTATACTCTCGAATGAGCTTCATAAAAGCCTTGTCCCCAATGTTGAGATTATTTTGGCTAAGACCGTGAGCTCTTATTTGTTTAGGAAGCAAGAAGCGTTTAGCGATCTGTAACTTTTCATCTTCGGTATAACCGGGTATTCGAATGACTTCCATTCTATCTGTGAGAGGCCTTGGGACGGGATCAAGCATGTTGGCAGTGACGATGAACATCACCTGGGAGAGGTCGAAATCAGTGTCGATGTAGTGGTCTAGAAAGGTATTATTTTGCTCTGGATCCAGAACCTCCATAAGCGCTGATGCCGGATCACCTCTGAAGTCCATGCTCATTTTATCAACTTCATCAAGCAAGAAAACTGGATTCTTTGTTCCGGCTCTTTTAACCATCTGAATGATTCTTCCCGGGTAGGCCCCGATATATGTCCTTCTGTGTCCTCGAATTTCAGCTTCGTCTCTGACGCCCCCCAGCGAGAGGCGAACGAATTTTCTTCCTGTAGCTCGGGCGATTGAGCGGCCGAGGGAACTCTTCCCTACCCCAGGAGGGCCGATAAAACCTAAGATGACTCCTTTGGGATTTTTAACAAGTTGTCGAATTGAAAGATATTCTAATATTCTTTCCTTGACTTTTTCTAATCCGTGATGGTCATCGTTCAATATTTTTTCTGCAACAGCCAAATCTCTTTTTTCTCTTGATTTCTTATTCCAGGGCAGGGATATTAACCAATCGAGGTAGTTGCGACAGACTGTCGCTTCAGCAGACATGGGGGGCATCGATTCCAGTCTTTCTATTTCTTTATAGGCTTTTTCTTCAGCATCCTTAGGCATCTTGGCCTGAGACACTTTTTGCCTCAGCTTTTCAGCCTCGTTTGGTTGATCTTCTTTCTTGAAACCCACTCCAGCGGGGAACAGTTTCTGCCCTGACTCGACAAAAGGAACTTTTTTCCGCCCTTGGCCTTTCCCTTCTTTCTTTAACCTCGAATGAACCTTTATTATTTCATTTTCTAATATATAATTGAGCCTTCGAATCCTTTCAAAGGAGTTGATCGTTTCTAACAGATTCTGCTTTTCTTCCAAAGGCAGATAAAGGTGAGAAGAAATGATGTCTGCAATCCTTTCCGGAGTATTTTCTCTCAAAGCAGGAATGATAGATTCAAAATTTGCATTCTGACTGAGCTTGAGATAGTCTTCAAAGAAGGTTAACACTTTTTGCAGGATTTCTCTTAACTCTCTGCTTTCCGTTTCAACTTCTTTTATTTCTTTTGCCAAGACTTGATAATAAGGATAGGTGCTTAAATACTCGATGATTCTCGCCCTTTTCTTTCCTTCAACAACGACTTTGATATTGTTGTTATCCATTTTAATGGTGCGGATAATCTTGGCCACGACGCCAATGGAATAGATATCCCTGGGGGTCGGATTATCAAGGCTTGCATCCATTTGAGCAGCTAAGAAGATTAGTTTATCTCTTTCTATTGCAGCTTCTAAGGCTTGGATAGATGAAGGCCGGCCGATGATGAAAGGAACCAAGGTTGAAGGGAAAACAACAATATCTCTCAGGGGAATCAAAGAGATATTTCTAGTCAGTTCCGAGTGACTGTTCGCATCTTGCATGTTTATTCTCCAGCTGTGTGCTCTTTTTTAATGGTATTCAAATCGTTTTATATTTGACTGGCCTTGGGAAATTATATTCGTGAAGACTTTTTTCATTCTATTATAGCTTGTCCTGTTAAAAAGTCAACTGTCTTCTTGAATTGAAGGCTTTTCCTCAGCTCTTCTCTTTTCCCTTCTTTGTTTACGCTTTCGATGACTTTCGCCAGAGGTAAATTATTTCTTTTCGCGATCTCTTTAAACTCTTCATGAATTTCTTCATCAGTGACTTCCAAACCTTCTCTCTCGGCAATTTTCATCAAAATAAAATGATTTTTTAAGCTTTGCTCAGCTATCCTTCGGGCCTCGGCCTTGAGCTGCTCAAGGTTTCCTTCCTTTATATTTTTTTGCGAATTGGAAGGAAGGAGACGCTGCAGGACAATTTTATATTCCTGCTCAACCAAAATATCCGGAAGATCGATGTTCATCTTCTCCGCAATTTTCTTTATGATTTCTTCGGCCATATCTTTTTTAGATTCTTCTTCTTTAGATACCATAATCTCCTTTTTTATTTTTTCTTTTAAATCATTCAAATCTTTTAATTCTCCGAGATCTTTTGCAAATTCATCGTTGATTTCTGGAAGTTTTTTTTCTTTTATGGAAATGACCTTTAAGTTATATTCAATCTTCTTGCCCGCAATCTTTTTATTTTTATGATTTTTGTCGAAGTCGACCGTAAAATTTCTTGCTTCTGCAGGCCTCAATCCTAACAGGTTTTTATTAAATATTTCTCCGCTATGAGGCTCGCCGGCGATGATGACTCCCTTTTCCACAGGGAGCATTTTTTTAGTTTTTAAATCTATTCCTTTGACTTCAGCAACAACATAATCCCCGTCCACCACTCCCCTGCTTTCAACAGGAACGTATTCTGCAGATCTCTGTCGGAGCTCTTCCAGAGCCTTGTCTATTTCCTGGTTTGAAACCGAAATCATTTTCTTTTTGACTTTTATTTTCTTATATTCAGGCAAATTAAATTCTGGCATGACTTCAAATTCGGCTTTAAAACGTAAAGGCTGACCTTCCTCAAATTGAAGATCGCTCACCACCGGTATTCCTAGGGGATTGAGGTTTTGAGCTTTGAGCTCGCTCGAAAGAGCCTTCGGGACAAGAGAATCAATGAGTGAAGATTTTATTTCAGGATAGTACCTTTGTTTGACTAGAGTCGCCGGAACTTTTCCGGGTCTGAACCCTGGAATTTTCGCTTTCGACGTGAATTGGCTTACAATCTTTTCCAACTCCTTAATGGCCTCGCCAGAATCAATCTCAACACTGATCTCTCTCTTGCATTTGTCCAAGATTTTCAGACTACTTATTGTTTTATCCATCGCGCAATATCCATTTTTTGAAACGATAGAATGGGCAGAGCGGGAGTCGAACCCGCAATCCTTCATCAGGAACTAGGTCCTAAGCCTAGCGCGTATGCCAATTCCGCCACCTGCCCGTGGTTTTTTGGTTTACCAGAATATTTATGAATGCATAAAAGGCGGCTGATAATCTTATCTCAAAACCTTTTCATCCGCAGACCTTGGATTTTTAATTGGGGGTTGAATAGCTTATTTTTATACCATAGAAATTGATATTTTGTCAAATTTATGAGCCAGAATATTTTTTCTTATCTTATATACTTCTTGAGGTCTGCGGCCCGGCTGGGGTCGATTCTTAACAATTTTCTGTAGACTTCTCTTGCGCTGGCGTTGTCTTTCAGATTCAAATAGGTGATGGCCAGATTAAAGTAAGCAACGCCAAAGTCTGGGCGAAGCTCGATAGCTTTTAGAAGCGGGTCGAGTGCAAGCCCAAATTTTTTGAGTTTCATGTAGCTCACGCCAATGGCATGCCAGGCATCTGCATTATCTGGCACAATATCAACATATTTGTCGAAAACCTCTATGACTTTATTCCATTGATTGAGTTCGATATAAATTTGGCCGAGATTTGCGTAGGCAAACTCAGAATTGGGTCGTATTTCTATAATCTTTTTATACGTTTCAATCGCTTCGTTATATTTCTTCTGCTTGGTGTACATTAGGCCTAAATTGAAAAGAGAATCAGCGTCTCCAGGATTCATTTCAACGATTTGTTTTGCAATCTCAATGGCTTTTTCATTCATTCTGGCATCGTCATACATCTTCAGGATCGTCCGGTAATAATTTGCAGCATATTCAGGGCTTAGCTGGGCCAAAAGCCTATAGACCTCCTCAGCCTTTTCATACTGTCCAGATTTTTGAAGAGCTTGAGCTAATCGGTTGTTAATCATTGTATCTTGAGGGTTCTCTTTTAGCGCTTCCTGGAAGGCTGTGACAGCAGCTCCAAAATCGCCAATTTCAAACTTACAGAGGCCGAGTCGGCCATAGGCTTGTCCCGGCCTCTCGGGTTTCAAGTTGACATATTTCTCATAGAATTCTGCAGCCTTGGCAAAGTCTTTAAGCTCTTCATAAGCATTCCCCAAATACAAGTAAGCGTCTTTATGGTCAAGATTGAGCTGCACTGCTTTTTCTAAAGATGGGATGGCTTCTTGGAAACGTCTCATGTTGATATAGACAAGGCCAAGCCCGTAATAAGCATCGTCCCGATTGGCATCTAACTCGATGACTTTCTTGTAAGCAGAAATTGCTGCCTCATAATTTCTTTGCCTGGTGAAGACAGAAGCAAGGAGAAATTGGGCATCGATATTCCCAGGAGAATCCTTAATGACTTTTCCCAGATATTTTTCGGCCTTTCCCGTTTCATCCACGAAATAGGCGATTTTTCCAGCAAGAAAAGCCCCCTCGGTGGTTGAGAGGTAATCCTCATGCTGCCAATCTTTGAATTTGATCTCAGTTTTTTTTGGCAAGGTTTTTACTAAATTAGAAGGGATTATAGCTTTCAATCCCCTTTCAAGGACAATGGTTATGCCTAAGACTTGTCCATTCTTATTCAGAACTGGACCGCCGTTGTATCTTTCTGAAAGGGATATCGAAGTATCTGTAATCTTCCGGCCCGGCATAAGTTCTTGGATATTGATGATCGTTCCGTCAGAAACATCTATTTCACCGGCTTCATTGGTGCCAATAATGAAAACTTTATCATCTCTCTTTAAGTCATCAGAATTCCCGAAGGTGAGAGCCGGTTCTTTTCCCTTTGTTTTTAAAAGAGCGATGAGCGAATTCTTATCAACGGCCAAAATTGATTCAATTTTCACTTTCTTCCCTTGAAAATTTTTTCCTTCGACTGAAACAGCCTGGCTGACCAGGAGATAACTGGTGGCAATGACTCCATCTTCAAAGACAAATCCTGTACCTTCGCCGGCGATTTGCTTGTGCTCTCCATAAGCTGTGAGGGAGATGATGCTTGGCCTATTATTTTCTAGTATTTTTAGAGCCTCTTCGCTTTGAGAAAAGAGAATGTTAACCGATAACAAAATCAAAAAGGATGATAGAAAAATTACTTTTCTCCACATGATAATAACCTCCTTGTCCAAACTCTATTATAAATACAGTATAACAATATAAATAAAGTATAACAAAAAAATTTACACATTAGGAGATATTCTGTCAATCGCTTTCTATTATTCATAGCGCCCAAATTGCACAAAATCAATCTCTCTCAGGAGGAAGTGACGCGATCTGCGCCACGCCTAGAGCTCAACTGCAAGGATTCTCCGAAGCGATGAAGGATGGGCGAGCACAGAGGGGAGAGGCGGTACCAGAATCCGTCGAGAATTGACATCATCTTGACTCTTAGGTACTCTGAAAAATCATAGGTTAGGGATGAATATTCTGCAAACTTTCTTTCATTCGCTCCATAGAGCTTGGCTCCAAACAGGAATTATTTGTGTGCGCTCAAGAGGTTGAAGGTTAAGAGATGGAGATAGAAAAAAAGGCATTTTTTGTTTACTTGTTTACGCTGCTTGGAATAGTCATCTGGCTGGGCCTCATTTTTCTTGCTCCTTATCTAAAAAGCAGGTCTTCAGAATTACACGTTTTCATCTATGCTCTTTTTTCTCCGTTGTGCCATCAACTCCCCTCCCGATCATTTTTCATTTTTAATTATCCCCTTGCCGTTTGTGCGCGATGTCTTGGTATATACTTTGGATTCTTGGCAGGAGCTGGGCTCTTCCCTTTCATCAGGAAATTCTCCTCTCTTGCTCTTCCTAAAACTCTGACTTTCGTTGTCGTCACTTTTCCCGTGGCCGTGGACTTTCTTGGAAATTTCCTACGTCTGTGGAGCACTCCCAACTGGCTGCGGTTTAGCACCGGCCTCATTTGGGGAACTATCCTGCCTTTTTATTTCATTCCTGGAATGATAGACCTTCTTTTAAAGCTGAAAAGGGGAAAAGCCGCTTTGAGAATTGAGGTGCAGTCAAAATAAATCTTGAAGTTCAAATATCAATCTCAATAGAATAGATAAAACGGAGTGAGGAGGAAGAATGAACAATCAGAGACCAAATTTATTTGTTCCGGCTTTAATTGGAGGTGCTGTAGCTGGCGCACTCTCTTCCATCCCTTTTTTTAATTGCCTCTGCTGCATCTGGATTATCGGCGGATCCATGCTGGCGGCCTACCTTCTTGTCAAGGATTCTTCTGTTGTTTTGAGCATTGGCGATGGAGCCATTGTCGGTGTTCTTACAGGAATTGTAGCGGCCGTAGTGCATTCATTTATTGACATCCCGCTTCGGCCTTTGATGAGAGAGTTCTTTCAAAATATGATGAAATGGGCCGGTGAATATATGGAGGAGATGCCTTCCACTTGGGAAGGCTGGTTTGAAGGAGGACTCTCAGTTTTCGGTTTTTTTCTAAGGTTAATAGCCTCGGCAATATTTTTCTCTATATTGGGTGCTTTGGGTGGCATCATCGGCATCTCTCTGTTTGGAAGAAAAACTCCACCGAGAACTCAAGGAACATCGGATGTTTCTCAAGACACAGGTGATCGTCAACCCTGAATCGGATAAGGGGCGGACAAAAAGGAGATGGGAGTATATTAAGGAAGGTCTTAAGAATTTTATAAAAGAATTCAAATACGAATTTACCGAAAGACCTTTACAAGCGACTGAGATTTCGAGAATGGCCATCAAAGAGGGTTCAGATTTGATTGTCGGAGTCGGAGGCGATGGGACTATGAATGAAATTGCCAACGGCTTCTATGAAAACAAAAGGATCATCAATCCGCAAGCCGCGCAGGGAGTTGTTCCCTCTGGTTCTGGCTGTGATTTCACCCGAAGTCTAAATATACCTTTGAGACTCAAAAACGCCTTGAAAGTTGTGGCCCAAGCTCCTTCCTCATGGATAGACATCGGAATGGCGAAATTTAAAAATCATTCTGGGCAGGATGAAGAGAGATTTTTCCTGAATGTCGCAGATTTTGGGATAGGAGGAGAGGTTGTCCGAAAAGTCAATCAGAATCGGATGAAGAAAAAAGCATCTTCTTATCTGAGATGCTTGCTCTCGACGTTCGTTGCCTACACAAATAAAAGAATTAGGGTCAGAATCGACGGCCAAGATTTCGCTGCAGAAAAATACTTGGTAGGAGCAATCTCAAACGGTAAGATCTTCGGCAAAGGGATGAAGATAGCTCCAGACGCTAAACTGGATGATGGTCTTTTCGATGTTGTCTTGGTCAAAGCGATGAAAGCCTTGGAATTCTTCAGGAATGTTTGGAGAATCTATTCCGGGTCGCACCTCTCTCATCCAAAGATATCCCTTTTCCGCGGCCATAGAGTGGAAGCCTTCGCTGAAATCGACAAGGAAGAAGTGCTTATAGAAATTGATGGCGAACAAGTCGGCGTGTTGCCGGTCATTTTTGAGGTTATCCCCCAGGGACTATTGGTTAAAGGATATCCCTGAGCTGTTTTAATTTTTATTTTAAGTGGGTGAGTTGCTTTGCGTTTTTTCTTTGCTCTGGGAATAAATATAAGGACAGTTTGTCAAGACAATTTCGCCTGAAGAATTATGGAATTTATAGATTTTTGTCCTGACTCTTATGTATGACGTCGGATATTTTGCCTTTATTTTTTCTATATAGTCAATTGTCTCAGGATAAGGGGGAATTCCTCCATATTTCCTTATGGCTTCTTGGCCGGCATTGTAAGCAGCCAAAACGAGCTCTGTCTGTTTTGCATAGAGCCTGGAGAGGTCCTTTAAATAACGAACTCCGCCTTCTATATTTTCGATTGGATTGAAAGGGTTCTGGACTCCATACTTTTTTGCTGTCTCGGGCATCAACTGCATGAGCCCCATCGCCCCACTGGAAGAGAGAGCATAAGGATTGTAATTTGACTCAGCGTGAATGATGGAATGAATCAAATCTGGCTCAAGACCATGTTTATCAGCAATTTTTTTGATGATTTCATCATAGCCTGAGTCCAAAGACTGAGTCTGGGCTTGAGCTTCTGTCTTGAGGCCAATCAGAAGGGGAAAAAACAGTGCTCCCCAGACTGCAATGACTTTAAAGTTTGAAGGTTTCAACTTTTTCATGATGACAGTCTCTTCAGAATGTCGTCCCTATAATGGCAAAATTATCAAACAAAGACAATCCTCTTTAGAGGTGAATTTCAATGAGCTGATTTTTAGCCCTTTGGGATTAAACGCTATAGGCTAATAGCTTCATCTTCATTGAATCAACTTTTCCACGACGGAATAGCTCTTTTTTAAGATCGGGTCCAGCTGTTCCGGTTTTGTTCCGCCTGCCTGGGCAAAGTCAGCACGACCCCCTCCCCCGCCGCCTAACATCGAGGAAATTTCTTTAATGAGCTCATCAGCCCTTATCCGGCCTGTCAAGTCTTTGGTCACAGAACTGACGAGAAAAACTTTTTTTTCTGAGATGCTTCCCAAGATGATAACCCCTGACCCAATTTTCTGTTTGAGAGAATCAGCCAATCCCCTGAGCTCGTCATTATTCAGGCCCTTGACCTTCTGGACGAGGACAGAAATTCCTTTAACTTTTTTTATTTGGACTTCTTTATCGAGGTATTTGAGCTGAGCAAGATTCTGCCTAAGAGTTTTAGCTTCTTTTTCTCTTTCTTTCAAGGAGGTCTTTAACTTATCGATTTGGGAAAGAAGCTCTTTTCGTGGAGAATTCAGTGCCTGCTGCAGGTCAAGAACAAGCTCTTCGTTTTCCTGGATGGACTTCAAGGCTTCTTCGCCTGTCAGAGCCTCTATTCTTCTCATTCCTGCGGCGATGCTGAATTCCGAGACAATTTTAAACAAGCCGATTTGACCTGTGGACTGGACATGAATTCCCCCACAGAGCTCTTTGCTGAAATCGTCAATGATGACCATCCTCACTTTTTCGCCATATTTTTCTTCGAAAATGGCCATGGCGCCTTCTTTTAATCCTTCCTCCAAGGTTGTTATTTTAGTTTTCACTTCAATGTTTTCTCTTATTTTTTCATTGATAAGCGATTCAAGCTGTTTCAATTCAGAATGACTCAGAGGGGCAAAGTGGTTAAAGTCGAATCGCAATCTTGATGCTGTAACGAGAGACCCTGCTTGTCTGATATGGTCGCCCAGAAGTTGCCTTAAGGAAGCATGGAGAAGATGGGTGGCAGTGTGGTTGTTGCTTATGGCTTTACGCAGGGAGATGTCAACAGCAGCGTCCACCTTGTCTTTGTTTTTTAATCTTCCTGAAATCACTTTGATTTTATGGGCAATGAGTTCTGGGAGGGGGTAATACGCATGCTCCACAATAGCGGAAAAGTGGGGATTTTTTAAAAAACCTGAATCACTGGTCTGACCGCCAGCTTCTGCATAAAATGGGCTTTGGTCAAGAAAGACCTCTCCGCTCTCGCCTTCCTTTAACTCCTGGACAAGATGCTCATTTTTCAAGAGTGCCAGGACCTTAGCCTCAAAGGCTTTCTCCTTTTCGTAGCCGATAAAGCGAGTCTTGAGTTCTTTGAGCTGCTCATACATTTTCTTCGTTTTTTGCTCGTCTTCGCCTTTCCATGAGAGCCGCGCTCTCTGCCGCTGCTGCTCAAGCTCATCAAGAAAGCCCTTCTCGTCGACATCGATCTTCTTCTCGGCGGCCAATTCTTTAGAGAGGTCGAGTGGAAAGCCGAATGTATCATAAAGCTTAAATAGCTTTGATCCCGGAAGAATGTCTCTGCCTTCTTCTCTCGTTTCTTTTATATATTGGTCAAAGGTGCGCATTCCAGAGGACAGTGTCAAAGCGAATCGCCTTTCTTCGGACTGACAGATGTTCGAAATATAATTTGATGATGATAAGAGCTCCGGGTAAGCATCTTTCATTATATCGCTCACGACTCCTGCCAGCTTGAAAAGGAAAGGTTCCTCAATTCCCAAAGAATTCCCATGTCGAAAAGCTCGTCGAATCAATC
>CAZGMN010000085.1:0-6619 GCA_964526905.1 uncultured Eubacteriales bacterium
GCTGAGAAGATGGCCGTAGCGGTTTATCTCATTTCCTTTTCCGTCGTCCGAATCAACGAGCTTCATGTATTTTTTGGCCAGATTATGGAGATGGAAACTCTCAAGGCCCAGATAATCGACTTGGTAGACGCGGGGATGATGGCTGAGGAAATCCGCGACCTTCTCTGAGTTCTGGCTGACCAAATCCATCTTGGAGCGCAGGGTGCGCAGATCATTCAGGGCAAGAAGCGAGTTTAAAGGAGAGGCAGCCGGCCCCATATCGCGATGAGGGAGAAACTTGACATATTCGGCAAAGCTTTCCTTGAAAAGGGGATGGTCGTTTTTTATCTTGGTGACGATCGGCCTGCGGCTGATTAAAGCTCCTCCTATGGCTAATCCTCCTGAAGTGATTGACTTGGTCAAAGAATGAATGACGATATCCGCCCCATAGCCGATGGGGCGCATCAAGGCCGGAGTGGCGCAGGTGGTGTCGATGATAAAAGGAATTTCCCAGGAATGGGCCAGGTCAGCAAGGGCTTTAACATCACAAAAAGATTGCTGGGGGTTGCTCGGCGCTTCAGAATAGAGGAAGCGGGTGTTCTCGTCGATCTTGGCTTTCCATTCTTCCATGTCCTGCTGATGCGCGACCCAGCGGACTTCTATTCCTCTTTCCTGCATCTTGCGCACAGAAAAATGCTGGAAGGCGCCGCCGTAGAGCTGGGCCGAGGAGACAAAATTGATTTTTTCCTCTCCTTCTTTCTGCTTGACCAGGAAAGCATCGACAGTCGACATGATGGCTGACATTCCAGAGGCCGTCACCATGCAAGACGTTTCGTATCCAGTCTTGTAACCTTCGAGCAGGGCCAGAGTCCATTCTAAATATTGGACTGTCGGGTTGGCGATGCGGGTGTAGCACCAGGTTGGAATGAGATAAGCCAGAGCTGCCTCCAGCTCGTCAGAATCTCTGTAGGCTTGAGATGCGGAAAGATAAAGAGGCTCGATGACAGAACCTTGGTTAGAGCTGAGGGCTTCCTCCACTGTGTAGAAGCCGTGGACAGCAAGGGTGTCGAATTTGAATTTTTTTATCCGTTCGAGCTGAGCTTTTTTCTGCTCCAGAATTTTCTTTGCCTCCTTGACATATTTCATGACGCCCGGACCGTATTGTTGTTTTTGAGTCATGCTCTCTCCCTTTTTTATCCCCTGCTTTTTTTCCTCGCCTTATATTTTTTTATCGCGGAACTCAACCTCTTCACGCCCTCGATAATCTCGTCCTTTGTCGGGTAAGAGAAGTTAACCCTCATCGTGTTGTATTTACGAAATCCTTTG
This sequence comes from uncultured Eubacteriales bacterium, assembly GCA_964526905.1. Classification (GTDB taxonomy): domain Bacteria; phylum Acidobacteriota; class Aminicenantia; order Aminicenantales; family Aminicenantaceae; genus CAZGMN01. The sequence continues at coordinate 1,306 of CAZGMN010000085.1, forward strand.
GGATAGAAAACTTCGCCAGGAACAAAGGCAACTTTCTCCTCAATTGCGATGGATAAGAGCTCCAAGGTGTTTATTTCCTCCGGAACTTCGACCCAGAGGAAAAGCCCTCCCTCGGGCTTTGTCCATTTCGCGGCCATATCCTCGGAAAAATTCTCTTCCATGGCCTTGAGGAAAAAATCAAGCTTTTGGCTGTAATAGCCTACGGCTTTCTTGAAATGAGCATCCAGGTCGCATTCCCGGAGAAAGGTGGTGCAAATATCTTGGTTGAGCTTGGGCGTATTGAGGATGTTGGCGCTTTTTATGGCGTTGAACTTCTTGATGATTTCTGGCGGGCCGATATTGAAACCAACTCGAATTCCTGGACAGAGGATCTTGGAGAAGGTATAGACGCCGATGACATTCCCCTGGTTTTTATCCAGGGAATAGATGGAAGGAATATTTTTTCCCTTGTACCTCAGCTCCCGGTAAGGGCTGTCCTCAACCAGGGGGATTCCATATTTTTTGCTCAAAGAAAGAAGCGAAAGCCTCTTCTCCAGAGAGATGGTGATGCCTGAAGGATTCTGAAAATCCGGGACGACATAAATGAATTTTGGCTTTTTCCCTTTGGCTAAAAGCCCTTCAATCCCTTGTTCCATTCCCTCGACATCAGAGCCGTCCTCTTGAATGTCTCTGCCGATGTATTGGGCCACTTCGAGCTCAAAAGCGGACAGGGCTCCGCCGAAAGTGGGGAGGTCGATGACGATATAATCTTGGGAATCCAGGAAAAGCCTGCCGACCAAGTCCAGGCCGTGCTGTCCGGAGGTGGTGATGATGATGTTCTCCGGCCCGATGGAAATGCCGTCTCTCCTGAGATAATCGACGGCCGCCTCCAGCAGTTCTTTCTCTCCGGGAATGGAGGAATATTGAAGCGTAAGCTGCCAATCCTTCCCGAGAGACTTTTTAGCCGCCTTGTGGATGATATCCAGAGGAAAGACTTCGCTGCTGGGCAGGCCGCCGGCAAATGAGATGATCTTCGGGTCGTTGATATAGGCCAGCATCTTTCCGATGACATAGCCTTCGAAGCTCTTCATGTCTTGGGCGAAGAGTGCTTCGAAGGATGCTTTTTGTTTGTTGTCAGCTTTTTCCATTTTTCGGCGCCTTATCTCTTTTTGCCTTATAACGTTGCGGATGGTCAAAGATGTCGATGGCGTTGACTTTGGTGAGGAAGGTCGCTGAATGCACAACTCCTTTAGGGATATAATACCAGTCTCCCTTTTGATAGACCTTGGTTATGCCCTCTATGGTCAGCGACATCTTTCCCTCGACAACGATTCCCCACTGGGCACAGTGAGAATGGGCTGGCATTTCGCCGATGGGCTCGATATCGAAAAAGACGACCTGTTTGTCTTCGCTCTGCAGGAGCCAGCCCCTTATTCCCTTGAGAGAAATGTCAATCTCAGGAAGTCCCTGGATCATCTCAGGAAAGGGAATTCCTTGCCAATTTTTTTTATTATCTGTCATCCGCATCCTTCCTTGCGCAAAATCTTACTGTTTATCAAAAAAGAGCCTTAATATAGCCGCCGTCAACTTGCAAAGCAACGCCGGTGATATAACTTGCTCTTTCAGAAGCAAGGAAAGCCACAGCATCGGCTATTTCTTCAGGTGCTGCCAGCCGGCCGATGGGAATGGATTGCTCGATATTCCTGTAAAAATCTTGGACTTTGCCTTTCCCGCTTTCAGCAAAAGACCTGGCGAGTTCTTCGACTCTTTCTGTCCTGGTGTATCCAGGGCAGACAGAATTGACAGTTATCCCGTAAGGCGCAAGCTGGCTTGACAGGGACTTGGCAAAGCCCAAAACGCCTGCTCTCGAAGTGTTGGAGAGGATGAGGTTATCGATCGGCTGCTTGGCAGAGACTGAAGTCATAGCAATGATTCTTCCCCAGCGCTGCTTCTTCATCATCGGAATGACTTCATAGCAGAGGCTGATAGTGCTGAGGAGATTGAGCTCCAGAGCCTTCAGGTAGTCATCAGCAGTAAAGTTCTCAGCCATCCCTGAAGGAGGCCCTCCGGCATTCGAGACCAGGATATTCACAGTGCCGAAGGCTTCCACAGCCTTCTTGACCAGGCTGCTCACCTCGGCTCTTTCTGTGACATCGGCAGCAAAAGCCCCTACTTCCCCGCCTGTTCCTGAGGCGATTTCATCCCTTGTCTTGAAAAGCCTTTCCTTATCTCTGGCGCAGATGAAGACCTTTGCCCCTTCCCTTGAAAGCTCAAAGGCGATTGCCTTTCCCAGGCCGCGGCTGGCTGCAGCCACAAGAGCCACTCTGTTCTTGATGCCCAGATCCATCCCTTATCTCCTCATTCTTTTCAGCTTGTTCAAGCTCAAAGGATTCACTTTTTATAGGAAATCGCGGCAAACCTGGATTCGTGACCTCTCTTCATGATTTCCTTGGCATCCTTGTCGCAGCGAAGGCATTTATGGTAGATGACATCGCCAATCATCTCAGCTTTTTCATCTCTCTCCTCATCAGAGAGAAAATAGGCTTGCATTGTGTCATAAGGACGGGATTCTCCGTCGCTCTCATACTTGATTGTCAAGTCTCTGCCCGCATCGAGCACCTTAAAGGCATTCTCAGTCCAGTTGAAGTCAGCTAGGCCTAAATCAGGATTGATTCTGATGTGAGCGGCAAGATGTATTTTTGGAAGGCCAGAGGCTTCAATCTCGTCAAAGCACTGGATAAAGGTCTCGGCAGTTGCGGCGTTTCCGATGTTAATCTCATAGATTGGTGTTGTCCCGTCATCGCGCAGGTATTCCTTGAAGATATTCAAGAGCATCCGCAATTGAATAGCGTTTTGGGTGGAGAGGAGCATCGATATCTTGAAAGAGAGGTTGGGAATTTCCCTGGCGTAGCAGCAGGCAGCGACGATGGTTGACCAGCTTGGATTCAAGAAGAAATTCGCTCCTGTTTCCAGGGCTGCCCTTGTCACTCCGTCGAGATAGACGAGATGGTTGTTGTTTCCGACTTCAACCCCGCCTAAGTTTCCGTAGGGTGTGCCCATATTCTTCAGGATGATCTGGCTCACTCCTTTTCCCAGGTCTCTGCGCTCGAACTTCTCGCCAGTCACTTTCTCCAGCCTCGCAAACCGCTCCTCTGGAAGCGGAGTTCCGACGAGATTGGTCGAGCAGAACTTGCTGGCGCCAAGGATATTCTCAGCCATGGCCAGGGTCGAAAGCAGGTCGCCGCTGTAGACATAATGGTCGGTCATCCCCACCACTGAAATCATCTCTGTCGGGAAGAGCACATCTCCGTTTTCCCCAATTTTTCTCACGCAGTCAAAAGTGGCACGAGCGGCCTGGAAGCCCGAAACCTGCGTGGTGCAGATTCCCTTCTTGGTCACGCTGATTTTGTTCTTTTTGATGAAGTCTTCAACCTTGGCAAAATTCTTGATGTATTTTTCTGCCTTTTCCAGCATCGATCCAAATCCTTTTTGGGCGGCGATTTTCTTTCTAATTGAATAGTCTCTCCTGGACTGAATCTTGTTTGAAATTTCCTTTGCCCCGCCGTAGGAGGCGATCAGGGCATCTATAGCCTTGAGGTCTTTTTTGCTCAAGAGCTTGAAGTGCATTTTCTCACTCCTTTTCTTGGATTCTCCGCTATATGTTTATAAGCGTCTTTCTTTTTATTCGACCGAGGTCTTAATTTTGTTTCGAGAGACGGCGGTGAATGGCCAGCATATCGACCAAGATGGAATATCCGGTCTCGATTTTCCCTGCTCCAGGGCCCTGGATGGAGACTTTTCCCAGCAAATCGAGGTCAAAGCTCAAGGCATTGTTGGCCCCCATGATTCCAGTCAAAGGATCAGAGAGAGGGAGCTTTTGCGGAGAGACGCTGGCGATGACCTTTCCGTTCTCTTTTCTGGCTGCAGCGATGAGCTTGTATCTGTATCCCTGTTTTTTTGCAGCCTGGATTTGTCTCTTGGTCAGAGAGGTGATTCCTGTTCTCTTGCCGTCGGCGGGCTTGATGTTTGCCTGGAGAAGAACGTTGGAGAGGATAACGATTTTAGCCAGAGCATCGTAGCCTTCAACATCGGCTGTCGGGTCGGCTTCTGCATAGCCTAAGTTTTGGGCAAGCTTTAAGGCCTTTTCGTAATCCATGTTCTCCTCCTCCATTTTGGAGAGGATGAAATTGGTGGTTCCGTTCAGGATTCCTCTTATTTCCTTAATCTCGTTTCCGGCGAATCCATTCTCGAAAAGGCTGAAGACAGGAGTTCCGCTCATCACCGTCCCTTCAATCCTGAAGGAGACGTCATTCTTGCGCGCCAATTTTTTCAATTCCGCATAATAGAGGGCGGCCGGACCTTTATTCGAGGTGACGACATGTTTTCCTGTTCGGAGGGCTTTCCTGATATAGCTTGTGGCTGGCTCAGCGGTCTTGATGTCGGTGTAGGTCAGTTCGGCAACGATATCAGCCTCGCATTTTTCGATAATTTCCAGGGGGTCTTCTCCCTCTGCCTCGTTAGGCTTCCCTCCCAGGTATTCATCGATTCTTCTCTTTTGCTGGAGAAGTTGAAGAAGCTTTTTGATATTGATGCCTTCTGGAATGAGAAGAGAGCCCTTGAGCTTATCGCAGACGGCAACGATTTTTGGCTCAAAATCCAGCTTATTTCTCAGCTCATCGTTTTTCTCAACAAGAATTTCCAGAAGGCCCTGCCCGACTGTGCCGCAACCGATGAGACAGATTTTATATTCCATCTTTCCTCTCCTTCAGAGAAGCTAAGATTTAATCACTGAATAGAAAAAGAAGTCAACATTAATCATGACCGACCTGGATAAATTTGCTAAAGAACTATAGCACATTCATTTTATAAAGTGAATGAGATTGCTTTTAATAAGCTTTGTCGACCTTTTCCTGAGTTTTTATGGTCAGGCGAATCGCTTTTGCTACTTTCAAGTAATGGTTAATCTCATCGAGAGAAAGTTTCCGCCCTTTTCTGTCTTTCAAATACTTCTCCATCACCTGATAGGCTCCGATTCGGTATTCCCAGATATCTTTTAAAACATTTGCAAAGTGCTGGTCTTTGTTGATATGAACTTTCTTTGTCTTTTCTTCATAACTAACTTTTTCCACCTTGTTTGAGCCACTCCTTGGAAAGCTGATTTCTGTAGATGAAAGTGCTGGGTGCTTGAGTAAATGAAGGTCAATAAGCTCTTGCCCGAGTTTGCTCAGTTTCTGAAAGACTTGCCGGTTTGCTGGTAACGGAACCCTTGGGAAATCAATCTTGAGAAATTCCTCATAACGCTTGCGATAGGTAGGAGAATAAAGAATGGCGTAGA
>CAZGMN010000085.1:6719-12186 GCA_964526905.1 uncultured Eubacteriales bacterium
GGCGTAGAAGACTTTGGCCATTTTCTTTTCGCTCATAATATCTCGATCCCTTTTGACTTAACTTCATCTCCAAGGAATGTGCCGCTTTTTTCCTCTTTAAATTCTTCCTCTGTAATCCCCAGGATTTCCATCGGTCTTTTTATTCCTATGCGAGCGCGGCCTAAAAGACACAATCGTTCCCAAAGGTCCATATCTTTAAAGTCATTGGATACGACGACCAAATCTATATCGCTTTCCTCTTTACTTTTTCCCGAGGCATGAGAGCCATAAATGATAAGCTTTCTAATCTTGACACCCATCGCTTCCAGATTTTTTCTATATTGATTTATTATTTTATTAACTTTTTTATCCATTGAAAAACCTCTCTGGTTTCTGTCAAAATCGCTTTCACCCTCTCCTTAGTGAAATCTTTAAGCATCCTTTGGAAGTCCTGCGGATACCTTGTTATCACGCTTAAATTGCTCAATTCCGCTAAGTAAGTTTCCGTTTTTTTGTCTGGGGATAAGCCTCCAAGTCCAGAAAGATATCCTAAATCGTGGGTTTTAGGCGGAGTCTTTCCTGTAACTTCTTCAACTCTTGCTTTTAACACTTTCTCCAAAGCGAGATGACACATGAAAACTGTGTAAATGTATCTCTTCGTATTGAACATGTGCTCAGCAGTCTCTAAATCATATTGAGCAGAGTTAAGCCAGTTCTTGACTTCTTTTTTCAAGCTTTCTCTCCATACTTTGCAAATAGCGCTATCGCCACACCTTGCTGGATATCAAAGACATTCTCATCCTTGCCGCCCTCAGGTGTCTTTTCTCCAATTCTTGAAGAGCCGTGAAGATTTAGAACGTAGATTTCGTCAAAGCTCTCGAGAAGCTTTTTCCTCATCCCGCGGTGAATCACACCCGAGAGGTAAGCGTTGTTTGTAATGAATCCAAGGATTCCTTTGCCTGCCTGGTCTATTTTCCACTGGGCAAATCGAATGAATTTTATGTAATCATCAGAAAGAGGCTGAATATTTCGCTCATCCCGAACATCTTCTTTATAGTCGTCCATTAGGTGTTCTATGAAATCTGACTTGTTCTCTGAGCTTACTGAATAGGGAGGATTGCCGATGATGACGAGAATGGGAACCTTTTCCTTTATTCGCTTTGCCTCCTGTCCTTCCCTGGCAAGGTCAATCAGAAAGCTTCCCTGTTTTGGCTCTTTCATCTCTAAAGTATTGGTCAGATAAAATTGGAATCGTTCGTCTTTCTTGAATTGATAGCCCATTTCTTCCAAGGTCATAGAGACCTTGAAGTGTCCTACCGTATAGGGCGCGACAAGAATCTCAAAAGCATGAAAATGGGGAAGAATATGCTCCTCAATGTAAGATGTCATCAAGCCTTGCTTTTTCTTTTCTTGAAGCTCGTTCTGGACTTGTTTTATCGCCTGAACGACAAAAGTCAGAGTGCCTGCAGCCGGGTCAAGAAGAGTCACATCGGCTGTGGCGAGGCCTTCAGCCTTTCCAAACTTCTCTTTCAAAAGCTTATGTATGGATTTAACAATATAGGCGACTACGGGAAGAGGTGTATAGTAAACACCAAGTCTTTCTCGTTCAGTGGGATTGTAAGTCTTAAGAAAAGTCTCGTAGAAATGAATCACCGGGTCTTCTTCCCAGCGGGTTGTTTTGAATTCTTGAAGAATTGCGTTGATGTCAGCTTTTTCCAGCAACTGAGCTATTTCATCTACAAGCCAGGCCACAGATTCTGGCAGATTGGGCCCTGTGAAGGAATAAAAGATTTCTCTGAGCAGGGATAAACTTTCAGGGATGAACTTCCATGCGACTTCCTTCTTAAATCCATTTTGAACCTTCATTCTGGCAGCAAAAAGGCCATAAGAAATGGTCTGGGCATAGAGGTCAGCAAATCTTTCTTTGGTCAAAGACTCGATGAGCTCTTCCTGAAAGGCTTTGTAGAACTTTGTTACTTCCTCATTTTCTTTTGTGAGCTCTTTTTGCAGGCTGTAATCAAGGAGTCGAGTTCGATTGGCAAGTTCAACCGATAGGTCAGATGATTTCTGAATCTTTGGAATGGAGAAGGAAAAGAATTTCTGTAAAAGCTCAAAGAATAAATCTAATTTCTCAGGCTTGGGAGGAAACTTTAGAGTTTGCAGGGTGAATTGACGGCCTGCTTCGACTTTATCTATTAAATTTCCCTGTCTGTATAGTCTGAATTCTAAGAAATTAGTCAGAATAAGGTTTGGCAGCGATTTTCGATATCTTTTAATCTGCTCAGAATCCTCTATCTCCTCGAGTTTGGCATCAGGGGGTTTTGCTTCAATGTATCCTACAATCTCTCCATTTTTTCCTATACGAAAATCCAGCAAGCCAGCCTCTTCCTTTTTGGGCTGGATTAGAGCGCTGGCGGCTCCTTGAAGGGGGATTAGCTTGGAGCATTCTTCAATAAGTGCTTTAAAAGCGGGATAAAAGGTTTCCTCTCTGAAGCCTCCTTCTGTGTAAATCTTATGGATTTCTTTAAAATATATAGTAAAAATGTTCTCTAAGTTAATTTTTTCTTTTTTATTCATTATTCTCTATAGCAGGACATATTTTTTATCAAAAACAATGCATTCGGAACTAGATGTTCTGATATAAAAAGGATATCTTTTTTAGCTTAAATGAAAGGAAATGGCCTATCTTATATCACCCTTTTTCTTAGATTTTATGCTCTCCATCCAGATGTAAATAGGATATATTTCATTGATAAACCTGTAAGCTCCAGAACCCCTTTCTACATCAAGCTCAATCACTCCCAAATTTCTCATTTTTCTTAGGAAATTATTAAATACTTTTTTCTCATTTTCATCTAGTTTTGACTCTAAATTTCTCCTAAGAAAATTTCTTGAAATTGGCTCCTCTCCCAATTTTCTTAGTATTGATCTATAACGAGTACTTTTTATCGCTCTGTATACTTTTGGATCGAGATACTTTTCTCCAACTTTCTCTGCTGCTATTAGTATTCCATGAGAAGCGTCATCATTATTTATTAATCCATCATTATCCAACCAAAAAGTGGCGTCGCCTATCTCGTGCATTAAAAGCGGGAGTCCGCTTGTATATCGAACCATCAAATCTATCGCAACCGGCTCGATTTTTATATTAGCTTGGGTGAACGCCTGAGAGATAAATTGTTCTACTTCTGAATCAGAAAGCTTTTCTATTTCAACTATTCTGAATATGCGCATGAGTGAGGGTTGGAGGCTAGATAAACAATCTCTCTTTTCAGGAAGTCCTATAAGCATTGTAAAGACTGGAAAGTCTTTATAATGAGTTGCAACTTCATCGACAAAACTTTTATACCAATCTGCAAACTCCTTTTGTTCAGCTAAACCATTGATATCATCTAACGCAATAAATAATCCTGCTTTTTGTTTTTTTATTTTGCCGAGGAAATTGTAGAGAGCCTCCGGGAATTTCCTAACTAATTCCTTTAAATCTTCCTCTGGCGGTGAAAAACTTACAGAAATGCCAAATAGGCCGATTTCCTTAATATACTTTCCAAATAAACCAGCGATATCATTAAACCAGGTTTGTACTTTAGTTTCTTTTAGAAGCTGCTCAAAGATATGGCGAACCATTTGTTCTAAAGTAGATGTTCTGCCTAAGAAGACATGAACACCCAGCATATTCATTTGGGTAGCAACCCAATAGCGAAGAAATGATGCTAATGAGCTCTTTCCTATTCCTCTATCCCCGATCAAAAAGATATTTTCTTGTTTGCCTGATGAAGTTTGCTTAACATACCTTATAAGTTCTCTAATTTGATTTGACCTTCCCACGAACAGTTCAACAGGAACAGGACTTCCCGGAGTAAAAGGGCTTTTTTCTTTGTTGTTCATTTTGTCCCTAAGTTTTTTGTCTGGGGCTTTTGTTTAATATAATACTTCGCTATATCTTAAGCAACTTATTCTTTGGTTACCCATATTCCTATAGTTTTTTGCTTATATTGAAGGATATAAAAAAGGGGGCATTCAAATGCCCCTTTTTAAGAATTCTTTTTCTGGCCTGCTGAACCTATCTGTTTTTATTTAGCTTCAGCTTGGCTGTTTTGGAGCTGCCTGCACCTGCTTTATCTGGCCTTCGATCCAGTCCGTGGTCACGCTCTTGGGTCTTTCGATGGGAAGGCCGAGCGCCCTGCTCCAGATTAACTGGGAAAGAACGCCCATCGCACGGGAAACGCCGAAGAAAACTGTGTAGAAATCCCATTCTTTCACGCCGTAGTGATAGAGCAGACATCCGGAGTGGGCGTCGACATTCGGCCAGGGGTTTTTCGCCTTGCCCTGCTCCATCAGAATGTCAGGCACGATCTCGTAGAGAGCGCTGACGATTCTGAAGATTTTGTCGTCAGGAAGGTGCTTGAGGGCGAACTCCCTCTGGGCCGTGTATCTTGGGTCTGTTTTGCGCAGAACGGCATGGCCGTATCCGGGGACGACCTGGCCGGCATTGAGCGTATCCCAAACATATTTTTTCAGCTGGTCTTTGGTTGGCTCGTCGCCAATTTTTTCCTTCAAGTCCCAGATCCAGCGCAGGACTTCCTGGTTGGCCAGCCCGTGCAGAGGCCCGGCCAAGCCGTTCATGCCAGCCGAGAGACAATAGTAGGCGTCAGAAAGAGCTGAGCCGACGAGATGGGTGGTGTGAGCTGAGACATTTCCACCTTCGTGGTCGCTGTGAATAACAAGGTAAAGCCGCATGAGCTCTTTGAAGGCTTCGTCCTTGACACCGAGCATATGGGCAAAATTTCCACCCCAATCGAGCTTGAGATTAGCAGGGATATGCTTGGCGGCTTTATAAGATTTGCGGTAGATATAAGCCGCAATCGCAGGGAGCTTGGCCAGAAGGTTCATCACATCTTCGTAGGTCGAGTCCCAGTATTCCATTTTGCTTATTCCTTCTGTGTACTTCTTGGAGAAGATGGAATCTCTCTGGAGGGTGAGGATGCCTAACGAGAATTGGGTCATAGGATGGACATCTTTGGGGATGGCTTTAAGGACATTGACCAGGTATCTGGGGAGCTTACTCCGCTTCTGCCATTCCTTGGTAATCTCTTTAACATCCTGGTCAGTAGGCAATTCGCCGAGGAGCAAGAGATAAAAGATTCCTTCAGGCAGGGGCTCTTCGCCTTTAGGGGCCTTGGGCAGCTTTTCTCGAAGCTCAGGAATGGTGAAGCCTCGGAAACGAATACCTTCCATGGGGTCAAGGGCTGAGGTTTCCCAGACCATGCACTTGACACCACGCATGCCTCCGTAGGCCTGGGCAATCGAGACATCGGAGACCTTCATCTCGCCGTGGGCTTTCATGATAGCGCCGACCTTTTCGCGCATCGGTCCGATCTTTGCTGCAAGTTTTTGCTTTAATGAAGCCATTTATTAAACCTCCTTTTAGATTTTAGAGCATACATTTATTGAGAATCGATTTAATGGAGATTTTTATATATACCAT
>CAZGMN010000086.1:0-12095 GCA_964526905.1 uncultured Eubacteriales bacterium
CGGGCAAAATCCATATGAACAGCTTTGGCCATATCCAGGACCGATGACCCTCGCTTCAGGGTGAATGGAGCCTCGAATTCCGCTTTTTTCCCTGGGGCTTTGCTGTAAACTCGGATGATATGGAGGATGGAGAAGATGCGCTTTTTTAATTGCTCGAGATTGTCACCACGCTTGGCTGAGATGGCGAGAGGAGAAAACTTCGGCTCGAGAGCTTTTTTTAATAGCAAGAAATTTTCCTCTGCACTGCGAAGGTCTGACTTGTTAGCCACGATTAATACTCTTCTTAAAAAGAATGGGCTGTCAGCAAGGATGGATTGTTCCTCGGGAATGAGCTCGATTTTTTTCTCTCTGAGTCTGGCTAAAATGGCCTCCAAGATCCCGGCTGAATCCTGGCTGGCTAAATCCTCGGCGCAAATTTATTTCCGAAAGCATTAAGCAGTTTGCGATTGTACTCCTTTTCCTTCACCTCATCATGAAAAAGGCTATGATATTTTTCAGCAGCCAGGTTGCAAACCTTTCTTGTCTTTTTGTTTATATTGAACCAAGCGTGTCCATGGACCTGCACTTTTTCGGACCCAACAACGGCCCAGTCCATAGCCTCTACAGCAAGCTGGCCAGCGCGGCGATGATGAAAGCGAGGATGATTATGGGAATCGCCGCTTTGGCGTGACCTTTATAGTGATGGGAGAAGTCCTTGTAGTCTTCCTTGACCGACCCGGGGATGATTACGAACTTCGGCGTGATCTTGCTGACAATGATCCAATCCAGAAGCACAAGGTCCCCCAAAGTGGCAAAGAAGAACATGACAAGCACGTTGAGCAAAGCCGCCAAGAACGGTATCTCCCCTCCGAGCTTGGACTTGAGGGCGAAGGTCGAGAAGGCAGGAAATCCCACAACGAAAACAAACCAAGGGAGGCCGACGATCGCCCCCAGCTTTTTCTCCTTCCTGGTCTGGGCCGGGACTTTTCTCTTCACGATGTCTGGATAGTCCATATAGCCCCAAACGCGAGGGCTGAAGCTAATCATGATAAGGAAAAGATATCCGGTCACGACAAGGCCGTAAAAGAGGCCATGGGTAATAATGTGGGCTGCGATCTTCAAACTCATCTTTTTACCATATCCCGGGCACCAGGCGGCGGCGCACAATTTTGGCGTAATCCCGGTAGCCGGACAGGTCCGCCCGCAGCGTCCGGTCCTCCAGGGCGGTGCGCGCGACGGTCACGATGATGGCCAGGATGGCGGGAATGGCTGCCCAGATTGAACTGAAGAAAACCGGCGAGGCAATCCAGCTCAAGACGTTGCCGGCGTAGCCCGGATGGCGCACGAAGCGGTAAGGCCCGCCGCTGACTACCGTGTGGCCGCGCTCGGACTGGATGCGCATCATGGAGGAAAAGAAGCGGTTGACAATCATCGCCCAGGTGCCGAGCATACTGCCCGCGAACATCAACAACAGGGCGATGAGCTGGATGCCGTCCGGCAGGTCGGGCGACCAACCGAAGCGCTCGTCCAGCCCGCAGACGATCCAGGCCATCACTGGGAGACAGATGGACATAAGCGGCATCAGGATGCGGTCCCACGGCTTGACGTTCTCTTTGCTTCCGGCTTCTGCCCGCTCCTGCGCCAGGTCCGGATTTTTGCGGATAAGAATCGCACGGCTGAAAACGAGGACAATAAAGGCCTGGATAACATACGCCCAGCCTTCCCACCAGTCCAGCTTCCCGGCGGCCAGGAAGAGTACGGCCACTAGAACGAGGCTCATGGCTAAAAAGCGCAGAATGACGATCAAGGTGATCCGTGGCGTTTTATTTAGGGCAAAGGAATTTCGTTTTTGGGCTATTCCAGCACAGTTCGCATTTTTGCTCGAATTTTCTCTTCCGGCCATCGCTGAAGAATGTAAATCATGAGAAGCGTAGGTGTCAAGCTGACCTGGCCTTTCCCATATTCTTTCGGTATTAAGACGAACTAAATATCGAGTCTCACATCCTTAATGAGAACTGTGACCAGATTGTGACCATCCCCGGTATACTTCCGTATACTTTCCCGTACTTTCCTATACCTAGAGATAGTTTGTAAATTGCTGGAAAAATTGACTATTGCTTTGTTTTCAGAAGGCTAGAAGAATAGGCCTCATTGGATCCGGAGACCGTCGCTCTATGCACTGAGCTACAGGGGCGCTATGGCGATAATATTACCCTATCGGGGAACGGGCGTAAATTGACTGAGCATCTGGAGGCTTGACCTTCTCGTCAGCCGATTTTTCGTTTTTTCTTCGCTGTCCTCAGATATGCCAAATCCTCAAGGTCCTTGGGGCGCCGGATGGCTTCTTTGTTTTTTATGAGCTGATCGAGGCCTATAAAATAAACTGAGCAGACTCGCTTTTTGATCTTGACCTCCACGCGAGATCTAGATGACCAAGCATCCCTAAATGGAACTCCAGTGATTAAACTCACAAGATCTATCCTATTTGGGGGAACACCAAATTGAATAATAACACCCGGGGACAGGAGTTCTTGCGCTGATTGCAGACCCGGGATGGAACCTCGCCAAAAGGTTTTGAGGGCTCGATAGAGATTCTGGACGTTTTTGGCAATGGGCTCGAAAAAGATATCGATGTCTCCGGTCAAGCGGGCAAAACCGTGGTAGATCACGGCCTCGCCCCCAACGATGACGTACCTCACGTGGTTCGCGGACAGCAAACGGAGAAAATCCTGAATGTCCGATGAAAAATGGGAAGCCTTCATCTTCCTTTCAGGCAAAGTCGCACATCTTTCGCGTTCTTGCCAAAGACTCTGCGCCTAAGTTCCTTCGCGGCTTTTTGTCGTTGCTCGTGGCTCATACTGACCTGTTGCCTGATATCCCATCTTTGTGCTTCCTTGAAGCTATAAGACTTATGGACAATCCTTTTCATAAAAATCTCCTCGAGCACAGTCTGATAATAGCGATATTTTTTTATATTCTATCAGAATAAAGACCTGAGGGCAACTCACACAAACGGCCTTCGGCCACAATATAGTCATAAACCGAACAAATGCATTTTGTCATCATTATCCTTTATATATCTCTTATCATTCCCTTTTCCTGAATAAGGTTTGGAATTTAGGAAATATAGCTCCCACTCTCCTTTTGTATTTAAGATATTCCCCACCGAACATGTCTCCCAAATATCTTTCTTCCTCCACGATCAGGACTCTATAGCTGAGATACATAAAGAGGGGGATGGTCAATCCCAGCAAAGAATTTATGATCAAAACTATTCCGGGAACAATAAATACAATCCAGGAGTCGTAAATAGGATGCCTGAGATAAAAATATAAGAATCTCCTTTTTGGCTGTGCCGATGGATCGAGGCTCCTTATGACAATTTGCCCCTCCGGCCATCCTCAGAGAGTGTAAATTATGGCTGCTGGGGTGTCAAATTCAGTTGGGGAATGCTCATGGGATATAAGAGTTTCCTTTTCGGCTGTGAAGGCCAAGTGAGCCTTTTTGTGTCGATTTACCCCTCTAACCATCGTGGGCAAATATAAATCCGAAAGAAAAAATGTCAATGGCACGCCCTAGATTTGATCGAAAACCAGGTGCTCTGCCTTTTCGCCTCTCGTCCGCTTCATCTGCTTGTCTAACCTTGATATCCAATGTCAGCAGCGAATACAATTTTTTCGTGCACGGGAGCAGAGTTTTGCGGCTCAGGGGAAAATATGGCGAATGTGCAAAAAAGGCAGGTTCCTATCTACGATTACATCATTATTTTATCTATCCTTAAGGAGGCAATATGCGGATTATCCATCGCCTCAAAGCGTCTCAATAATCATTTCCTGTAATTACTACTTTATTATAAATCCTGCAGGAACTTGAAATTTTTCAGGGGGAACCTGTGCGTTCTCTTCGACCTTGATAGCTCGTTGGATATTTTGGACACCTCCCGTCTGCAAATCCATGTACAATAAAATCTTATTCCAACCCCCGTAGCGGGTGATATTTCCTTTTCCGTCATTGGCCTCAAACATTTCGCAATTTTTACCGGCTACAGTCATGGGGGGTAGTTTTTTATACTTGCCGGCCTGGCGCTCCTCCTCCGTTCCAAACTCCGTCCACTCCACTCGCAGCTCGGTTCCACGGTAAGCCGAACCCTGCTTGTATGCCGTTTTTTCGTCGTGTCTGACGCGATATAGGTCTTTTCCATTGCTGAAATAACTTTCTTCTAATCGATCCCCGGAATAGGTCTCTTTGCACTCCTTCATTCCGTAATCATCGAAATAAACTATGGTTTTTTCCTTTATCTCCATATCTCCCATCTTCATGATTGACTCGTAGGTTACGATACCGGATTTTATGTCGTATTTTTTAGTGGGTGTCTGGGCTGTGGCATAGACCATAAATACAATCGCTGCCGACAATAACAAAAATAAATTTCTTTTCATTTTTTCCTCCTTTGCAGGGTATATTCGCCCAATTAAGAAATTAAATCTATAATTCCTCTGCTTCGTAAATATAACCCATAACATTTACGAAGCCAGATTTCATAAGAAATACCTTTTTTGCTGCGCTGGATGGATAGGCGTTCATATGCAGAACTTACCTCACTCCATTGTTAAGGATGATAAAGGAGAATGTGCTGGGATGGCAAGAAGGATAAGAGTTTGCTTTTTGGTTGAAGAGGCCGGGCGAGCCTCTTTGTGGCGATTTGCAGCTCTAGCCATCGAAACGAAGCATAGACCAAAAGGGAAATCACTGTCAATGCCGGCTTGGGAGGTCAGGGATATGCGCTCGAGGCCGTCCTGAAGCCCTAAAGCCCCTGAAATCAGACAGACCTCTCCTTTCGTGAAAGGAGAGAATCACGAAGAATATTCAGTGGAGGCCTCAGCAGCCATCAGAACTTCTTGGTAGGCGATATGCGGTGGGGGCGGTCTCTCTGCGACAAAGGTCAGCTTGAGGTGGTCGATGATTTTATCCACAACCTTATGGTCGGTGAGAAAGGCGATCACCTTCATTGTTCCAGCGCATCGAGGACAGACCATGGGATCGACCTCATAGACCTTACGCATCATCTCGGCCCAGCCCTTGGCGGGGATTGGGCGGAGTTCCTCCTCCATCATCCGGAGAGGGAAGGCCTCCAGGCTTGCCTTGCGGAGCTTGCCTCGATGAGCGTTAGCGTAGAGGCCGGAGTAACGAATTGTGACCTGGCCCCTGTCAGGAATAAGCATCCTGGGGATGGTGAAGACGACCTGGCGGTGAGGGACGTCGAGGAGAAGCTCTTCCCCCATCCATTCACCCCATTCCTCCAGCCTCCTGGCATGGCAAGAGGGACAGAAACCGCGGGTGCGGCAGGAAAACATCAGGAGTCGTTCCTCGCCACAGTCTGGACAGCGGATGCGGGCAAACCCGCAGCGGGGGTTGCCGCAATCGAGGTAGCGCTCGACCACCTCCTTGACGATCGGGCGGAAGAAACCATACTCCTTCTCGAACCGGCTCTCGTATTCCGCCAGGAAGCGGTCGAAGTAATGGAACAACACCCGATAGAGGACAGTCCGCTCGGGATGTCGAGGACGGTAAACTCCTGCCACAGCAGGAGCTTTTCATCAAGAAACGGGCCAGCGCGCTCAACGCCAGGTCTTTGCCCCCCTGCGCCTGGAAGATGCTGCAGGAGACCAAGCCTTTTTGCTCCGGAGAGTAAACAGGAGATGACCAACGTAAGGAGGAGAAGACAACAAGCGTTGTCTCGGAACAGGACGACTCTGATAGTAGGAGATATCATCAAATCGCCATCCAAAGGATTATGCAATATCTCCATATTCCCAATTTTAAGGTTGGATTGAATCAGAAAAGCAGGAGCCAGGAAAAAATCATTTTTAAGATCATCGACTAAAGAACGCGGTAAGGCAGCTATCTCAGTTAAGCGCTGACATTAAATGTGGAGCTCGATGATGTCTTCATCCTCGAGGATGTGGTCGCGGTTGACCATCTGGCCCTGGTATTTGGCTTTGTTCCAGATGCGGGCATACTTCAGTATTCGGGCAAAATCCATATGAACAGCCTTGGCCATATCCAAGACCGATGACCCTGGCTTCAAAGTGAATGGTTCCTCAAATTCCGCCTTTTTCCCAGGGCTTTACTATAAACACGGATGATATGGAGGATGGAGAAGATACGCTTTTTTAAGTGCTCGAGTCCGTTAATAATGTAATTTTAAATTGTCTTGATTGCTATAAGATTAGATTGAACTTGAACTTTGCCTGTGCTAATATGGTTCA
This sequence comes from uncultured Eubacteriales bacterium, assembly GCA_964526905.1. Classification (GTDB taxonomy): domain Bacteria; phylum Acidobacteriota; class Aminicenantia; order Aminicenantales; family Aminicenantaceae; genus CAZGMN01. Next base: position 6,249 of record CAZGMN010000086.1, read on the forward strand.
TGTTGAAATTGAAGAGACCTGTCCGGTTTTAAGAACAGGCAGGGATCACAAAGGAGGAGAAATACTTAAATAAGCAAAAAACTATTTTCCTCCTGAAAAATTCATTATTAAAAGGAAGTCAGAAATGAATATTTATGTAGGGAATTTGCCGCGAGAGGCCACTGAAGAAGATTTGAAACAGGCTTTTGGAGCCTTCGGGCAGGTCACATCTGTCAAAATCATCACAGACAGGTTCAGCGGGGATTCGAGGGGATTCGGATTTGTGGAGATGTCCAGCAGTGCCGAAGCCCAGTCCGCAATCTCCGGGCTTGATGGCAAAGATTTGAAGGGACGCGCTCTTAGGGTCAATGAGGCTCGCCCTCGTCCTGATGACCGTCGAGGTGGGTTCGGGGGTGGGAGACGCTTCTGATAAGCGGCGCTCAGACATTTAAAATCATAGTTAAATTTTGCATTAAAGGATATTTGAGAGCTGCCTGGTTCGCCCATTTTCCCCTGCAAATTCGTAAATACTCCTACCATTCCAGCCAAAAAAAAGGAAAATTCTGCCTGAAAGACGCCTAATTTATCTTCTTGATTGTTTGCTGATATCAGGCTGTTTGGTTATTGGCCTCCCATGAGAGATAGAGGTATCCCAAGTGGAATGTAATAAGCTGTGATCAACTATTAAATTCCAAAAAGGAAGAATGAATGAAAAAATATGAGAGAAAGGAAAGAAAGAAAAGAGAAAGGAAGAGAGAGAGAAGAAAGAGAGAGCAGAGAAAAAGAAGAAATTTAAAGTAAACTTGGAGATTTTCTTAAGAGCAGTAACAATTCTGCTCTTTTGGTATTGGAACATCGAACATGGAGGCTGATGATCGCAGGATGAAATTTCCCGATAAACAAAGAGAAGTTCACTCCAAAAGAAGAAAGCCGCCCATCGTTTCCTTCGAGGGCCCGGAGCGAACATTGGATCCTGTCAGAATCTACATGAGAGAGATGGGTAACATTCCGCTGTTGACAAGAGAGGCAGAGATACTCATAGCAAAGGAAATTGAAAGAGGAAAAGAGATAATTGTTAGAGCCCTTTCAAAAACACGATTTGTCCACAATGAAATTCTCTCGCTGGAAGAGAAAGCAGACGAAGATGATGAAATCTTCCAACCTGTGTTAAATTCCAGAGAAGATGAATTCACAAAAAAAAAGCTCGAGAAAGAAAAGAGGATTCTAGCCAGAATCAACGAAATAAAAAAGTTAAGCACCCAATTAGAAAAAATCCCCGCATCAAAGAAATATGCTGTTGCACGAGGGCGTCTCATCATCAAAACGAGCCGCCTCATCAGGGAACTTAATATCCGCTCAGCTTATAGCGATAAGGTAATTGAGAGTCTTCGTGAAAAGCTAAAGGTCATGGACGAATTAGAAACAAGCAAGCAAGAGTTGAATGCCTCTTTCACCAAGGCTAAGGGCAAGAAAGTGGAAGAGGAACTGAAACTTAGGGTCAAAAAAATCGATAAGCTTTTGAGAATATACAAGAAAGAAATTGGTCTTGATTTGCAGGAATTGAGAAAAACAATGCAAACCATCGCTAAAGGAGAGCAGATCTGCGATCGAGCGAAGAAAGAACTTGTTGCCTCTAACTTAAGACTCGTGGTTTCCATAGCCAAGAAATACAGTAACTACGGACTCCAGTTTCTTGATTTAATCCAGGAAGGAAACATAGGCTTGATGACAGCAGTGGATAGATTTGAATACCAAAGAGGGTATAAATTTTCAACTTATGCGCATTGGTGGATAAGGCAAGCCATAACACGTGCAATTGCTGATCAGGCAAGGACGATAAGAATCCCTGTGCATATGATCGAAGTCATAAACAAATTAAATAGAGTTAAAAAAAGCCTTGTCCAGGAAAATGGTAGAGAGCCAACACATGAAGAGATTGCGGAAAAGATGGATATGTCCGTCAGTAAGGTACAAAAAATCATAAAAATTGCCCAAGTACCTCTTTCACTTGAGATGCCAATAGGAGAAGGAGATGAAAGTCATTTGAGTGATGTTATCGAGGGTAAGGATATCCTTTCTCCTCCCGATGAAGTCATTCATATTAATTTGAGAGAGAAAATTGAGGAAGCGCTGAAAACTCATACCGAGAGAGAAGCAAACGTTTTAAAAATGAGATTTGGGCTGGGAGACGGCAACGAACATACCCTAGAAGAGGTCGGGCAGCAATACAACGTTACGCGGGAGAGAATCAGGCAAATCCAAGAAAAAGCGATAAGAAAGTTAAAGCGTTCAAGCTACAGTAAAAAACTAGAGTCCTTTACAAAATAGCTGAATCTATTTCCGGGGTGCAAGGTGAAAAGAGGGCGAGACAAAAAAGGAAAGTTCCATAAAATTTCAAACTTTGATGATAGCTTAATAGCTGAATTTTTCTCGCGGGAGGGCTTCCCACTTCTTCTTAGAGGAGAATCTCATCAGCCTGGAACTGGTGCGAAGAGCAAAGCCGTAGATAATTATAATAAATTCCTTGACCTCTGGAAAGACGCTGATCCTGGTCCTGCTGAAGTTGAGGATGCTAAGAAGAGGTTGGCTGGGCTGTGTGAGTTCCATTAAACCCTTATTTTCCTCAGAAAGGAAGTAAATCAATGACAAAAGAAAAAGAGAGAAGAGACAATGAAAAAAGAGAAAGAGCGAGAAGAAAAAGAGAAAAAAGAGGGAGAGAGAAAAGAAAAGGAAGGATTTCAGGTTAAACGTAGAAAGCTGGTAAAATGGAATATTGACTTGATAAAAAAAGATACCTGAGCGAATGTGTGGCTGAGGGGAGACGAGTGAGCCAAAAGAATTTATCTAAGGTGGAAAAAACAGTTTAGGTATTAAGGGAGGTTAAAGTGAAAGAACTCGTTGAATTGATTGCCAAATCTTTAGTGGACAATCCAGACAAGGTGCAGGTTTCCCAATTAGACGGGGAACAGAGCTCAATCATTGAATTAAAGGTTGCTCCGGAAGATGTAGGCAAGGTTATTGGAAAACAGGGAAGGAATGTTCAGGCTGTCAGAGTCATTCTCGGTGCTGCTGGAATGAAGCTGAAAAAGAGATTTATTTTGGAGTTAATCGAAAAAAGGTAATTTGGTCAGCATAGGGAAATGATTATATATTAGCGTTTATTGACGTTTGCTCCAGAATTATAAAGTACATTTTAAAGAGTATGAGGCGAGTAGGAGCAAAATTTATTTTTAAATAATTAAATTTGCACAATTTTTCGGAAATGAAAGCCATATATAGCAAGTGATATCGCTAAGTGGAAGAAGCGAGGATGTCTTACCAATGTCCAGGAAATAAGTTTCCAGTAATGCAATCTTTCTTTTCCTTTTATCCCCAATAACCAGATAGATTTAAGGAATGCTTTGAAGTTACTAAATTTGAGATTGATTTTTTTCTTTAATGGTTTAGGTTTATATCCCTTTAAGAATGTTATCACCCGTTTATAATAGTGTTTGGGTGAATAAATCGTATTAAGGATTTTCTTGTAACCATCCATGAGCGTTTCAATATTCATTTTGGGGATGAAGTTGATCGAAAAGTCCGTATTATCACCGGATGGATCATTCAGCAATCTCTCTTCTTTTTTCAAACGATGATAAAGCCTTGTTCCACGAGGAGCATTCAACAATCCAACCATGGCAGTAACAATTCCGCTCTTTTGAATAAAACTTATCTGTCTTTCAAAAATTGAAGGGGGATCATTATCAAAACCTACAATGAATCCTCCCTGAACTTCAAGACCGTTGCTCTGTATTTTTTTAACACAGGCGATCAGGTCACGATTCTTATTCAGATATTTATCGCATTCTGTAAGGCTCTCCTCATTTGGGGTTTCAATTCCAATAAAAACCTTTTTGAACCTAGCCTTTACCATTAATCGCATTAGTTCCTCGTCATCGGAAAGATTTATAGATGCTTCAGTGGAAAAAGAAAAAGGATAATTTTTCTGTTTCATCCAATCGATTAAAAACGGCAGAATTTCCGTTTTCAGTCTTTTCCTGTTGCCTATGAAATTATCATCAACAAAAAATACCGAACTTCTCCAGCCCCGTGAATATAAAACTTCCAGTTCTTCTAAAATCTGGTCTTTGCTCTTAGTCCGTGGTTTGTTTCCATTGAGAACGACGACATCACAAAATTCGCAATTAAAAGGACATCCTCTGGAATACTGAATGCACATTGAATCATATTTTTTCATGTTAATAAGCTCCCACTGTGGCGGAGGTGTCTCCCTTAAATCAGGCCATTCTTTTGAGGTATAAATGTGATGGGTGCATCCCTTTTTTAAATCGTCCAGAAAAGAGGGAAGCGTGCTCTCAGCCTCATTAAGAACAAAGTGGTCTATATCCTCAAATTCTTCATATCCTGAGGTAAAAAGAGGGCCGCCTGCAACCATTTTAATTCCTAATTTTTTACATCTTCTTATGATTTCCATTGCCGACTTTTTTTGAACGACCATAGCGCTGATAAATACATAGTCAGCCCATTCAAGGTCATCCTCTGTTAAGACAGAAACATTCATATCAATAAGCTTTTTCTCCCATTCTTTGGGAAGCATTGAAGCCACGGTCAATATACCAAGCGGCGGGAAAGATGCTTTTTTTGAAACGAATTTCAGGGCATGCTTAAAACTCCAAAACGTATCTGGATATTTCGGATAAACCAAAAGTATTTTTATGTCTAAACTCCTAAGTCACTCTTTCTTGGAGCTGTCGTGTAAGAATCTCCTTTTGTGATACTGGCTTTTAAGTTGGATTGTCATTGTTATTTGGAAACCAGGTTAATTAGAATACATGATTATTCCACAAATGCCAAATATTTGTTCAATCATCGCCACAAGATTACTCAAATTTTCCACGTAGTCCATCCGTTCCTCCTCAGGAGTGTCTTTCCCATGCGGGTAACAGACCTTGCCCTCACTCTCCATGAAGGAGAGAATTTCCAGGGATAAATGGATAAATTGCTTTTCGGCTGCAATGGCCGAGCATGCACCTTCACAGCGATTTTTTCCTCCGCTCATCATGAAAGATGGTAAAAGGAAAGGATAAGAATTTGCTTTTTGGTTGAAGAGGCCGGGCGAGCCTCTTCGTGACGATTTGCTACTCTAACCATCGAAAGGAAGCATAGACCAAGACAGCAATCACTGTCAATGCTGGCTTGGGAGGTCAGGGATATGCGCTTGAGGCCGTCCTGACGGCCTAAAGCCCCTGAAATCAGACAGACCTCTCCTTTCGGGAAAGGAGAGAATCACGAAGAATATTCAGTTGGGGCCTCGGCAGCCATCAGAACTTCTTGGTAGGCGATATGCGGTGGGGGCGGTCTCTCTGCGACAAAGGTCAGCTTGAGGTGGTCGATGATTTTATCCACAACCTTATGGTCGGTGAGAAAGGCGATCACCTTCATTGTTCCAGCGCATCGAGGACAGACCATGGGATCGACCTCATAGACCTTACGCATCATCTCGGCCCAGCCCTTGGCGGGGATTGGGCGGAGTTCCTCCTCCATCATCCGGAGAGGGGAGGCCTCCAGGCTTGCCTTCCGGAGCTTCCCTCGATGAGCGTTAGCGTAGAGGCCGAATTGTGACCTGGCCTCTGTCAGGAATATGGGAGGTGACTCGGGCGATGAACTCCAGGTAGTCCATCCGCTCGGTCTCTCGGGCATCTTTCCCATCACCCCACCCTCGGTCACCAGGAAATGGAGATGGGGGTGGAGATTAATCCGGTCGCCAAATGTCTGAATGGCCGCGATGACCCCGGGCCGAAGCTCACTGCCGGTTAAAACCTCAAAATAGCGGGTCAAGGAGCGGAGGGCCAAGCGGCAGAGCTCGCC
>CAZGMN010000087.1:0-1211 GCA_964526905.1 uncultured Eubacteriales bacterium
GTTCCTCGACCGAAGGGAGAGGAGAGCGAAGCCAGAAACCGAGTCGCTTTTGTCTCGCTGGGACAAAAGCGACGTGTTTTCGAAACACTTAGCCTGATCTATAAAAACCCAAACTCAGAATCCAGGAATTAAAGATATCTGGAAGCGCCAGCCCGAATTAGGCCTGTCAAAGGGTTTGACGTAGTTGACTCCAAGAATGATATAGCCAAGAACATTCATCCGAAGGCCAATTCCTGTGCTTTCAAGAAAATTTTTGTGCCCGATGTTCTGGCCTTTCCACCAGACGGTGCCCGCGTCATAGAATGCCACAAATTCAATGGGAAGAATGCCGTAAAAACCCCTTCCGATGCCAAGAACGTTGAACAGAGGGAAGCGCAGCTCTGCGTTGGCCACCAACATTCTGCTCCCCCAGAGGCGTTCGAAATTAAAATTCTCTTGGGAGCTAAAAGAATAATAATCGTAACCTCGGATAAAGTACTCGTATCCCAAGAAGAGCGGATAGAGACGACTATCCTCCGCACCTTCTCCATATCGGCCGTAGTGAAGCAGACGAAAAGCTAAGGTGAACGGCCTTATGGGCATAAAATAACGGCGGTAGTCAGCGAGGATGGTAGAGAAATTAATCGAGCCCATGTAGGGTGCAACTTCAAAACGATAGCTCTGCCCGATGAGCGGGCTTGTCGCTCCGAAAAAGGCGCTGTCATAAACCAGGGCCGCAGAAGTCGTGGCGAATTTGAGGCTTGGCGGCGAAGGAAGCGTTTGTTTATCATTTAAAAATAAAAAATTATCATAATAATCATAAGCACGAGTGTAGACAACTTGCTGAAAATCAATTAGCCTGAGGCCGGCCGAAAGCTCGAAGCGTTGAAGCTGATTGAAGGGATAGGCCGTAAATGCAGATAATTGATAATCGATTTGACGGTAAATGTATTCTTGTTCGATATACGCGAGCCGATTAAGAGCTGTGCCGAATCCTCCACTAATCCAACCATAAACATAAGGAATGCGCATGGCCACAGCTCCCCAGTTCAACCGGTGCCGGCTGTTCTGGTAGCCGACTAAAGCTGTCGAATCAATAAGCCGGCTGTAGATATCGGTCAATGCAACCAGAGAATGGTATCCAAGCATATCACTGAACATGAAGGCGATGCCTCCGCCTCCATAAGTGCCGAAGCGGTCAGCGCCGATAGCCACCTGGGGCTGGCTGATAT
>CAZGMN010000087.1:1221-12060 GCA_964526905.1 uncultured Eubacteriales bacterium
ATATAATCCAGCTTCAACTTCGGCTTATAATCTTCAACTCGAAACTCGGTTTCCTTGGGCAACCCCAATAATGGATTCTTCAAAAGACCGAGAACCTCCCCTTCTTGCTTTTTCCTTGGAGGAAGGATCGAGGGATTGACCTCTCCTAACTGGGAGACCGGTTCTTTCTCTGTCGAAGCCTGCAGAGAATCTATGGCGAAGATGCTGAATTTGTCTTCATCATAGAGGGAATAGGCAAGCTGGCCGCTTGCTTGAGAAACAGAGATAGCCGGGCTTGATTCAGTTATGCCGCACACTCCGGTGTAAATATTTGTCACTTCATTAATTTTCTGGCTCTCTAAGTCAATTTGATAGATATTGGATATTCCGTTCTGGTCAGACAAGAAGTAGAGGCTTTTTGAATCCGCAGACCATTGAGGATTGATATTCTTTGCTCCACTAAAGCCAGGAACTTTCTGGATTTCTTCTGTCTCAGGATTCATCAAGGCCAGGTCCAGGTTTCCCACATTCAGCAGGGTAAGGTCTGTGGAGAATCTTTCAGTAGAAAAGGCTATACTCCGCCCGTCGGGTGACCAAGAAGGATAGAGGTCGGCAAAGGGGTCGTTGGTCATCCTTTTAAGATTGCCGCTCTGAAGCTCATAGATGAAGATATCTGTCAGGCCGCCGACCAGGGCTGAGAAAGCAACGAAGCGGCTGTCCGGAGACCAGGTTGGATTCAAAATCTCTCCGAGTTGGGGAAGCTCGACTTCTTTTTCTATCTCTTTATTTTCCATATTCATCACAGTTAGAACGGGTTTTCCCTTGGTTATCGCACCGAAGAGGAATTTTTTCGCATCACTGCTCCAGCATCCTGCTGACCTGATAGATCCCAGGCTTTCAAAATGGGGGTTGAGGGCTGTATCGGTAAGTTTACGCTTGATTTTGCCCGTTTGAGCATCTGCTAAATAGAGGTCGATGGAAAAAAGGTCTCGGGTGGAGAGGAAGACAATCTCCTTGCCATCCGGGCTAAGAGAGGGAGAAAGATTATATCTGTTCATTAATGACCCTACCACCATCGGGCGGCTGTGGTCTCCATAAAGCTGGGTCAACGAGGAGAGGGGTGTATAGGCTTCTTTGAGTGATTTTTTCCAGTCTTTGGAAAGAGTCTCCTCAGAAACTCCCAAAACTCTTTTAAAAACCGTCTTATAATCGCCTGTTCGGCTGACTCCTTTCATAATTTTTCCCACCGCGGCATCGCCCCACCTTCCGCTGATATAAGCCCAGAGGGCTTGGCCATATCGATAAGGGAAATATTCTGGATTTTCGAGTTTTTTGACTGTCGGAATTTTATCCCTGCGCGTCGCATCACGCATCCACATCGATGTATTGACATCAACCGGCCCGATCGACAGATACTCGCACATACCCTCTAAGAACCAGAGCGGAAGTCGAAGGACCGAGGGGGAAGCACTGGCATAGCGCGGGGCATCCTGAGAGCTGATGTCAAATTGAAAGGCGTGGACAAGCTCGTGTCCGATGACATGGTCAGAATCAGCCAGGGAAGCGCCAAGAGGAAGAATGATCCTTCTTTTGAAGGTCTCGGTTACTCCGCCTGTCCCTTCGCCGATAAGGTCGGGAATCGCTGTTGTCTGCTGGAAATCAGGGGAGCTGGCGTAAAGGATGAGAGGCTGGCGGCCTTTTAACTGATGATTGAAGATTCGAGAAAGCCGCTCATACCAGCGTTCTGCCATCCGGGCGCCAATCTTGGCTGCCTCTCGGTTTTGAGGGTAAAAATAAACATCAAAGTGTTCGGTCTTCATCACTTTGAAATTGAAACTCTCATACTGAACCTTGTTTCGTCCGAAATACTGGGCGTTCAAGGAAGAGATAGAAATAACTGAGATAAGGAGGAAAAAAGTAAATAAGTATCTTAATTGTATTAAACGTTTCATTGTCTTTTCTCCTTCATACCAATCAAAACTTCTTTAAAATCATTATAATCCGAACTGGGCCAAAGACAAGTGCCCATTTCCTTTCTGTCCCTCTCTTCTCCACAGAATGGAGACAAAGTTGAGCTTTTTTGTCTCCTGCGCTTTCGCATATTATTAAACATCGATTTTTCTGAAAGCAAATATCATGCCAATTAAAAAACTAAAAGACTGAGAAGAAAGTTGCATCTTTTGTCACAGAAATGGGACATATGTCGTCTGGCGAAAGCCTATCTCAGCAAACCTTCTTGAAACGTAGATAGGCGAGATAGCCGATGAGGATAAGGAAATTGATGGTGATGACAGACCAGGACATGAACTTTGAATACAGCCTTCTTCCCATGAGGTCATAAAGGGAAAAGGCAACGACAATGAAATTCGAAGCGAGCAAAACCCTTCCAAATCTTGAATAGCTGAAGAAGTTATGGATGGCGAGCATCACCCCTAAGGCTGATATCAGAAGGGTGTAATCCCATCCGAGCGGAGATACGAGTGGGATTAAGATGAGGAGTATTGAACACTCCAGGATTGAGGCCCGAGACATCCCCCTTCCCTTTAAGATAAGCATCAAGACCAAGAGAGCGAGAAGGGCTATAACTCCTCCAGCAAGGAAAAGAGAAAGATTCTGATTCTGAGTCCACTTGCTAAAAAGAGCGATAATGGAGATGTTGTCCTGGGAAGTGAAGTAAATAGGCGTCGAACGGGAAAGAGTCGAAATCCATTCTTTGAGCACAGTTATGTTTCCTTTTAAACCATAGAAAAACGAAGGGAGAAGAAGAGCCAAGAGCATAAAGCCAAGTCCGCTGAGGAGAGGTTTTAACCTTTTTTTCACTAAAAAATAAGGGAAGAAAATAAAAGCATAAGGCTTTAAGGCTGTTGCCAATCCGCAGCAGAGACCGGCATATATTTCCTTTTTCGAATTATGTTTTCTCTCGGAAATTAATTTTAGAGGCTGGGCCGCAACTTGCTGCGGGAAGCCATCTGCAAAGAACTGAACCATGAGCAGAAGAACGACGGCCACCGCGGCGTTGATTTGCCCCAGTTGAATCTCCCTCAAGACGAACTTGGCCAAAATCAGAAGAGGAAGGACGATAAGGTATGTGGATTTTCCTTCTGAAAGAAGAATCTTTTTTGATAGATAAAAAAGAGAGAATGAACAGAAGATGATGAAGAAGTACCAGATGGCTTTGGCCAAATTCAGGGGGAAAAATGATAAGGGAAGGTAGAGGAAGGCGGAAAAAGGGAGATACTTGAACATGTAGTGGCTATCCTGGGTTTGATAGAGCGTCTCCCCCGCCTTCAATCTCTGCGCTGCCTTGTAGTTGACTTCAAAATCTCTCATCTCTTCTTTAACTCTGAAGAGAAAAAGGAAGAGGAAGATGAGGACGATAAGGAGAATGAGGAGAAAAGCTTTTCTTTTTTGCATCAGCTATTCCTGATTAAAAAGAAAGCATCCAAAAATCCTTTAAACAGCCATAAAAATTATTTTCCATCACAAAAACAGGAAGCTTTCTATCTTAAATTTCTTGAAACATGATGGCCACCGTTATTCAAGTATCTTCTTCACTTCTTCATAAACTTCCCTGGCCGAGATTGCTTTTAGACATCTGTTATCGTTGCAGGGAGACCTGCGCTGGTTGAAGGCTGAGATGCAGGGGCTGCAGTAATAATTGGCATAAAAAACATGGCAGCTCTTTACCAGCGGACCGTAGAGCTTTGGAGTCTCAGGGCCAAAAAGGGCAAAGGTCTTGATATCGGTTAAGCTGGAAAAATGAACAGGGCCGCTGTCGTTAGTGACCAGGGCACTGGATAAGCTGTAAAGGGCGATCAACTCTGGGAAAGACGTCCTCCCGGAAAAATTCAGACACCTTTCCGAGCCCACAGCTTCGTAGATTCTTTCAGCATACCCCCTCTCCTCTTCTGTTCCGGTGATGACGACAAACACTCCTTTATGCTGGAGAAGGAGTCTGGCCAGCTCGACATAGTTCTCGGCCGGCCAACGCCTGATTGGAACCAAGTCGCTGGCATTGGGATTGAGAAGGATGATCTTGTCGCCAGCTGTTATGTTCTTGTTTTCGCCTTTTAGCTTTGCCAGGATGCTTGCCTTTTGCTCTTCTGATATTCTCAACTTAGGAACTTCAAGAGTCTCTGCCTCAATCTGCTTTTTGGTCAAAGGCAAGTCTTCCTTGGCTGAAGTCAAAGCATAAATCAGGCTGCAAAGGTTATGAGCGATATGAAGGTGGGGGTTGAACATGACTCTATGTGTCAGGAAGTTTCCTCGGTACAAGCCTTCGTTATGATATCTGTAATATCCAACCCTGTTCTTTGCACCGCTGAGATAGCTCAGAATCGCTGTGAACCTGGCAAACAACTCCATATCAATCGCCACGCTTATTTTTTCTCTTCTTAACTTTCGGATTGCGCCGGCTGCCGTCAGAAGAAATTTAAAAAAATTCTCAGTGCTGACCGTTATCACCTTATCCTCGGGAAAGATGCCGAGGATATCCAGGGCATAACGGTTCTCTTTGAAAGTCAGGAAATAAAGCTCTGCTCCAGGGAAAAGCTCTTTTGTCTTTTTAAAGAGAGAGGCGGCCAGGACCATGCTTCCCATCTCAGACAATTCCATGAACAGGATTTTTTTGGGACTTTTCATTGTTTCCGGTTTCCTTATAATCTTTGCCAATCCATGGATGCAGGAGAGCACAAAGCAGATGGGGACGCCAACTCTGCGGTCGATGAATCTCATAAGGTCAACTTTCATTTTATCTATGAAACCTTCTGGCTCAGCCCGAGCCTATTCATATCAATGCTTCCTTGCAAACCTTTCCTGTACTATTTCAGCGTTGAACACGGCCTGAAGTTTCTCCGGCTGCAAATCTCTCCACTTCCTGGACACTCGCCAGGTTGAAATCGCCCTGGACAGAGTGCTTGAGACAAGCCGAGGCGACAGCAAAATTCAACGCTTCTTGGTCCGTCTTTCCCTTCAAGATGCCGTAGATCAGCCCGGCGGCAAAAGCATCTCCTGTTCCCACCCTATCGAGAATCCAGAGATGATATCTTGGACTCTGATAAAATTTTCTTCCATCAAATAGACAAGCCGACCAGAAATTCTCAGAAGCAGACAGGCTTTGGCGGAGGCTTATGGCCGCCTTCTTGAGATTAAAGCGCTTGACCAATGCTTTTGTCAATTCTTTATACCCTTCGATGTTTAGCTTTCCTGAGCTGACATCCGTTCCTCTGACCTCTATTCCGAAAATGCGGGTTGGATCTTCTTCATTGCCGATGAGAATATCGACAAAGGGCATGAGTCCGCTCATTATTTCCTTTGCCTTTTCCTCTTTCCAGAGGTTCTTTCGATAGTTCAAATCAACGCTGACCGTAATTCCCTTTTTTCTGGCAAGCTCCAATCCTTGCTTCAGGCAGGCGCAAACAGAATCGCCGAGAGCAGGAGTTATCCCCGTCCAGTGAAACCAGCGTGCTTTGTTCAGCACTCTTTCCCAGTCAAGGTCGCCTGGCTTGACTTCAGAGAAGGCAGAATGAGCACGGTCATAGACGACCTTTGACGGCCTGGGTCCAAAGCCATGCTCAAGATAATAAATTCCCATCCTTTTGCCGCGATGAAGGATAAAACGCGTATCGACACCGAACATCCTCAGCGTGCTCAAGGCATTATCGCCCAGGTCATTTTCAGCAAGGACGGTGACAAAAGAAGCATCGACACCAAACTGCGCCAGGTCAACAGCGACATTGGCCTCAGCCCCTCCAAAGTTCAGCTCGAAATTTCTGGCAAGCCGCAGACGAACTCCTGGAGGCGGCGCGAGGCGAATCATCAACTCTCCGAAAGTAACGACTCTGTTTAGAGGAATATCTTTAGCCAATTTTGGGGGTGAAGGTTTTTCTGGAAGAGAAGCTTTTTTCTTGAGCAGAGCTTTCCATTTATCAGCCTCTTCCTTCATTTTTTTGAGTTCGCCAATATTCTTAGTCAACGCCGAAGCACAGAAAATCCCTTTCGGGTCTTTAGCCAGCGCTTCTTCGATGGTTTCGAGTGTAATGCCGCCGGTATATATGACCGTCAAATCCTTGAAAGGTCCCCTCCATGATTGGCTCAAATCCAGGTTGGAAAGCTTTCCTGAAAAGGCAGGAAAAAGTTTATAAACCCATTGATAAGGGTATTTCTTCCTTAATTCATCCAGAGTCAAGCCATAGCCTTCGGCTTTCTGAACGAGCTGCTTGCCTGCGTCTGCAAGCCCGCCGGGAACGCACATCACGTCCTTCTTTATGCAACAATCAACAACTGCCGGAATGTAATCAGCGGATACAATGCCGGCTGCGCCGGCCTTGACGGCCTGCTCAGCCTGCTTGCTGGTCATCACTGTTCCGGCAAGGACCAAAGCATCAGGATATTTATCATAGATGGCTTTGATCCCTTCAAAGGCATAATCCGAGCGAAAGGCAATCTCGAGGATGATTCCGTACTGGCGGAAAAATTCATAAGCCGACAGACATTCTTCCTTCGTCTTCGGCGTCAGAAGAGCAATCAGCCGACTCTTTTTTATCTCTTCAAAGATTCTTTCCGATTTCTTCATCTCAGGTCCCCTCCTTCTATAGGTGCCGGATGTTCATCCCGCCGCTGACTTCAATAACGAGGCCGGTGGAGTAGCCAAAATATCCCTTGGCGAGTGCAGCCGCTGCCTTGGCGACATCCTCAGGAAATCCCCAGCGCTGTTGAGGGATGAGTCCTTCAGCGATAAGCTTGTCATATTTCTGCCGGACAGGAGCGGTCATCTCAGTCTTGATTATTCCGGGCCGAATCTCATAAACGCTGATACCAAACTCGGATAGCCTGTCGGCAAAAATCCTTGCCGCCTGGCTTAAGGCTGCCTTAGAAAGACAGTATTCTGCCCTGGACGGCGAAGAGACGTAAGCGGAAATGGAAGAGATAAAGATAATGCAGGGCTTTTCAGCCGCGCTTTGCTTTGCCTGTTCAATCATCTGCTTGGCCACAAGCTGAGTTAGAAAAAATGCCCCTCTGGCGTTGACAGACATAATGTTGTCGTAGCTTTCCGGCGTTGTCTCCAGAATATCCAATCTTTTCTTGGGCGCGATCCCGGCATTGTTGACTAAGACGTCAATCTTCTTAAACTTTTCAACAGCTTGCTTTAGAATCTTTGGATGGTCGTCAAGAGAGGAGATATCGCCTTTCACAGGCAAGAAAGAAGCCCCGAACTCCTCGACTTTTTTTTTGACTTCAAAAAGCCCGGAACGCCTGTTCTCAGGCTCAAAAATAATATCAATTCCAACGATATCGAATCCATTTCCTGCCAGCTCAACGGCTATCGCCCGGCCAATGCCTCGGCCTGCTCCAGTGACAAGCGCAACACGATTTTTTTTCATTGTCATCTCTCCTCTTCAGTCACTTGATGATATCATCCTTGAGGTAACTATTCCAGATATTCTCAAACCAGGTCTCCTCCTGAGGTATGGGTCTTACCTCTACCCACTTCTTTTGGACTTTAAAATCTTCATCCAGCCAAATTTCAAGTATTCGGCTGTTCGTGAATGAATCTTTTTCGTTTAAACGAAACCTCCATTCATCACCAAGCTCTTGGCAGGGCTTTTTTCCAGCTGGATTCAGAACAAGAAATGAACTCCGGCTTTGGCCGCCTTTTTCTAAATATTCTCCAATCGCTTCAAGATAAAGGGCATGGGTCAAACAAAGGTCAAGGTTTTTGAATGCCTGAGGGAGCTCTTTGACCGAGCGAATCATCATCTCGTTTTTCAACCTGGAATAAAGATTCCAGGCTTCGATGGTCACTTTTTTTATCTGCCTCGGGTCGCGGATATGAGCGCCGCAGGAAGACATCCTCTCTTGAATCTCCCTCCGTGTTGTCTGGATGAAGCTCTTATCCTTGGCCTGACGGTCGATCAAGTTCTTGGCAAACTTCAATTTCTCCTTAATCCGCACCTTAGCAGAATTTATAAAATGATTCACATCAGGCGGCTCTGAATTATATTTCTTTGAAATGTACAACGCGGCCCGCATGCTCCCCACCTGGCCGGAATTCAAAGCCGAACCGCCTGGCCTGTAAACTCCATGGCTGCCGTTGACCTCCCCTACCGGAAAGAGGTGTTTGATATTGGATTCCCACCAGATATTGCCCTTAAAGCCTCCGTTGTTGTGCTGGGCACAGACAGCTATCTCTAAGAGTTCTTGGCTGAGGTCTATTCCATGGCTCTGGAAAAGGTCAATCGCCGGCTGGTTCATCTTCTTTAATCTCTCGATCGGCGTTCCCAACAGAGCGCCTGATTTATCGAGGTAGGTGTGGGCTTCCTCAGCCAGAAGGTCTAAGGAAAAGTCTTCGACTTTTCCATCTCCGGAAGGATTGTTTTTATAGTCGAGAAAGACCCTTCTCCCTTTTTTGACGGTTTCCTGATAGACAAGAATATCTATCAAAGAGGAACCATAATCTGCAACTTTTCTGGGGTCAAAAGGCCACTCGTAGCCTTTAAGGAAGATTGCCGTCGCCAGCTTTCCCATATCAGGGAAGTGATCATTCAGAAATTCTTTCTCGTCTTTCCCGTTTTTGTCAGTGGAGAGATAGCGGGGAATGACCTGTTGATAGCTTCCTGAAAGATTCCACCTGAATTTGATCGAAGCCAGGCCATACTGAGATTCGGTGAGATTGTTGGCAACAGCGCCGGCCTCAAAAGCAAGGCCGTGCGAGCCGAGTTGGCTTTCAGGATAGACAGAGGCCCTGTAGATTCCACCTGGCCCGCCTGTGCCGAGGACGACATTCACTGCGTTGAAGACAACAAATCCAAGATTTCGAGAATCAAGGCTATTTTTATCAAGAGCAATGGCGCCTGTGACCTGCTTTTCTTGGCCCTCCTTTCTTGTCAGCAAAGCGATAACTTCGTGCCCGTCGAAGATTCTTATCCTGCTTTTCTTCACTTCCTTGGCAAGACATTCAAACATCAAACGCGAGGTGAGAGGTCCGGCAGAAGTGCCTCTTCCCCTCGGGTCGTTATCCGTCTTATATCCGATAAAAGCGCCATACCGGTCATGAGGGAAAGGCACGCCTAAGCTGACAAGATTGAAGAAAGCCTGGGCAGAATTCTGGGCTTCGCAGAGGGCAATATCCCCGTGCATGCAGCCCCCGCTCCAGAGGTCTATGGCCATCTCCAAGGGCGAATCGGGCAAATCTCCTGAAAAAGAGAGTTTGTAGTATGTTTGTTTATCAGAGCCGGCGTTGTTAGAGGTCCCTGCTCCCCATCGATCTGTGGCAATGGCAATATCCTTTTGTCCCAATCTATAAAGATGGACGGCAGCGTTCAAGGCTGCTGCGCCGCTGCCGATGATGAGTGTTTGGAGAGAATAGACTGGAATTTTTGCCGCTTCCATTTCAATCAGGCTCTTCTTCATTTTTCCTCCACTTGCTGCCTCTTCAGCTTTTTTTAGCCGTTTTCGATATCGCCCAAAAATCTCTTGTATACCCTGCCGTAGATTTCCTTGTCCCTGACCGCACACCCGCTCGAATATCCTGAACGCATCAATTCCGTGCACCTGGAGCAGGTGATGCAGACCTTGCTCGGGTCCATCGCTCCTTTGGCCATCAAGTCCTTCGGCGCATCAGGATAAGCCAAAGAGCTTCTGCCGAGCCCGATAAGCGTTGCCTCCCGGCGATCGATAACGGCTCCGGCGACATGGGGAAAAAAATAGCGAAGCCAGGAATATCCTGTGCCCACAAAAGTTATCTTAGGAAACATTTTCTGAAGCTCTGCTGTTATTCTTAACAGCCTGGAGACGCTCTCCAGAGGATGTTCTTCGGGCAAAGTCGCACCTGGAAGCGCACGGTCAAAAGGACGTCCAAGATGAGGATAAAGGCAGGGATTGCCGACAGTGATGTTGAAAATCAAACAGCCGGCCTGAATCAGGCGGCGGATAAGCTCTTTCGGCTCGCTGAGGTCAAGCTGAGGCGGCTCGCCCTTTCCCGTCCCGAAGCCGTAGGGATAGGGAATGCCGTCAAAGGCGCTTAAGCGGACAGCAGGATAGACCCCTGAGGCTTCTTCCTTGATGTTTTGAATGGCCTGCCTCAGAAAACGGCTCCTGTTCTCAAAATTCCCGCCGTAGCGGCTGTTTGTCCTTGTTCGCGCTGAAAGAAGCTCATTGACAAGATAGCCGTGGCAGGCTTTTATATCCACGGCATCGAAACCAGCCTCTTGCGTCAGGCGTGCGGCTAAAACAAATTTATCCTGCAAGCGGTCAAGCTCCTCATCGCTCACCATATGCTCTTTCTCTGCTTGACTTTCAAATAGGGGAATATAACCGGCGACCATTGGCTCGGCCTTTCCGGCTGGTTTGCTGTATCGGCCAGAATGGGTTAGCTGCAGCACCAAAAAAACTTCGTGCGAAGCTCCAAATATCCTATAAGCCGAGCGTCGCGTCTCCTCAACAAGGCGCTTGAATTCATCCAGAGTTCGAGTCTCAAGGAGCAGTTGATGAGGATTGGAGCGGCCCTGAGGGACGACACTCGTGGCTTCAAACCAGATGAGGCCGCTTCCGCCCTCAGCATAACGTTTGTAACGCCGGATGGTGAGCTCGCTTGGAGAGCCGTCTGCTTCGGCATCAAAGCCTTCCATAGGCTGAACCGCCATTCGATTGGGAGCTTTTTTCCAGCCGATCTGGACGCCTTCAAAAAGAGGAGCAACAGAATCTTGGAAAGGAAGTTCAATGCCCAGCTCATCGGCCTTTTTAAGGAGTTCAGTGCCGGACTTGAAGGAAAATGGCTCGTGCCGGAAACTCATCAGGGATATAGTATCTAAATTTATGAACAAAAAGAAATAAAAAAATTAGGTCAGGCTGGGTGTTTCG
>CAZGMN010000088.1:0-12047 GCA_964526905.1 uncultured Eubacteriales bacterium
ATGCCCGCTCAGCCTTCAAACGGCCTTCTCACTACTTTGCCTTCGCTTGGCAATGCAGAGTTGCGTGTTTTTGAACCACTTAGCCGGAGCCTTTCGTCTCTACCTTGGGAAGAAACACGGTGAAGGTGCTTCCCTTGCCCAGCTCGCTGGAGATCTGAATGAAGCCGCCGTGAGCCTCCACGATTTTTTTTGCTATGGAAAGGCCTAATCCTGTTCCTTTTATCTTCTGCTCTTCGCTCCGGCTCACCCGGTAGAACTGGTCGAAGATAAAAGGCAGATGTTCCTTGGCAATTCCGATTCCTGTATCCTGGACTTCTGCGGCAATGGAGTCTTTGTTCTCCTTGATGGTGACGAAGACTTTGCCCTTTGGCTTATTATACCTGATGGCGTTGGTGATAAGATTGGAGAAAACTTGGTCCAGAGTCTCTTTGTCACCCTGAACGATGTCGTTTTCGGGGCAAGCTCCTAGCTCCAGAGTGACTTCATATTTTTGGGCTAAAGGCTGCATATCATCGATAAGTCTTTTGATGATATTTTTTAGCGATAAAGGCTTGAACTTGTTGACAATTTGTCCCTTGTCGATTCTTTGGGCGTCCAGCCAGTCGTTGATCAGATTTAAAAGGCTCTCCAGTCTGTCCTTGGCTCTCTGGATCATTTCTTTTTGCTTATCTGAGATTGAGCCGACCATTCCGCCCAGGATGACCTCAAAATACTGGATGACGGCCACAATAGGACTCCGCAGCTGATGGGAGACCATGGTTATGAAGTTTTCTTCCATCAGCTTTTTCTCTCGGCGAAGGGTTTCAGTTTCGAGAATGAGTTTTCTTCTCTCCAAGCCCCGCCTGATGATCAGGCGCAATTCCTCTGGAGTAAAAGGTTTGGGAAGGAAATCGTAGGCTCCTTTTTTCATGGCTTCCACAGCCGAGTCGACCGTAGCGTAGCCGGTGATGACAACAGAGATAATATTGGGGTCGATTTCCCTTACTTTTTCCAGAACTTCCATGCCGCTTATCCCCGGCATTTTTAAATCGACAAGAATTAAGTCAGGCTTGACCTCTTTGACCTTCTCCAAGCCTATTGCCCCGTTCTCCGCTGTTTCAGCCTGGAAGCCGCCCTTGGTGAGAATCAGGCTGCAGGAATCGCGCATCGACTCCTCATCATCGATCACCAGGATCACGGGTCCTTTGATCAACATGGTCTCATTCCTTTAAAAAGGATCCTTATTAAAAAAAACAAAACTCAAACTCCATAGGTGGATTTTTTCAAGAGGATTGAAATTTTAAAGTCCCTCTTTTTAAGAGAGTATTCTACCTCAAAATTCCTTCGATTTCAGCAAAAATCTGCTTATCGGTAAAATGCCTGGCCGTTGAGGCTGAGGAAGGACAGCAAGCCACACAGGTTCCACAACCCTTGCAGAGGGCCTCGTTGACGCGGGAAATATTTTCCTCGGATACAAAAGTAATTGCTCCGTAAGGGCAGAGGGCGTTACAGAGGCGACAGCCGGCACAGAGCTCAGGATCGATGTAAGCCTGGATAGGCTCCATCTCCACTTCGCCCTTGGCAATGTAGGCCAGGATTCTGGCCGCGGCTGAGCTTGCCTGAGCCACAGTGTCAGGAATATCCTTCGGTCCCTGGCAGCAGCCGGCAATGTAGACGCCGTCCGTTGCAGTCGAGGTCGGGTCGAGCTTGGGGTGTTTTTCTAAAAAGAAACCGTCAGGGCTGCGGCTGATGGAAAAGACGCGTCCGATTGTCTCGGCATCAGGCTGAGGCTCGATGGCGTTGCAGAGGATGACCATGTCCACCGGAATTTCCCGATATTTTTTGATGAGAGTATCCTCGCAGCGGATGAGCAAGGCTCCTTCATCCTGCTTCGACCAGCCGCACTTGACGACTTCAGCCACCTTTCCTCGGATGACATTTACTCCTTCCTGCAGGATTCTGGAATAGAATTCCTCATACCCTTTTCCGAAGGAGCGCATATCGATATAGAATTGGTAGACTTCAGCCTTGCACCTGTCCTTGATGAGATGTGAGAACTTGAGAGCATACATGCAGCAGACTCTGGAGCAGTAGGGATGGTTGTTTATATCGCGCGAGCCGACACAGTGGATGATGCCTATGGCCCGGGGTTCTTTTCCATTTTTCAAGAGGATTTTTCCCTGAGTGGGGCCGGTTGAGTTGACTATTCTTTCGAACTCGAGACTGGTATAGACGTTTTCGTACTCACCATAGCCATAGACAGTCAGAGCCTCGGAGTTGAGGGTGTTGAAGCCGGTGGTCACCAGGATTTGTCCCACATTGATTTCTTTGATTTCGTCCTTCATGGTGTGGTTTATGGCCTTGGCCTCGCAGACACGCTCGCATTCATGACATTCCACACATATTCCACAGTTCAAGCAGCGGGAGGCTTCCTTCACGGCCTCTTCCTCAGAATAGCCGAGCTCGAACTCTTTGAAGTCTTTCCGGCGCTCTTGAGCATCCCTCTCCCTCATCTCGATGCGCTCTTTTTTGGGCGTATCCTTGAATCGTGGAGCATAGCGGTGGGGGCGGCCATTCTCATCCCTCTTGGCAAGCTTCTTGGCTCTGTGGGTCTTGAAATTCTCCAGAGGCTCCCCATTTAGGTATTTGTCGATGGCTTCAGCGGCTCGTTTGCCGTCGCTCATGGCAGCGATGACAGTGGCCGGTCCCGAGACTACGTCACCTCCGGCAAAGACTCCCTTTATGTTGGTTTCCAGAGTCTCCGGGTTGGCTTCAATCGTGTCCCATTTGGTCAGGTTCAAGGCGGGCTTGGGGCCAAGAAAATCGATTTGCGGAGCCTGGCTGACGGCGATGATCACCGTCTCAAAATCGAGGTTATGCTCGCTGCCTTCGATCGGAATCGGGCGGCGGCGCCCGCTGGAATCAGGCTCGCCCAATTTCATATTTATGCACCTTAAGCCGCTGATTTTTCCCTCTTTTCCCAAGACCTCAACTGGAGCAATCAGGTACTGGACTTTCACTCCCTCTTCTTCTGCGGCTATAATTTCGTATTCTTCAGCCGGCATCTCCTTTCTCGTTCTTCGGTAGAGGATGGTAACTTCTTTGGCTCCACAGCGGAGCGCAGTTCTGGAAGCGTCGATGGCTGTGTTGCCGCCTCCGATGACAGCCACCCGCTCTCCGACAGGCTGCGGCTTTCCCAGGTTGATGTTGCGCAGGAAGTCAACGCCGTGATAGACGCCTTTGAATTCCTCTTCTCCTGGAATTTTCATCTTGAGGCTTCGATGAGCTCCGGTAGCGAGGAAGATGGCCTTGCATCCTTTCTTGAACAGGCCATCTATAGTTATGTCCTTGCCCAGAGCCTTATTGGTCTCGATGACGACGCCCGTCTCTTTGATAAAGTCGATCTCGGTATTAAGCAATTTCTTAGGCAGCCTGTATTCTGGAATACCTACGGCGAGCATTCCTCCAGGAACAGGAAGTTTCTCGTAGATTACAGGCTTGTAGCCCTTCAAGGCGAGGTCATAGGCACAGGCAAGTCCTGAAGGCCCGGAGCCGATGATGGCGATTTTTTCAGGTCTTTTCTTCTCTGGCTTGGGAGGTTTTGGCCTGCCGTTGTGGCTCATCTCCCAGTCGATAACAAAGCGTTTCAGGTTCTTAATGGCCACTGGCTTGTCGACGAACTGCCGGTTGCATTCCTTTTCACAAGGATGATAGCAGACACGGCCGCAGACGACAGGAAGTAGGTTCTGCTGGCGGATAAGCCGGGCTGCATCCGCAAAGCGGCGCTGGGCAACAAGAGCGACATAGCCTGCAGCTTCCTGGCCGATGGGACAGGTCTCCCTGCAGGGTGGGCGCCCCTCCTTATCGATGATATAAGTGTTGGGGACGGCTTGGGGAAAGGTCTTGTAGACAGCAGACCTCAGAGACTGGTTTTCCTCGAAGGGGTTGGGGACCTTGATCGGGCAGGCATTGGCGCAGTCGCCGCAGGAAGTGCACTTATCCATCACATAGCGGGCTTTTTCCCTGACTTTGACTTTGAAGTCGCCGATAGACCCTTCAACACCCTCTACCTCGCTGTAGCTGAGGAGCTCGATGTTTGGATTTTGAGCCACCGAGACCATTTTCGGAGTCAGAATGCAGGCAGCGCAGTCGAGAGTAGGGAAGGTTTTGTCGAACTTCGCCATTTTGCCGCCGATGGTCGAATCCCTTTCGACCAAATAGACCTTATTTCCTGACTCAGCAATCTCCAGAGCGGCCTGGATGCCGGCGATTCCTCCGCCGACGATCAGGGTATTGGGATTGATCTTGACGCGGACTGTTTCCAGAGGCTCCTGAAGGATAACGCGCCTCACAGCCGCCCTGACCAAAGCCGAGGCCTTTTCTGTGGCCGAGCTGCGGTCCTTATGGACCCAGGAGCATTGTTCACGGATATTGACCATCTGGAAGAGGTAGCGGTTGAGATTGGATTTTTCGCAGGCCTTGCGAAAGGTTGGCTCGTGCATCAGCGGCGAGCAGGAGGCGACGATGACTCTGTTCAGTCCGAGGTCCTTTATATCCTTAACGATTAAGTCCTGGCCAGGTTCAGAGCACATGAACTTGTAGTCTCGAGAAATGGCAACTTGTTTTTCTTTGGCAGCAGAATCTCTGACTGCCACGACATCAACTGTTCCTTCAATATTTGTTCCGCAATGACAGATGTAGACTCCGATTTTTATGTCTTTTTCCTTCATCTCAGGCCTCCGCTCTTTTTTCTTTAAGTTCAAAAGGAATGAGGTTGCGTTCGAGTCCTAATTCTTTGGGATCTCCTCCCAAAGCCAGGCCCAGGGCTTGAGTGAAAAACATGATTGGCAGGCTGAAGTCAGTCTTAAATTTTTTCTTAATTTTCTTCTGGTAGGCTTCGAGGTTGATCTGGCAGAGGGGACAAGTCGTCAGCACAAGATCAGCGCCGTTTTCATGGGCGCATTCCAGAATGTCTTTATTGAGCTCCAAAGCCACATCAGAATAGGTCGTCATCAGCATGCCCCCGCAGCAGCGGACTTTCATCGGAAAGTAGACATTCTGAGCGCCCAAAGCCGCAAATAGGTTGTCCATCATTTTGGGATTCTCTTTGTTGTCGAGACCCCGGTCAGGCCTTACAATCTGGCAGCCGTAATACTGGGCTATTTTCACTCCGTCCAGGCGACAACGGGCTTTGGAGGCGATAGTCTCGATTCCGATATCATTGACCAAAACCTCAAGAGGGTGACGGACTTTTATCGTCAGGTTGTAGCTGAGCTTCTCTTTTCTCAGGGCCTGGTTAACCTTGGCCTTCATGATTGGATTGTTTTTGAGGATGTGGTTTGTCTTGTAGAGAATTGTGTAGCAGGAGCTGCAGGGAGCGACAAGGTCCCGGCCGTGTTTTTCGGCCAGCGCCAGATTTCGGGCTGAGATAACCAGAGAAATTGTCTCTTTTGTCGACATATAATAGGTGGCGCCACAGCAGTTCCAGTCTTCGAGGTCGACCAATTCCTGACCTAAAGATTTGAAGACAAAGCGAACAGATTCGTCGTAGTTCTTGGCTGAAGCTTCAAGGCTGCAGCCAGGGTAATATGTGTATTCCATTCTTGCCTCCGCGTTTCAGGGAAAAAGAGCGATTTTTATCTGAGACTGTAAAATCGACCTTCTCTCAGGCCTCCTTGACAGGAACAACCATCTCCAGAATTTCTGCCTCTTTGAGGATACCGGAGAAGGTCTTTGTTCCTTTGATTTTCTTGGGCAGAAAACCGATACGGCCTTTAGATGAGAGTTTAAAAAAAAGGGGAATCATCCCCAGAAGTTTGAAAGGATTTGTTTTGAGGGAATAAGCTAAGATGAGTCCGGGCTCGTAGCTCCTGCCGTAACGGTTGGTGAAATTGATGAATGCCTTAGACAAAACATAAACAGGGAATCTTTTCGGGAAAATTTTTTGTTCGATGGCCAGCCGCTTCAAGGCATAGAGGATATCGGTCACCAGAACTCCCTGAGGGCATCTTATGGTGCAGGCATAGCACGAGGCGCAGATCCAGATGGTGCGGCTGGAGAGAATTGTCTCTATATCGCCCGCGCGGAAGAGAGCAATCACTTCCCTGGGGGTGATGTCCATGGTGTAGCTGACAGGACAGGAGCCGGTGCAGGTTCCACACTGGATACATTTATTGATGCTTTCTCCTCCTGGGATGTTCGAGACCTGAAGAAGGAAGGAATCTTTTAGTTCCTTCTCTTTTTTTCCAAGAATTCCGGGAGTTTTTAAGACCTGCTTCGCGGCCTTCATTTCTTGAGCAGCCTTTCAATTCGAGCCAGGAGGTCCGCTGGTTTCACCGGCTTATCGATGTAGTCGTCGGGTCCAACCATCCCTTCTTCTTCCCCTTTGAACTGGAACCTCGAGCCTGTCTTCTCCTTGACAGCAGAGACAAAGATGATCGGAGTGTCCTTGAAGTCTCTATACTCTCCAGAGGTTTTGATGGCATGGCACAGCGAAAAGCCGTCGAAGAGACTGTCCATCATGATGTCGAGAAGGATGAGGTCTGGTTTCTCTTCTAAGATTTTTTTCTTTGCTTCATCGGGGTTGCCGGCGCCGACCACATCGTAGAGAGCTGACTCCAGAATAGGAGTCACTGCTTCTCTGAAATCCGGGTCGTCATCAATGACAAGGATTTTCTTGCGTTTTTCCATTTTTTCCTCCTTTATTTGGCAAAGGCATTGCTGATTGCCAGTTTTAATTCCTCTTTTCCAAAAGATTTTATGAAATAAAAAAAGATATCCTGCTCCCTAACCTTGGCTTCCAGGTTTTTGGTGTTCTTTTTTGTGGTCATGATGATCTTGATTTTTGGGTCGATGCTCTTGATAATCGAGACAGCCTCGTATCCTTTCATCTCCGGGAGGTTGACATCCATCACTAGGCAATTGAAGCATCCTCCGGAAATTTTCTTTATCGCCTCGGGAAGGCCCTTGCCCGTTTCTACAAAGTAATTCTCTTTTTCTAAGAATGATGCCAATTCTTTTCTCTGCCTGGCATCAGGGTCTATGATAAGGATTCTTTTTTCTGTGTCAACCATGCTTTCTTTCTCGTCGTCATTTAATTGCAATTATTGTGCCAATTGTTTTTCAAAGAAAGAAGAGAGGCCATTTTTTTATCTTGTTGATTCTGAATAAAATAAAATTAAGTCCGCCTCTCGCTCTCGGCCTCTTTTTTCAAAAGTCTCAGCAGCTGAGTAATTATTCCCCAGCTCTGTTCAAAGAATTCCTATAAAAAGAGAATCGTCCAGCAGTGAATATATGATGCAGGAAGGAAAAGGTTGAGAGCGATTAGTTATCTATAATCACTCTTTTCTCACCTGCTGGACGATTTGCACTCAAAAGTTCCGAATTCAAATAAAATTCTGAGAGGACGACAATTTTTAAAAGAGTTTTATCAGCAGCCATAAGTTTTGCAATCATCTGTTCAGGATATGGTCAGCAATCTGAACTAAGGCCTGACGGACAGGCTTGGAGATTTCTTCTCCCGCTTCAACCGACTCGGGCTGGATCCCGAGAATGAAGGAATTCCGAAGCTGTTTGGAGCTCATCTCAAGCGAGATGAGCGGCGCGAGCCTGTGGCTCAAGGATGAATTGGAAAGAATAAGATGAAGCGGCAGAAGAGTCACCTTCCCTGGCTTTTCTCTAAAGTCCAGGGCATCGAAGAAAACAAGAGTTCTGTCGTTCCCATTCTTCCAAGGTGTTTCTTTGCCCTCTATCTCTGATTCTAGCCAGACATCCTCCTTTCCTTGCCTTCTCAGCTCGAGTGCCAGCTCGAGGCCTGCCCTGTCGTCGGAGCGATTCTCTCTGCCCATTCCCACAAAAACAAGCGGGCCAATCTCGGCGATCTGAGCCAGCTTTTTTCTCCAATCTTCTGTAGGAGCCTTTTTAACTTCTGCCATATGAACAGAGCAGCTGATGCAGGGATCATAGGCTCGGACAACAAGGTCCATCCTGTCCCTAATCCGGTCTTCTTGACCAGCATCGAGGAGCTTTTGGGCGGCGATGTAGCAGTACCTTTCGATATCTTCTGCATTCTGGGCAGTTGGAGTGATGATATCCGCATGGGCGACAAGGCCCTTGGCTATTTCATAGGAGTGAATCAGGAGTCCTCGAGGAGCCTCGACTATTCCTGTCCCTTTTCCATCCTTGACTGTGTATTTGACGAGGGCTGGGTCAGGGAGCTTGAGCATCTCATCGACAACCTTGGGTATCCTCTCGAAGGCATAGAGAATTTCCAAGGCTTGGGCGGCATTGATAAAAAGAGGATTTTTCTTCCAGCGAGACTTGAAGTATTTCTTGTACATTGTCCCTGCTTCGCCCTTCAGCCTTTCACCTAGGTTCACGACTCTGGCCAAAGCTCCGACCGAATAGGGCTTTCCGTTGTAACGGCTGCGCTTGGCATAGGAATGAGAGACGACAAACTCATTTGTCAGACTTTGGTAGTTATCTTTGCTGATGATTTTTCCTGTAGAAAGGATGATTTCATCGCCGGCGATGCCATATTTGTTTCCAGGAGGATTGCAACAGGCATAAAGAGTGCTTTCTTCAGGGCAATCTGGATAACTGAGCTCGCAGAACAGGCTCACTGTCTTCAAAACAAAAGGCATGAATTGAATGGCTCTGCTTTTTATCCAGAGCAGCTCTTCTTTGGAAGGGAATTTGCCGAATCCGCCGATAACCGGATTTTCGCCGTGGATGTAACGGCCGCTGGCTGTCTTCATGATATGATTACCGAATTCCTTCATCTCCAGGGCTATCTTGACCTCAAATTCGAATTTGGAAGCCATGGCAATGGCATTGGGAAAGCCGACATAATCAGGAAGAGCAAGATAATAGACATGAAGAGAGTGGCTTTCAATCATCTCGCCGAGATGCATAAGTTCCCTGAAGAGCATGACTTTTTGAGGAACTTTGACTCTAAGAGCATTCTCCATGGCACGCAAGGCTGCATATTTATGGGACAGGGTGCAGATGGCGCAGATGCGGGGCACGATATTGACATCTTCCTCTGGAGTTTTTCCCAGAACCAGCCTCTCGATGAGGCGGGGGCCTTCGTTGACTATGAACTTCACTTCTGTAATGGCCTTGCCGTCGATTGTGGCTGAGATGCCTCCGTTTCCCTCAACACGAGCTAAGTGCTCGATAGATATCGTTTTCATTTCTTCTCTCCTTTGATGTTGGCCAGGAAGCCGACTATGCCCGTGCCGCTGAAATTGGCCATTTTTTTCTTGATAAAGTCAGCCGTAAATCCTTTTTCTTTTAACAGCTCGAACTCGGAAGTGAAGTTGGCTTCTTCAACCGGGCCCCAGCAGCCGACACAGGGAAGGTTATGGTTGATACAGATCGAGCCGCAGCCGGCGCGTGTCACCGGGCCGAGGCAAGGGATATCTTTATTGAGCAGGCAATCGTTTTCGTTCCATTTGCATTCCACACAGACAGGAAAGCGGTAGAGCTCCGGTGGATTTCCTCTTATGATCCGGCTAAAAGTGGATAAGAATTGTTCCTGGCCGATCGGACAGCCGGGAAGATAGTAATCGACTTTGATGTAGGCATCGATCGGCTTGGATTGAAGGGGCTTGGTGTGGGTCATCTCGATCTCACCGTAGACTTCTTTGAAATTCTTCTTCCACTCTTTTTCATTAAGAAAAGCAGCCTGGACTCCGCCAAAGCAGGCGCAGAGGCCGATGGCGACCACGGTTTTCGCTCTTTTCCTTATGTCCAGGATTTCCTCTTTTTCTTTCTCTGTCGTGACCGAGCCCTCGACAAGCGCAACATCCAGTTCTTGATCGATATTATCGCTCTTGGCCATCAAAAAGGATTGGATGTCAGCGGCTTTGAAGATGTTGATAAGCTCTTTTTCGCAATCGACGATTAGGAGGGCGTCGCCAGCGCAGCCGGTTAATTCATAGATGCCGATTTTCAACTTCTTTTTTTCCATCTTTTCCTCCCTAAATGAGCTCCCTCATGTGGATAACGTCCCAGTAGGTGAAGACCGGGCCGTCCAAGCAGGTATAGATATAATCGATGGCGCAATGGCCGCACTTTCCCACCCCGCACTTCATCCTTCTCTCCAGGGTCATTAGGATTTGGTCCTTGGGAATGTTAAGCTTAAGAAGCTCTTTGATGACGAACTTATACATCACCGGAGGTCCGCAGACGAGGGCATAGGTCGTTTCAGGATTGATCTCTTTAACCTTGGGGAAGAGAGTCGTCACAACTCCCACGTTTTCCGTCCACTGCCCTGTATCGTCCCTATCCACAGCTAAATGACATTCAAGGTCTTCCCTCTGCTTTAAGGCAAAGAATTCCTCGCGGAAGATCATCTCAGCCGGCCTTTTTGCGCCGTGAAGAACAATAACCCTGCGAAACTGGTCGCGGTTATCGAGGCAGTAAAGAAGGACAGAACGAAGCGGGGCAACGCCCAGTCCGCCGACGACAATCAGGATGTCCTTGTCTATCATCTTCTCCACAGGGAAACCGTTGCCGTAAGGACCCCGGAAGCCTATTTGGTCATTTTCTTTCATCCGGAAAAGAGCATTGGTCACAGTCCCGACTTTCCTGATGCAGAATTCCAAAAGGCCAGGCCTTGATGGCGTTGAGGAAATGGAGAACGGAGCTTCACCTGCGCCCAGGACAGAGAACATGGCAAACTGGCCAGCACGATACCTGAAGGCAAGGGCTTTTTCCATATCCACGATCCTGACCTGGAAAAATTTGACGTCCTCGGTGAGATAGTAAGTTCGGACTATTCTTGCCGGTTCCGGCCTAAAGGGGTTGATAGAGGTCAATTCTTTATTTTCTACGTTCATTTTGTCACCTCTTTATTGAGTCTGGCCCAGAAGGTGTCTTCTGGTTCTCCAAGGAGAGCCTTCCCCACTGTTCGGGCATTGATCCCTACCGGGCAAGTGGCAATACAGCGCCCGCAGCCAACGCAGGCGGGTTTTCCATACTTAGAGATGTAGGCCTGCAGCTTATGGGTATACCAGAGTTTAAGCCTGACTGACCTCTTCTTTCTGAAGTTTTCTCCACCGGCAACCTCTGAATATTCTTCGAGGGTGCAGGCATCCCAGTGGCGGAGGATTTTTCCATCCTTTCCGCCAAGGAACTGTTTGTCCATGATGTTGTAACAGTTGCAGGTCGGGCAGACATTGGAGCAAGAACCACAGGCCAGGCATGCATTTCCCAGCTTCTCCCAAAGAGGGTCGTTGTATTTAAGCTCGACCAGGTCAGGCAAAGCGGTGAAATTTATTCCCCACTTATAAGCTTTGTCTCTCTCATTCTGCCAGGCGATGTAAGTCCGGATGTCTTTATCCAATAAGTTGACATCAAATAGCTCTGGCTTGAGGCGGATGAGATCATCACCCTGGCTTGAGCCGATCCAGACGAGGAAGAAATCTTTGAGGTCAGTGAAGAAAAGGTCAAAGCCTTCTTCAATGATGTGGGTGTTGGTGGATTTGGCAAAGCAGTATTCGTCGGGCCAGCAGGAAAGGCCCAGAATCAACGTCTTCTTTCTTGCCTCGAGGTAGTAGGGGTCGAGGTATGCCTGTTTAAAGAAATCATCCAGAATAAGCAAGCCGTGGATATCGCAGGGGTGGATTCCAAAAAGGATTTTTTTTGAGACATGGGAGAAGTCTTCTCTGTAGCCTTTTTCTGAGACATGGAACATGTTGAGATTAGGGGGGAGGAAGATCTTACGCGGAGGGAGAATGGTTCTCGTCGTGTTCATTTCGATTTGGGAAAAGTCACTGACAGCTTTAGAGACGTACTTGTCTCCTTTTTTGACCGGGGCCCAGAGTTCAGCCTTCTTAGAAATGATTTCTAAGAAGGGAAAGAGGTTTTCCTTTTTCAGTTTGATGATTCTCATTTTTTATTTCCTTTAAATTTCATTAAATTTTAAATAGAGAGGAAAAGCTTACAGATTTTCCTTGATATAGAATATTTATAGTTTCCAAAGAGAAGGGTATTATGCAAAATATATGCCTATTTTTTCAAAAAGAGAGAAAGAATAGGCATATTTTTAAATTATTCAATTT
>CAZGMN010000089.1:0-11980 GCA_964526905.1 uncultured Eubacteriales bacterium
AAAATATATATCGCCAAAAGAAAATAAAAATTTTAAAGGCGGGTTTGTCTCTTTTTTCTTGGCTGATTTTCAAAAATTTATATTAAGCAAGGTCAATGAAAATAGCAGAGTTCTCGATTAAGCGGCCGGTCGCTTTGCTGATGTTTTATTTGGCCGTCATCATCTTAGGCTTTGTCTCTCTCCGAGAACTGAGTGTCGACCTTCTCCCCAACATCAGCTACCCCCGCCTTTCTGTCATTACCCAGTGCCCTGGAGTTGCCCCAGAAGAAATCGAGACCCTGGTCACTGCACCCCTGGAGGCCGAGGTCAGCCGGATTCCAGGAATTCGCCGCGTGGGATCCATCTCTAAGGAGGGCGTCTCTTTCATGACTCTTGAGTTTAACTGGGGAATCAACATGGATTTTACCATGCTCCACACAAGGGAGAAGCTTGACAACGCCCGCCACAGCCTGCCAGAAGACGCTGAGAACCCGACAATCATTCCCTTAGATCCGCAGAGCAAGCCAATCATGGTCATGACCATTTCCGGCGAGAGAGGCCTTCTCGAGCTTAAGGAGTTTGCTGAAGAGCTGGTCAAGCCTCGCTTAGAGCAGATAGAAGGGATTGGCTCAGCCGAGATAACCGGCGGAGTCGAACGGGAGATTCATATCGAAATCAATCCTCAGCTTCTCGCCCTCTATGGCCTGACCATTGACCAAGTTGCCAGCCAGATCAATTCCTTTAACCAAAGCCTGCAGGGAGGAACCATCAGAAAGGGCAAATTCAAGTATGCCCTGAGGATCGTCGGAGAATTCGAGGTCGTGAACGAGATAGGGGAAATCAGCCTGCTGACGACAGCCGAGAGAGGAATCGTCAGGCTCAAAGATGTGGCCAGGATTCAGGACTCGATCAAAGAGCGGGAAGGAATGAGCCGCCTGAATGGAAAAGAGAGTATCGGAATCCTGGTCAGGAAGGAAGCCGGGTCAAATACTGTTAAGGTCACAAAAAAGGCAAAGAGCGTCATTGAGCAGATAATAAAAGAAAATCCTCAAATCAATATCATGACCGTTTCTGAGCAGTCAAGATATATCGAAAAAGCCATCGCCACTACCCTGGATGAAATCATTGAAGGGGCGATTTTGGCTTTCCTGACTTTGCTGATTTTTCTTCAGGAATGGAAAACACCACTGATCATCGACACCGTCATCCCCATCTCCATCATCGGGACTTTCAACTTGCTCTATTTTAATAATATCACCCTCAACATCATGTCTCTGGGCGGGCTGGCCCTTGGCGTGGGGATGCTCGATGACTGCGCTGTCGTCGTCTCCGAGAACATCTTCAGGCACAGGAGCCAGGGAAAAAGTCTATCTGAAGCGGCCTACATCGGAACAAAAGAAGTGGGAATGGCGGTGACGGCCACAGCCCTGACGACCATCGTTGTCTTTCTTCCTGTGATCTATGTCCACGGAGTGGCCGGGCCTTTATTCAAAGACACAGCCCTGACAGTGACCTTTTCTCTTCTCTCTTCTCTGCTTGTCTCTTTGACCTTGCTTCCTATGCTGGAATCGCGGAAATTTGAGCTGCAGCCTGTCAGAAAAGAATTTATCGAGAAAGAAAAAGCCGGCAAAGGCAAAAGGTCCGAGCAGAAAAAAAAGCTGGGATATCTCCTCTACCCTTTCAAAGGATTTAAGTGGCTTTTCTCGATGATTTTCAAAGGCATTTTTTTCGTCATCAATTTCATCTTGAGCTATATCATGCAGCTTCTCGCGCTAATCCTTCATTATCTGAGCCTGCCTTTCAAGCCCCTTCTGAATATGATTTTTAAAGGATTTAATTTTGTTTATAAGAGATTTGTCGCCCGCTACGAGCAATGGCTCAAATGGAGCCTGGACAACAAGGGAAAAGTCATCGCCATCTTCATCATTTTCTTCGCCGTGACTTTCTTCTTGGGCACTCAAATCCGCCGCGAGCTGATGCCCAAGCTTGAAACTTCCTCCTTTGAGCTTTTCCTGAAAACTCCGGTGGATTATTCGCTCGAACAGACTGCAGAAATCACTACCGCCTTGGAGCAATTCTTGGGAGAGAATGAATCCGTCAAGCTGACTTTTTCCCAGATAGGAATCGTCAGCGGAATGGAGAGCCTGAATCCTGATGTTTCCTTGAACTCAGCCAAAATCTATATCGAGGTGAAAAAGCCTTCCCAGATTGAAGGAACACTCGAAAGCTTAAGGCGCAGGCTGGCAAACTATCCGGACTTCAGCTACTCGATCATCAGAGAGCAATCCACTCTGGCTCAATTCCTGGCTTTCTCCACAGCAGAAGTCGGCCTCAAGATTAAGGGAGATGACCTCCTCAGGCTTAGAGAAATTTCGGAGGAGCTGGTTGGAAAGCTGAGGAGCGTCACTGGAATCGCCGACCTCAACACAAACATTGGAGAGGGCAAGCCCGAATTCTTGCTGAAGATCAAACCAGAAGCCCTTGAAAAATATGCAAATATCTCACCCTGGGCTGTAGCTAATTTTTTAGTCAGCGCGGTGAGAGGCAAAAGGGCCACTCAATTCAGAGAATTAGAGAAGAGATACGACGTTCTGGTGAGGTTTGAAGAAAACTCAAGAGAAAACATCGAGTCGATCTTGAATGGAGAATTCCCTCACAGCGGGGGATTGATTCCTTTGCGGGAACTCGTCAGCTATGAAATCGCCAGGGGACCGAAGGAGATCCGCAGGGAAAATCAGCAGAGGGAGGTTTTAGTCACGGCAAACCTGCGGGGGACAAAGATCAGCCAGGTTGTGCCCAAAATCAACGAAAAAATCAAGGAAATCTCCCTGCCGCCAAACTACCAAGTCATCTTCAGCGGCGAACTGGAAGAGATGAAAAAATCGTTCAAGAGCTTGATCTTTGCGCTTGTGCTGGCCATCCTTCTCAACTACATGATCATGGCTGCTCAATTTGAATCCTTGCTTCATCCTTTCCTGGTCATGCTCACCTTGCCTATGGGAGCAGCCGGCTCATTCTTCATTCTGTTTGTTACCGGACAGACTCTGAACGTGATATCGATCATCGGCATGGTTGTTCTGGTCGGTCTTGTTGTCGACGATGCCATTGTCGAGATCGATTACACCAACCAGCTCCGCAGAAGCGGGAAAAGCCTTCGAGAATCTGTTTTTAATGCCTGCCGGGTGAGGTTAAGGCCGATTCTCATGGCATCTCTAAGCACAATTTTTGGTCTCATCCCTTTATCCCTTGGCTTGGAAAGAGGAGCAGAGCTGTTGAAACCCTTAGGAATTGTTGTCATCGGAGGGCTCACTTTCGCCACTTTTCTGACACTCATCCTTATTCCCGTGACCTACGAATGGATTGAAGCACGGCGGGCGAAGAACAAACAATGAAATTCTTTATCGATAGACCTGTGGCCACAGCCATGGTCTATCTTGCTCTGCTTGCCCTCGGAGTCTATTCTTACCTCAACACTCCGCTTGAGCTTGTGCCCGAGGAGAGCTATCCCAAAGTCTTCATTCGAGCGCGCTGGCCTGGTGCTCCCCCTGAGGTCATCCAGACTCAGGTCACGGCCCCACTTGAGGAGGTTGCGGCCAATGTCAAGGGAGTGAGAAAAATTACCTCAATATCACAAATCAGCTCCTCGACAATCACTCTTGAGTTTGACCCTAAAACCAACATGGAATTCTCAATCCTCGCTCTCAGGGAAGAGATTGCCAAGATTAGAGCGAATTTGCCTTATGGCGTCAGGCCTGAAGTCCAGCCCTATATCCCTGAAGACTTCAGCATCAAACCTTTATTGGACTATACAATTTCTGGAAATTATACCCTTCAGAGATTGAGGGAAATGGTCAAGGATAAGCTCGAATTTGGGATAGGCGCTATCAAGGGAGTGTCGAGCGCCAAGATCATCGGCGGCTCAGACTCTGAGCTAAAAATCATCATGGATGAGAAAAAGATAAAGGCTTACAACATCCATCCCTATCAAATTCTCTCCGCCTTGGATCAGAGACTCCAGACATATCCGGCAGGAAGAGTGAGAGATGGAAGCCAGGAGTATATCTTTAAGGTCTCTGATACGGTGAACAAAACCAGGGAGCTCGGCGAGACCATCATCTCCTATTCAGGAAATAATCCTTTAAAATTGAAAGACCTTGCGCAGCTCACCCTTTCCTATGCGGACATTTACGAAATAACAAGAATAAACGGCCAGCCGACAGTCGGATTTATCATCTATAAAGAGGCAGGAACAAATACCTTGAAGGTTGTCCGTGAAGTCAAGGCAAAACTGGAACAAATAAAGAAAGAGCTGCCTTCTGATTTGATTTTCAGAGTTGGCGGTGACCAGAGCAAGGAGGTCCAAAAAAACCTGAACAACCTCTACCTTCTGGGGATAATCATCACTGTCGTTATTTTCATCTTGATTTTCATTGTGCTGCGAAACCTGAAGCCCTCACTCTTGATTCTCTCCTCCGTGCTCTTTTCGGTGGTCATCACCTTTAATCTCATTTATATCTTCAAGATTTCGATGAACATCCTGACCCTGGGCGCTCTGGCCCTGGGCTTTGGCATGTTCGTCGATAACGCCATCGTCGTTTTTGAGAACACCCTTCGCCTGCGGGAAACGGGTCTTTCCCCTCGTCAAGCTGCTCTCCAGGCGCCAAGAGAAGTTTTTGTTGCCGTTCTGGCATCAACTCTGACCACAATCAGTGTCTTCTTCTCCTTTGCCTATTTTCAGGGCCGTCTGAAAATGTACTATATTCCGCTGGCCATCGTCATATCCTCGGCTCTGGCAGCCTCTCTTCTTGTCTCTTTCTCTTTAATTCCTGCCATGAGCCCGGCGCTCATCAAGATACCAAGAAAGCGTAAAGAGGAGAGGTTTCGAGGCTCTTTCGAGAAATTCCTGAGATTCATCCTTCGCCATCCTCTGGAAGTCATCTGCATCGTCATCGCCATCCTCTACGGGACTTATAGATGGTTCAAGTCAGAGGTGACGATCGGTGAATTCTTTCACTGGTACTCAGAGCAGAGCCTCAGCGTCTATGTTGGGATGCCTCCTGGGTCGGCGATTGAAACAACAGACGGGGTGATCAAAAAATTCGAAGCGAAAGTCCTGGAGGCGGATTATGAGAAAGAGATGAGGACAACTATTTAC
Organism: uncultured Eubacteriales bacterium; assembly: GCA_964526905.1. GTDB lineage: Bacteria > Acidobacteriota > Aminicenantia > Aminicenantales > Aminicenantaceae > CAZGMN01. The sequence goes on from CAZGMN010000089.1 coordinate 5,135, forward strand.
CCGGAGAATGCGCATATATACATAACTTTTCCTCCTGAAATCGAATACTCTTACCGCCCTTATCTTCTAAAAGAGCAGTTGATCCAGCTTGCCACCCAATTTGCGGGAATAAATATCAGTATTTACGGTTTTGACCCGCAGGGCTATTATTCAAGCGGCCTTGGCAGCGGCACATATTACGATTCGAACATAAAATTTTATGGCTACAATCTAAAAAAATTGGGTGAAATCACCTCAGAGGTCGCACAGACACTCAAAAAAAATCCCAGAATCAAAGATTGGAGAATTTCCTCCAGCCGCTACGGGTATTGGGGCCAGGATTCCTTTGAGTACATCTTGAAAATTGACAAGCAAGCCCTGAAGAAGTACAAAATCGACCCCCGCTATCTCTACTCTCATCTCCAGACCCTTGTCAGAGGGACTTTCGGGATGCCCCTCAGAGCAAAAATCGAGGGAAAAGAAACGAATCTCTCCATAAAGTTTCCAAAAACAGAGACAATGGACATCAACACTCTTCTTGATTCTCTGCTAAGGACACCTTCAGGCGAATATCTGAGGCTCAAAGAAATTTCTGTTTTGGAGGAAAAGCTTATTGCCGGCTCAATCGACCGCGAGAACCAGCAATTCCAGCAGACAGTGGCCTGGGAATTCAGAGGCCCTTACAAGGCTGCAGACAATTACAAGAAGGCCCTCTTCTCCAGCCTGAGATTGCCACCCGGCTTCTCTGCGACTCTTGGAGAGGAATGGAGATGGATGACTGAACAAGAAAAAGGCCAGATCAAATTTGCCATTATCTTTTCCTTGATTATCGTTTTCATGATTCTGGCCTCTCTTTATGAATCGCTCATCCAGCCATTTATCGTCATGCTGGCAGTCCCTCTGGAATTGATCGGAGTTTTCCTGGCTTTTATCATTGCCGGCTATCCCTTCGATTCCTCTGGTTACGTGGGAGTTATCCTGCTCGGGGGAATCGTCGTCAACAATTCCATCCTTCTCGTTGACAACATCAATCACAAAAGAAAGCAGGGCGTCGCGCTCCTGGAAGCCGTTTTGAAAGGGACAAGGGAAAGAGTCAGGCCTATCCTGATGACCACCAGCACCACTGTCTTTGGAATTCTGCCCATGCTCCTGATCAAGCTTGAAGTCGGAAAAAGGCAGATCTGGTCTGCGTTGGCTCTGTGCACAGCAGGCGGGCTTATCAGCTCAACCATCTTTATCCTGATTGTCATCCCAATTTTCTATCTCTACGGGGATAGAATCCGCTTCTGGGCTCAAGAAAAAATAAGAGAGTTTGTAGAAGCCTTAAAGCGCTAACCAACGGCAAAAAGGGGACTGTCCCCTTTTTACGGAACTTTTTCTCTGGAAATTTCGTCTACCACGGTGAATTGAGTGCAGATCAATAACATAGTCAAGAAATGCCTGGATGGCAGCGAAGGAGCATGGCGCATGCTGGTGAACGCTTATTCCAAGAGGATATTCAACATGGCTTATCAATTTGCAGGAAGCTTCGAGGAAGCTGAAGACCTGACACAGGATATTTTCCTCAAGCTCTACAACTCTCTCTCCAAATACGACTTCAAGAAGGATTTCAGCGCCTGGTTCTTCACTCTGAGCAAAAACCACCTCATCGACCACTACCGAAGAACAAAGTGGGAAAAGAAAACAAGGGATGAGTTTGATGAGCATTTTTTGGCCTCAGAGACAGACGACGGCCCTGAAATTGGGCTGGTGAAGGAGGAAAGCAAGAGGACAATCTGGAGCGCCTTGAACAGTCTCCCTTCTGAAATCCGGATGACGGTTATCCTTAGGGATGTCCAAGGAAAAAGCTACGAAGAGGTGGCTGAAATCATGAGCCTGCCTTTGGGAACGGTCAAATCCCGTATCAACAGGGGAAGGCTCCAGCTGGCTAAAATCCTTAAGGAAAAGAAGGAGATAGAAAATGAAGTGTGAAAAAATCCAAGAACTCTTATCTCCTTATTTAGAGGGCGAACTCAGCCCGGAAGAAAAAAGGCTTATTCAGGAGCATCTCGAAGCCTGCAAGGAGTGCCTAATTCTTTTTTCCTCTCTGGGTGAGGCACAGCGCTCACTGTCTGACTTTCCGCAGCTTGAGGTGAGTGAGAGCTTATTGAACCGCCTCTACTCGATTCCAGCCAAAAAGAAAAGATTCCGGCTGAGTTTTGATTTCTTGCTCCGCCCTTCTCTTCAGCCTGTTCTGGCTGCGGCGACAATTTTCCTGACCCTCATCTCCTTCTATGCTTTCAACCCGAACAGAAAAGCCATCGATAAATCGATCGACCGCCAGCTTCACCTTGGGCTGAACAAAGTGGAAAAGCTCTACGCCAAGGCAGAGACTTTCACCAGCAGCCTTGGCGAATACAAGGACAACATTCTTGTTTCTCTCAAAAACATGAAAATTTTTGGAGGAACTAAAGAATAAATATTCCATGAACATGGAGGTATAAAAAATGGAAGAAAAAGTCATAGTCAAAAGACCAGCGAAGTCTCCAGTCTTAGCTGGATTCCTTTCTCTTTTCCCTGGAATCGGCGCCATCTACAACGGGCAGCTGAACAAAGGATTCTTGTTCATCCTCATCTTTGCCGGGCTAATCAGCTTGCAAAACCGTGGAGAAATCCAGCCCTTTATCGGATTGCTGCTCCCCGCCTTCGTTCTCTACGTTATCATCGACGCTGTTCAGACTGCCAACAGAATTAATCTTAGGTCTGCTGGCAAAGAAGAAGTGGAAGAAATGAAAGAAGAGCTGCCTGAGGTGGTGAAAACCGGCTCCATTTTCTGGGGATTGATCCTGCTCGCCTTAGGAGTCATTCTTCTTCTGGCTAATTTTGACGTCATCGACTACGATACCCTTTTAGATTTCTGGCCTGTTTTGGTCATCATCATCGGCTTGAAGCTCATCTATAATTATCTGACCAAGAAGAACAATAAGAGCTAAGGAGGTCAAAATGGCAAGACACAGAAGAAAAGATGCGCTGGCCTGGGGGCTGGTGCTGATCGTCGTTGGCATCATCTTTCTGCTCGCCAATATCGGTATCGCCCGCTGGGATGTCTGGGAGTTTTTTGTCCGGCTCTGGCCTCTGGCCCTCATCATCTGGGGAGCCTGGAAGCTTTATTTCGGGATAAAAGAGAGGAAAGAAGAAGATAAAATTGAATAGAGCGTGAGATGAAGGCAAAAGAAATTGTTTTCTTAATTCTCATCATCGCCGGCGGCATCTTCCTCTATTATGCCCAAACAGGGAAGCTCGATGTTAGCTTTGAATTCGACGGTCATTTTCTCTTCCCTCTTCACCATTTCAAATACGAAGAATACACGCAGCTCCAGCCGCCCTTCCCTTCCCGTCTTCAGATCATCAACGCCCACGGAAGTGTCGAAATCCGGGGAAGCGATGAAGAAAAAATATCCATCTCTTTCCAAAAAAAAATTTGGAGAAGAAAAGAAAAGCAGGCCAAAGAAGTCTCGGATGCGCTCAAAATGTCTGTTCAAAGAGACCCTGATCAGCTTCTGATCACGACCAACAGGGACGAGTTCAGAAAAAGAAATTTTGAGACGAGTTTTGCCATTTCTTTGCCCAAAACCATGGAGGTTGAGGTTGAGAATTCCTACGGGCCGGCCAAAGTCCTGAATGCCGGAAAGACAAGCATCACCAATCCTCACGGGAAAGTCATCGCTTCACATATTCAAGGAGAACTCATCATTAAAAACAGCTACGAGGATGTTGAAGTCAAAGATGTCCAGGCCGGATGCCGGATAGAAAGCAAACATTCATCGCTCTTCGCCAGCGATGTTGGAGGAAAAGCAGAGATTGTCCATGCTTACGGCAAGGTCCAACTGGAAAACATCTCTCAAGAGGTCAAGGTTGATGCTGCCCACAGCGAAGTCTTCGGCCAAAATCTGGGTGGAGCTTCGGAAATTATAACTTCTTATGAGAAAATAGCCCTGTATGAAGTCGGGCCGTTAAAAATCACCTGTCGCCACTCGCCGATCGAAATCGACGGGGCAAGAGAATTCGTTGACATCAGCGACAATTACAGCACGGTCAGGGTCAGAAATCTTCAGGGCAATCTGCTCATCGACGGCAGAAAGCTAAAAATCCACGCGAAAAAAGTTGTCGGCCAGGAAATCTCTGTTGCCTCTTCCTATGAAAATATCGACTTGTCCGACTTCTCGGGAAAGACGATAATAAAAAATTCCCACGGCGATATCTTCCTCCAGCCTTTGCCCCTGACCCATCCTCTGGAAGTGAAGGGTGAATACGCGAACATACAGCTTTCCTGGCCCAGCGGAGGGAAATACCCGATTGAAGCCAAAGACAAAAACGGAGAAATAAAGTGGAAGCTGCCGGTTGAGCTTTCCTTTCACGAGGAAAACAGGTTTTCAACCATCAAAGCCTTTCTTGAGGAGACAGGCACTCCCTCCATCTTTCTCAGCACAAGCTACGGAACAATCTGGATCGGAGAGTAAGGCTGGGCCTGTTTTAAGGGTGTAAGTTTTCTCGTTTAAACATCGATCTGTGGGCTTTTCTGCTATTAACGACTTTTTCCTTGCCTCTTTTAATTCGAAAATTTGACTTTGGCCTCACGGTTTATTAATTTACTCCCACCAGTTAGGAGTTAGTTTATGGGCAAGAAAACAGACCTTATAGGATTCTGCGGGCTTTATTGTGGCGACTGTCCCAACTACACACAAAGGATAGCAAACCTCGCTGAAAATCTGAGAAATCAACTTCATCGATATGAATTTGACAAATATGCTGATTTCTTAGCCAAAGAACCCAGGCTCAAAGCATTCGAAAACTACGAAAAATTTTGTGAACTTTTAGAGACAGTGGCGAGACTTCGCTGTAGAGGCTGCAAGCTTGGCGGCTGGTCTCGCAGCTGTAAAATAAGAAAATGTGTTCAAAAAAAAGAATTTGATGGCTGTTGGCAGTGCGCTGCTTTCGAAGCCTGCGAAAAACTAAAGGTCCTTGAAGTCGGCGATGACTTCACTCATCTGAAGAATCTGCGAAAAATCAAAAGACACGGTCCCACGGCATTTGTTAAAGCACAAAAGACCTGAGACTTCCCCCCGAAGAAAGATGACCACGAATTGACGGCTAAAAATATTCCACACCGGCTTTAGCCTCCATGCCGGCAATCCGCTCACGACCCAAAAAGAAGGATGGACAGGAAATGAAACAAATTGGATTTATTTTCTTGATAAATGAACAACATCTTCCTATACTATATCCGAAAAATTGAATCCTAATATTTTAAAGAGACAGAAGCATGACAGAAGAAAATAAACCCGGAATCGATAAGCGCCGTTATCCCCGGCTAAAGGCACGCATTCTATACAAGGCCGCTAAAATCATCGGCCAAAAGCGCCAAGTTCCAGACATCAGCGTTGGAGGCATGCGGATTTACAGCAACAAATACTATGCAGTGGGAGAGACTTTAAACATCGAGCTCTCTCTCCCCAGCGGGCAAACATCGGTAGCCATTACCCGCGTGGCATGGATAGAAGCCTATCCCAAGGATGCAGACGCTGTTTACGAACTCGGCCTTGAGTTTATCTATCTGCCCTTTGCCGCCGCTCGCGAACTCGAATCTGTGCTTAAAGGTTCTCCCTCCTCAGAATAGAATTCTGAAGATAAGAAATCCTTCCCCTTTACACAGCTTAAATTATGGAACAATCTGGATGAATGAATAAATAGAGAGCTATTTCTTGAGGGAGTAAATCTTCTCCATCAAACAGCCGTTGATCTTGATATTGAAATAGGAAATGGCATTTGTCAGGTCTTTCTTATACTTTGTGACATAACGGACAAAGTTCGCTTCCTTCTTAAACCTCAGCAAATTCTCAAACTCTGCCACTTCATCTTGGAGCTCTATCAGAAAGTGATTGATGCTTCGGTATTGAGCATTGATATCGATCAAATCTTTGGCTGTGAGTTTGTCGAATTCCAGATATGGGGGGAGGGACTGAAGGATTAAAAGACTTTCGCTGCGCAGCTCGTTGACAGATTCCTTTATTTCCTGGAAATAGGACTTATACTCCATAGGAGCCTTCAATTTCTCCTCTGCCCTATCAAGCAGGATTTCATACTGGTCCTTCGAAGAAGTGATTAATTCTTTCACCCCCAGGTATTTTCTTTTAAAATGGAAAAGGTCGATGAAATCCCTGCCGATATAAATCTTGTCATTGTAGCTGGTTAACAATTCCCGGGCAGAATGAGTGTAAAATTTTACCTCGAATCGCCTTCCGCCCGAGTCCTTCTCCCTTAACCTGGCTAAAACCAGACAATTGTTCTGCTCGACGAAATAGCTGTTCACCACCAGAAGGACGGAGTAGATAGCTAAATTCTGAATGATATACTCTTTAAGGTAATTGAGAAGATTTTCTCCCTTGCTTATAAAGTCGCTGATGGCCTCGTTGGGAGTTGGGTTGATAACAGAATAAGAAGGGGAAAGAAGATAAAGGACAGGCCCTGTGCCCAGCTCGAGATAGAGATTCTTTAGGGCATTCTGATGAAGGTCGTCGAGGTGGACCGGCCGCAGAGCCGGCAGGCTCTTGAAATCAAGCTTTGATAATTCCTCAACTTCGTTCATGATGGGCCTTTCTCTATTTTTCGAGAGAATAGTATCATCAGGGGGGAAAAAAATCAACCCTGCTTTGAGCTGAGCCCAGGCTGGCTGCTTCGAAAACACGCAGGCTTTACCCCAGCGAGTCAAAGCCTGCTCGGCTTCAGGCTTCGCTCTCCTCTCCCTTCGGTCGAGGAACCATGCCCGCTCAGCCTTCAAACGGTTTTCTCAGCACCCAGCCTGGGCTCTATAGATCGCCTGACTTCCAG
>CAZGMN010000090.1:0-3195 GCA_964526905.1 uncultured Eubacteriales bacterium
TCTTCTCTCCTTCGGAGAGAAACCGTGCCCGCTCAGGCTTCATAGGGGACTCCTCTCCTCCAACCCTCACCCTCACAGGCATCTAGGCATTAGAAATTTTGGAAGCTCAGGTTTTAAGGACTTTGGGCTGAAATCTTTGGCGGAAGGATAAAAAAAGAGGCTGCAATCGGCTCTTTAGAGAGCGACCGCAGCCTCTTAGTAGAGAATGGGAATGGGTTGAGTTTGAAGGCTTAATCTGCCTCTGAGAATGAAGAGATATAGCATCTCCAAATCAATGACCAGCCTTTCCCAGATAGTGATGATTGTGCTCATCATTCCTTCTATCATTAGCTGTTGGCCTTTATAAGATTGGAATGATGATTGGCTGCTTTGGCTTTCGCCAGCGCATTGGCAATGATTTCATTGCCTGCGAGCTTTCCAACCTTGACGATATCCACTGCGCTGGAAGCAATCATATTGAAGCTAAAGAAAGTCAGAAGCATGGCCGCGATGAGAATTGCTACTTTCGTTCTGAATCTCATTTATATTCTCCTTTCAATGTTGTTTTCCTATCATCTATATATACGCAAGGAACAGGGAAAAGGTTTCTTTGGTTGTTTTCGGAAACCCGGCCAATTATTTCTCCTCTATAATATTTTCTCCGTGCTAATAATTGATAAAGAAACTATTAAGATTAAATGAATTTTATGATTAGAATTTCTTTTCTAAGGCAGAGCCTACGTGTTTTCAAACCGCTTCTTTATAGTTGACTGAAGGCGGAATTGACGATATTCTCAGAAAAAAAGACAAGGAGGAGAGATGAGAAAACAGTTTTGGATGTTTACAGCTTTATTTCTCGTTTTTGTTTCTTCTTCGATTGCGGCAGATGAAGCAAAGCCGGCGAAAATGTATACGTTGCAAGGGATGAGGCACGGACAGAGCTTCTTTCCCTATGTCGATTATGTTCAGACGCGGCCAATGATTCAGGGAGAGATGGACTTTGCTCATTACCACAAGTATGAAGAGGTGGTTTATTTCTTGAAGAAGTGGGAGAAAGACTTCCCGAATCTGGTTGAGCTCTATTCTGTCGGGCAAAGCTTTGAAGGAAGAGAAATATGGCAGATAACCATCAGCAACAAATCGACGGGCAAAGACACAGACAAGCCGGCCATGTTTTTGGAAGGAAACAGGCATTCAGGAGAAGTGACGGCAGCTGAGTCTGCTCTTTACTTTGCCTGGTATGTTTTATCCAACTACGGCGAAGACCCTGAGATCACAAACCTTGTCGATACCAAAGCTCTCTATATCCGCGTCAAAAACAATCCTGACGGCTCAGAGCTTTATCTCAACACGGCCCAGAGTAACCGCAGCTCTACCAGGCCGCATGACTCTGACGGCGACGGTTTGCTGGATGAGGACCCTGCCGATGATCTGGATGGAGACGGATTCTGTTACCAGATGAGGAAAAAGGTTGAGGAAGGGAAAGGGAATTATATCCTTGATCCTGGCGATAAGAGCGGGCGCCTGATGAGGAGAGCGGGCGAGGGAAAAGGAAACTATGTCGTCTACAGTGAAGGAATTGATAACGACTTGGATGGAAAATTCAACGAAGACGGCATCGGCGGCTTGGACCTGCACCGCAACTATCCTGAGAACTGGCGGCCAGAGCCTGGCCTTGACCTGACCGGGCGAGGCTGGACTCAGCTGGGAGCAGGCGCCTATCCTCTCTCTGAGAATGAGACGCGGAGCGTCGTCGTCTTTCTCCTTCAACATCCGAATGTCTCCGTCGGCCAGACAATGGACACCACGGTTCCCATGCATCTTCGCCCGCCGTCGACAAGCCGCAGCGAGGAATCGATGTTCGAGGAAGATTTAAAGCTTTATAAATATTTCGATGAGCAGGGAAAGAAGATTACCGGATACCCGAATGCAGGGGATGTCTATTGGGAATATTCCAATCTTGGCCGTGAATTCAGAGAGGAGGCCGGACAAGAGAGGAGAGGCCGGCCTCTATTCGGCCATTCTCCTGATTTTGGCTATTTTTATTACGGCGCCATCTGGTATGGAGACGAGCTCTGGTGCTCAGGAAGAGTCAAGGATTATGACGGCGACGGGAGGGTCACCGAGCTTGAAGTGCTGAGATGGAATGACGAGGCTCTTGGAGGAAAGGGATTCAAGAATTGGGAAAAGTTTATGCATCCTCAGCTGGGGGAGGTGGAGATCGGCGGCTTCAATCCCAAATTCTTCAGGCAAAATCCTCCGCCAGAATACCTTGAGGAATGGGCGAGAAAGGAAGCTCTTTTTAACCTCTTTCTGGCCAAATCACTGCCGCAGGTTGCTATTTCTTCTGTCGAGGCAAAGCCTGTCAAAGGCGAAAAAGATACATACGAGATTGTCTGTGTTTTCAGCAACGAAGGATTTCTGCCGACAGCGCTGGAGATGGCCAAGAGAGTTAAGATTGTCAGGCCTGACAGGGCAGACATCGAGCTTCCCAAGGATGGCGTGGAACTCATAAAGGGAGATAGAGCAATAGAGCTGGGCTCTTTCCGATCAAAAGAGAAGAGAGAGGTCCGTTGGAGAATCAAGCTCACAGGAAAGGAAGAAGCGCAGGTCAAGGTCTCGATAAGCTCCACCCGCGGCGGAGTCCAGGAGAAGGCCGTGTCTTTAAAAAAGTAATATCGGTGCGAGATGGGAAAATCCAAAGGTAAATTTATCTGCAGCTCGCGCACTTGAGAATTTGAGGGATATCTTAATTACAATTTGAATTAAAACCTTCCCTCATTTCTTGATAGAAAGGCGTCGAGAAGGCTGGGAACATTGGATTGCTTGACTGCTTCTTGCTTGAAGGTTACCATGATGGCTAGTGGAAAAAGTCAGAGTGCGTTTTGCTCCCAGCCCGACAGGCTTCCTTCATGTCGGCAACGCCAGGACAGCTCTCTTCAACTGGCTTTTCGCTCGCCAGAAGCGCGGAGTATTTATCTTGCGGGTCGAGGATACAGATATCGAGCGCTCGGCTCAAGAGTACGAGAAGAGGCTGGTTGAAGACCTCGGCTGGCTCGGCCTTGATTGGGATGAGGGCCCTGATGTTGGAGGGAATTTTGGCCCATACCGCCAGTCCGAGCGCCTCGCAATCTACAAAAAATACGAGCAGGAATTGCTCGAAGCGGGCAAAGCTTATCACTGCTTTTGTCCTCCAGACGAGCTCGAGAGAGAAAG
>CAZGMN010000090.1:3295-6077 GCA_964526905.1 uncultured Eubacteriales bacterium
CTACCAGGCTCTTTCTTTTTCCACTCCTCAATTTGCCCACCTGCCGATGGTGATGGGAAAGGACAACACCCGGCTGAGCAAACGCCACGGCGCTACTGCTGTCGACCAGTTTGAAAAGCAGGGATATCTTTCTTCCGCCCTTTTCAATTATCTTGCCTTCTTAGGCTGGGCGCCGCCAGAAGGCAAAGAGGTGCTGGCCAAGAGCGAGCTTGTCGAACTCTTCGATCTAAACAGAGTCGGCCGCTCCTCGGCTATCTTTGACTATGAGAAATTGAGCTGGATCAACCGCCAGCACATAAAAAAGCTTACAGCCGCTGAGCTTGCTAAACAGGCCTATCCTTATTTGAAAGAGGCAAACATTCTTCCCGATGAGATGACCGATGCTCACTGGAGATGGCTTGAGAAGGCGGTGAAGAGCTTGGTCGAAGGAGTCGACCGCTTCTCCGAGCTTCCTTCAGCCTTTTCTTTACTCTTTGACTTTTCTCCATCAGCCATGGATGAGGAAGCTAAAAATATAATCAAGTCCGAGGCAGCAGCCAAGGTCATCGTGCTTTTTAAAGAGAAAATACAAAAAGTAAAAGAAGTTAATTATGAGCTTTTTGTGGCCATAACCGAAGAGATAAAGAAAGAGACCGGCTACAAGGGAAAGGCACTCTATCATCCTTTGAGAGTTGCCCTGACAGCCAGAGCCTCTGGATTAGAGCTCGATAAGTTCATTCCCTTAATCGAGGAAGGAACAAAGCTCGTCTTTCCCAAACCCATCAAGAATTGCCTGGAAAGAGTGACAGAAATCTTGGAGTTTATTAAATAGGCCGGCCTTTAATAAGACTTTGTCATGGATAGAATCAGCCGCCTTAACCCTCTCTTGGAGGCTGTGAAGTCTTCTCCCAACCGGATCAATAAAATCTTCATCCAGAAGGATAGAAGGAATGAAAAGATAAGCGAGATCATCCATCTGGCCAAGGCCAGCGATATCCCGTTTCTTTTTGTTCCCAAGCCAAAGCTTGACCGGCTGGATATAAACCATCAAGGTGTGGTGGCTTTGGTCTCGCCCAAAGAATTCTCTTCGTTGGACAAAATTTTGTCTTCGGCAAAAATTCCTTTTCTCATCCTGCTCGACAGCATAGAAGATCCGCAGAATTTGGGTGCGATTGTCCGCACAGCAGAAGGAGCCGGCGCTGACGGAGTTATTCTGGAAGAGAGAAGGTCTGTAGGCCTGTCGGAGACGGTGCTCTCAGTCTCGGCAGGCGCCCTGGAGCATCTCAAAGTGGCCAGGGTGAAGAACTTAGCTAGAACAATGGATGAATTGAAAGAAAAAGGAATCTGGCTGGTCGGAGCCGAAGGAGGAGGCAGGGAGCTCTGGCATGAATTTGACTATACGCTTCCTGTGGGCCTGGTCTTTGGCTCTGAAGGCAAAGGATTGCGTCCTCTCATCAAAAAGAAGTGCGACAAGATTCTTTCCCTTCCCCTTCTGGGAAGAGTCACTTCCCTGAATGTCGCAGCGGCAGCAGCCATTTTCCTCTACGAAGTCCTCCGCCAGCGAAAAAAATATCACGAATAAGAGGACATACATCTATTTTTTCAGGCCCAAACTCTAAGTAATTTTAATTTTTTATAAAGCGAGGGCTAAGTTCTTCGAAAAACCGTTTGAAGGCTGAGCCGGCATGGTTTTTCGATCAAAGGGAGAGGATTGCGACCTTGGAGAGGGAACCGCTTCGCGTTCCCTCTTCTAACGCTTCCGCTGCCTTTCCTTCTTGGATGCTTCAAAGCACCCTGCGACCAAGGGACCATACCCCCTTGGAACTCCCCGCTGCTTTGCCGACGGGCAAAGCAGCAAAACCTGAAAGCGAACAGGCTTTGCACAGCTTGAGCAAAGCCTGCGAGTTTTCGAACCACTTAGCCGAACGACGAGGAAACGAGATCTGTAAACTATGCAGCAATAGAAGCACGGAGTTGAAATGCCTGAAATGCAATACATGGCTGAGACTTAAGTTCCTTGCATTGCGTCTGATAAATGAGTATATTTACGATGCTTTCAGTAAGTCATATAAGATATCCAAAAGTTGTGAGAGAAATTCCGCTCCACAAAGGAAGAAATGTCATGAGGTATGAATTTCCCGATTCCCTCAGCAATGATTTTGAGGGATATAGTGTTTTATTGAATTTTCATGAGAAGACCAGGAATCTATTTTTAGATGAGGTGATATTGGATTTCAAACGGACCAGCTGGTTTGAAGCAAATTTATGTGCTGTTCTCGGCGCCGTTCTAAATAGCGTTGAAAATGATTTGAATATAGTCAGAATTGAGAACCTAATACCGAAAATTGAGAGGCTATTTAGAAGAAACTATTTTTTAGGCCATTTCGGCGACATGAAAATTCGGGATTTATATAAGACAGCTGTAAAGTATCGAAAATTCAGAGTCAATGAAGAAAAGCTGTTCAAGAATTACCTGGATTTTGAACTGTTGGCGAAAGCTGTCATGCCGGATATGTCGAATTTGCTCAGGAAAAAGATTAACGAGAGCATTTTTGAAATATTCAATAATGCGGTGATTCACGGTGATTGCCAGAATATTTTCAGCTGTGGACAATATTTTCCGACAAAAAAGAGATTGGATTTCACCATTGTCGATATCGGAGTTTCAATTAAACAAAGGGTTGATGAGTTCTTAAGGCAAAACTTGAGCGGAGAAGAAGCAATTCAATGGGCGGTCACAAAAGGACATACGACTAGGACGGGAAATATTCCGGGAGGATTGGGATTTAGCCTTATTAGAGAG
>CAZGMN010000090.1:6177-11834 GCA_964526905.1 uncultured Eubacteriales bacterium
TTAGAGAGAAATGATGGTAAAATCCAAATCATTTCTGGTAATGGATTTTGGGAACAAACTGGGAAAAACGCTAAATCATCCAGATATCCTTATGATTTTCCCGGCACTATCGTCAATCTTGAGTTTAATATTGACGACAAATGTCATTATTATCTCTTGTCAGAAATCAAGGAAGAAGATATATTCTGAAAAAGGAGAAATAGCATGAATGATATCAGAATCAATATCTTCGAGCAAATCGGAGGCAGTGCCGCAGTGTCTACAGAAGATGGAGAGTCATTATATAAGCGAATTGTGAAAGCTCTAGAGCAGAAGGCCAGAGTCATATTGGATTTCAACAACATCGAATTGCTGACTTCGACTTTTTTAAACTCAGCGATAGGCCAGCTTTATAGCAGATTCAAAAGCCCTTATTTGAAAGCCCATCTTAAACTCGAGAATCTCAAGAAAGAGGACCTTGAACTTCTGAAAAAGGTCGTCGAAAGGGCTAAGGAATATTTCAAGGATAAGGGACGAATAGTGAATGGCGCGAAGGAAGTATTGGGATGAGCACAGCGAGATTCCTCAATATTGAAGCTTATATTCCGAAAGCTGGGGAAAAGTTTTATTTTGACACGAATATTTGGATGTATCTCTATTGTCCTGTCGGAAATTATAAACGGGAAATCATTGGAAAATATGATCATTTTCTGAAAAAAATTATTAAGGAAAGGTCCGTTATATTAATTTCTTCCCTTGTCCTTTCAGAAATTTTCAATGCTTATTTGAAACTTGAGTTCAGCATTCTCAAGGAGAAAAATCCGCAGAAATATAGGAATTATAAAATGGATTTTAGAAAAAAGGAAATTTATAAGAAGAAAGCTCTCGAAGTGAAGGGAATAGTTCAAAAACAGATTTTAACTCTGGCCGAGAGAATAGATGACGGTTTCAGCAAATTAGAATTTAGATGACCTTTTTGAGGAAATTGAAGTTAGTGATTTCAATGATAAATACCATTTGATGCTGGCTGCCAAAGAAGAGCATAAAATTGTTACCGATGATGGAGATTTTGCAATTTTAAGCAAAATCCCGATTCCAATCATAACTGCAAACAGAAAAATATTATCAAGAAGTAGAAAGAATTAAGGAATTTGTTTTAGGAGTAAGAATTATTGAATTTCGCCAATCTAATAATAGGTGCTGACTCTAATTTTTATCTACTTTATTTCATTCGATATTTCAACTCTATTGCCTAACCTCCTCTTTGCGAAGATTGGGTTATAAAATTCATAGATTTTCCTGTCCAGTTGGGTTAGATTCTTAAATGACAAGATAATACCTTCCTTAGTTAGACTTTAGATGATTTTTTTTGCCTCCCTTGACATGAATTCAGGCAAGTCTATAGAATAAACGGATAAATAGGCATTTTAATTATGAATGAGCAGTTAGACTTTTACCAGTTGGAGAAGAAGATTGTCTCCCTCAAAGAAAAAATTGGTGAGCTCGAAGCAAGCGAGGATGCCGAAAAGAAAAAGAAAATCGATGCGCTGAGGGCGCAGATTAAAAAAGAATGGACAAAGATCGTCCCTCGCCTCACTCCCCTGCACATTGTTCAAATCGCCCGTCATCCCAAGCGGCCCTACACCCTGGATTATATAAAAAATCTGACCGAGGACTTCATGGAAATCCACGGCGACCGCCGCGCTGGAGATGACCCCGCGATCGCAGCCGGCTTCGCCTTTTATCACGGAGAAAGCGTGGCCTTTATCGGCCATCAAAAAGGGCGGACAACGAGAGAGAGGATAGACCGTAACTTTGGGCAGCCCAATCCGGAGGGATACAGAAAGGCTCTGCGAGTGATGAAGCTTGCAGAAAAGTTCGGCCGGCCTATCGTAACCCTGATTGACACTCCAGGAGCCTATCCCGGTATCAAGGCCGAAGAGCAGGGCCAGGCAGAGGCGATTGCTTATAATTTAAAAGAAATCTCAAAGCTCAAGGTTCCTGTGGTCAACGTGGTTATCGGCGAAGGAGGCAGCGGAGGAGCGCTGGCCGTGGGCGTGGGAGATGCCATCTTGATGCTCGAATATTCTTTCTACTCTGTCATTTCCCCTGAGGGCTGCGCCGCCATTCTCTGGAAGGAGCAGGAAGCTGTGGCCAAGGCAGCCGAGAATTTGAAGATGGGAGCCAAGGATTTGTTGGAGATGGGAATAATCGATGAGATTATTCCAGAGCCTGCCGGCGGCGCACACATAGACTATGAGCAGACTTTCAAGAATGTGGATACGCATCTCAGTCAAACTCTGAAGAAACTGGAAGAGAAAACTCCTGAGGAAAGACTGAAAGAAAGGTACCAGAAGTTCAGGAAGATGGGAGTTTATATCGAAAAATGAAGAAGCAGATATCGGCCATAAAGGGAACCAAGGACATCCTTCCTGAAGAAGCGAGGAAGTGGCAGGCCGCCGAGTCTGTAGCCAAGAGAGTCTTCGAGCTCTACGGCTACAGAGAAATCAGGACTCCTGTCTTTGAGCCAACAGAGCTCTTCCAGAAAGGCACAGGCGAGACCTCGGACATCGTCATCAAGGAGATGTACACTTTTAAAGACAAGGCTGGCCGCTCATTGACTCTCCGGCCAGAATACACGCCTTCTGTGGTCCGCTCCATCATTGAAAACAGGCTTTACCTTCAGCCTGAGCCGTTGAGGTTTTATTACATCGGCCCCATGTTCCGCTACGATAAGCCGCAGAAAGGCCGCTACCGCCAGTTTCATCAGGCGGATATCGAGGTCTTTGGTGAGGAAGACGCGGCGGTCGATGCCGAGATTGTGGAGATGGCCGATTATCTTCTCCAGGAGCTCAAGGTTTTAGGCACAGAAAATCTGGTGAACTCTGTCGGCTGCAAAAATTGCCGGCCTTCTTACATCAAAGATTTAAGAAGGAAGGCCAAGGAGGCAAGAGAAGGTCTGTGCCCTGACTGCCAGCGGAAGATAGACACAAATCCTTTGAGAATCTTTGACTGTAAGCTTGAAGCCTGCCGCGAGGCGTCGCAGTCCTTTCCTCAAATCACGGATTATCTCTGTCAGGAATGCAAGGGCCATTTTCAGCGATTCTGTAATTATCTTGAAATCTATGGGATAAAATACAGAATCGAGCCCCGCTTGGTTCGCGGTATTGACTATTACACCAAAACGACTTTTGAAATCATCTCCTCCAGGCTTGGCGCTCAGGATGCAATCCTCGGCGGAGGAAGATACGACGACATGATGAAGGTCTTTGGCGGGCCTGACATCTGCGGAATCGGGTTTGCCATGGGAATGGAACGTTTGCTTTCCGTCGTTCCTTCTGAAAAAAAGAAGGAAAAATTCGTTTATTTGGCCTTCCTGGGAGAGGAAGCAAAAAAAAGAGGGATGAACCTGGTAAGAATACTCCGAAGAGAGCAGATTGAATGCCTGGTTGAATACAAAGAACGAAGCCTCAAATCGCAGATGAGCCGTGCCAATAAGCTGGGAGCAGACTGGGTCTTGATCATCGGGGAAGAGGAGGTCAGGAAAGAAAGATATCAGCTCAAGAACATGGCCAGCGGAGAGCAGAAAGAAGCGGCTCAAGAGGAGATACTCGAAATTATGCGCAAGTCCTTTTAAAATTGTTTTGTTTGAATTTAGTTAGAAAACGGCTTTCTTCATCGTTTATGAGTGTAGATTAAGCGCAGATATATTCGTGGGAAATCAGGAAAGAAATGGCTAATAAGAAAACAACAGGTTGGAAACGGACAATCTACGGCGGAGAGCTTCGCCTGGAGCATGCCGGTCAGGAAGTCACCATTCTTGGCTGGGTGAGCAGGGTGAGAGACATGGGAAACCTGGTCTTCATCGACCTCAGGGACAGAGAAGGGCTGGTTCAGGTCGTTATGCCTTCGGGCAGGAAAGAAATCCTGGATATAGCCAAGAAGGTCGGGATGGAAGACGTGGTGGGGTTAAAGGGAGTGGTAAAGAAGCGCGAAGAGAGAGCGCGAAATCCTCAGCTTCCAACAGGCGATGTCGAGGTCGAGGCCAAAGAGCTGGTTTTATTGAACACAGCCAAGGTTCCGCCTTTTGTCATCTCCGACCCTCCACAGGCATCAGAAGAGCTCCGCTTTAAATTCAGGTACCTGGATTTAAGGCGTCCTTCAATGCAGCGCAATATAAAGCTCAGGCATGAGGCAGCCCTGCGCATTCGCAATTTCATGAGCCAGAATGGCTTTCTTGAAATAGAAACTCCTTTCTTGACCAAATCGACTCCAGAAGGAGCCAGGGATTATCTCGTCCCCAGCCGGATATACAAGGGAAGGTTCTACGCCCTTCCCCAATCCCCCCAGATTTTCAAGCAGATTCTGATGATCTCAGGCTTCGAGCGCTATTTCCAGATTGTTCGCTGTTTTCGCGATGAGGATTTGAGGGCAGACCGCCAGCCTGAATTCACCCAGATCGATATCGAGATGAGCTTCATCGCCGAGAAGGACATCTTCGAACTGGTTGAAGCCATGATGGCTTCTGTTTTTGAGATAAAGGGAACAAAGATAGACCGCCCCTTCCCTCGTCTGAGATACGACGAGAGTATGGAGAAGTACGGCACAGACAAGCCAGATTTGCGCTCGGAGATGGAAATAAAAGACATGACCGATATCGGCTCAAGCCTTGATTCAGAGCTAATCCAGAAGGCGCTCTCCTCAGGCGGAATTTTAAAAGGCTTGAAGGTTGAGAAGGGAGGGGCATTGTCTCGCAGTCAGCTTGAAAAACTTGACCAGAAGGCAAAAGAGCTCGGAGGTGAAGGGCTCATCTGGATCAAGCAGCAGGACGGACTCAAGTCTTCTTTAAAAGTGAATGAGAAGGGCTTAAGCGCCATCTGGGAAAGATTACAGGGAAAGCCGCAAGACCTTGGACTTCTTGTCGTGGGCGAAAAAAACACGGCTTTAAAAGTTTTAGGGGAAATAAGAAGAGCCTTCATCGCTGAAGAGAACAAAAAAGAATTGAAATTTGCATGGGTCACGGACTTCCCTCTCTTTGAGTGGAGCGAGGAAGAGGGAAGGCTTGTTTCCATGCATCACCCTTTCACCTCGCCTCATGAGGAAGATTCTGCTTTTTTGGAGAAAGAGCCTCTTCGGGTAAGGGCCAGGGCTTATGACCTGGTTCTCAACGGCGTCGAGATTGGAGGAGGCTCGATTCGAATTCACAACCTCGAGCTTCAAAAGAGGATATTCAATATTCTTGGGTTGAGCCAGAAGGAAGTCGATGAAAAGTTCGGCTTTTTCCTGGAGGCGCTCCAATACGGCGCCCCGCCCCATGGTGGAATCGCGCTCGGCTTTGACCGGATCGTGATGCTCCTTGCCGGCGAGCAATCCATCAGGGATGTCATCCCCTTTCCCAAGACGACCAGCGCCTTGTGCTTATTGACAGGCTCTCCTTCAGAAGTCGAGGCCAAACAGCTCGAAGAGCTCGGCCTTAAGAAGAAAGAATAGATTCTTTCCTCTTTCACCAAGGTTTTGGGAAATAGCCTCGCTCCCAATCGGGTTTTTAAAGCCATCTCCATTCGCTCTTCTCGGCGGCTGCGCAACTCGATTCGCTCAGACATGCTCGCTGCCCGACTTCGTCGGGTTCCCTCAAAGAGCGAACTCCGACAGCTAAATCCTCAATGGTCGCTGCAGCT
>CAZGMN010000091.1:0-2039 GCA_964526905.1 uncultured Eubacteriales bacterium
TATTGAAAAGAAATAATATTGAATTTTGTTTCTTACATGAAAAGTGGCTTCCAGATAATATACTTCCTGATATAACAAGATATTTCTTCAGGGTTGAAAATTGGAGGAAATTTATAAATGAAAAAATTTATTAGTACGTTGAAAACAATCTATTATTACATAAAAGTGTCTTATAAAATTTGGCGCATTAAGCGTATTCGAGAAGACGACCTTATTTATACCACTAATAAAAATGTTCGTTTTGAAGTTTACCCTGGGAGCAAGCAACAATCTCCTTATGATTTTATCGTAAAATTTAGGGAGCCAAGTAAGCGAGAAAGAACTCCCGCTCATGTTCATTTGATAGTAGAGATGTATGTTAAACATGCTTTTAATCCAATATTAACCATGAAATTTAGAGACCATATTCTAACTATGTTAAATCAGATTAGAGCTGTAAATTCATTCCCTCCTACGCTTCAATTTTTTAAACCTGAACATATCGTCCCCTTTAAAGAGTTAGATAGAGTCGGTGAATTTACAGTTGAATTTCTGCTTGTTGCGATAGAACTTGTTGCAATCCAAGAGAAGACTAATTATCCAAAGGGGTCGGTAACTGAAAACTTATATAAGAATTTTGGAATAAAAGATAGGTTTTCAGTGATTCAAAAAGCTGTATGGAAAGGCAGAAAATGAAATTGAATCGCCTCAAGTTAAATCATAAATTTGATATGGTTAATTTTCATTATATCTTATGCAGATTCTCTCCATAGGAAATCTTATATAAAGGTAGGCAGGGGATGACATTTCACGTGGGATTATAAGAGATAAATTCTACATGTTGAATTTTATACATGTTGAATTTTATACAACAATTGTTGTGAAAAATACAGCAGTTTTCAAGAAAGGCAAAGAGGCTTTAAAAATCCAATTTGAAGGACGGCAATTTTAAAGCTTAATTTAAGTCTATCTTTTCAAGCTCTTTCGAAATGATTTTTCTTCCAGTGTCCATCAACTTCCTTTTTTCATAATTGACCTCAATTTTTTCCTGTGATAGAAGCTGTTAAGAAGACGGCGAATGGAAATCGCATGAATAAAAAAGAATCGCAGGGATTGCGTCAGGCGATAGGATTGCCCCAGGCGACAGCAATGGTCGTGGGAACAATAATCGGGGCATCAATTTTTGTGCAGCCATCAGAAATTACGGGGCAGGTGTTTTCGATAAAAGGCGTTTTTCTGGTCTGGTTCGCCTCCGGCCTGCTGACATTTTTTGGGGCACTGGTCTGTGCAGAATTGGCATCTATTTTTACTCAATCTGGAGGAGTTTATATCTATCTCAAAGAAGCATTCTCTCCCTCGATTGGATTTTTATGGGGCTGGGCCATGTTCTGGAGCATCCATTCGGGGATTATCGCCGCCATCTCTGTCATATTCTCAAGATACGTTTCCTATTTTTTCCCTATGAGTGAGGCAATGGTCAAAGTTGTTGCTATTGCGGCTGTTGTCATTATCTCAGCCATCAATTACCGGGGCGTCAAACAGGGCACTTCCCTTCAAACACTCATCACCTTGGGAAAAGTCATTGCCATTGTATTTATTATTCTTGCTGGCTTTGCACTCGGCTCGCGTCTCCCTGAACATTTCGTAACCGAAAAAATAATGAGCTCAAATATTTCGCTAAACAGTTTTTTCTTGGCTCTGGTGGCCGGATTATTTGCCTTCGGCGGCTGGCATATGGTGACCTATAATTCTGAAGAAACCATCAACCCGCGAAAGACTATTCCCCGGGCGTTAATGATGGGAACAGCGATTGTGACCTTGTGCTATGTTGCCTTGAATGCAGTGTATATGTATGTCCTGCCGCTCGAGCGAGTCGCATCCTCGACACGAATCGCGGCTGATGCGGCAGATGCCCTCCTCGGATTCGGCGGAGGCGCTTTTATGTCCGGCCTGGTGATCTTCTCCACGTTCGGCGCTTTAAGCGGCATTGTTCTCTGCGGACCCCGTGTTTATTATTCCATGGCAAGGGACGGCTTATTGTTTCGATGGCTAGGTGACAT
>CAZGMN010000091.1:2139-11820 GCA_964526905.1 uncultured Eubacteriales bacterium
CTTGTTTTGTTAGGCCTGCCTATATATTCTCTATGGTCAAGGAAGAGACGAATAGGAGTTTAGCTCATGAAAATAATTGATTTTCACAACCATTTTTTTCCGCCAGAATATCTGGAAGAGATTCTTGCCCGGCCAAGCAATATTAAAGTCACTTTCGATTCGGACAATAATCCGCTTCTTCATTATCCCGGCGATTACAACATCATCGTCAGAGGGCACAGAGACATTAATTATCGAGCAGAAGTCTTGGCTAAGGCAGGCATTGATAAACAGATTCTCACCTTTACCACGCCGGGCACGCATATCGAGTCTCCTGAGCGTTCCGTCGAGCTTGCCCGAATCGTTAACAATAGTCTGGCAAAAATTGCCGATGAGCGGAGCGACCGGTTTGCTGCGCTGGCGACACTTCCTTTGAACGACCCTGCGGCCTCTGTCTCTGAGCTGGAGCGAGCTTTCGGCGAGCTTCGTTTTAAAGGAGTCATGCTGCACAGCAATATTAACGGAGTTGCCTTGAGTGATAAGCGTTTTTGGCCCCTTTATGAAAAAGCGAGCGATTTGCGTGCGGTGTTCTATATCCATCCATCTTTCCCTGTAGGCGTAGAAGCTATGACGGATTACTGGCTCATGCCTTTGGTCGGCTTTCCCTTTGATACGACACTGGCGGCGGCCAAGCTTGTTTTCAGCGGTGTTGTCGAAAAATTTCCTGGGATCAGGTGGGTCCTCGCTCATCTTGGAGGAGCAATCCCGTATCTTGCCGAAAGGCTTGACAGGGGATATCTCGCTTTCAAAGAATGTAGAGAGAATATTTCTTCTCTCCCCAGCGAATACCTTAAAAAATTTTATTATGACACGGTCAATTTTGATATCAAAGCCCTGGAATTTGCCGTCAGCTTTGCCGGTGCGAGCCATTTGCTGGCCGGAAGCGATTATCCCCATCAGATAGGAAGTCTGGAGAAGATGATAAGCAGCATTGAGGAATTGAGCATTTCTCTCCAGGAAAAAGCTCATATATTCGGTGAAAATGCCGTTGAGTTGCTGAGCCTGTAGGCTTTTGCTTATAGAGTGATATGCATAAAGCAAGGAAAAGCCGCGCACAATTTTTTATTTTACGAAAAGTTTTGCCGCAAAAGATTTTATTGTAATAAACTAAAAACTTAGCGTGTAATAGTCAATAAAGGTTGATATGATAAATTTTCTTGAGCAGCTTTCTCCTCTCGGGCAAGCTTTTGTCGCCGGCATTTTTACCTGGGCGATGACTGCGCTCAGAGCTGCGGTCGTATTTACAACAAAAAAAGTCAGCCAAAAGATTCTTGATTCCATGTTGGGTTTTGCAGCTGGAGTTATGATTGCCGCGAGTTTCTGGTCGCTATTAGCTCCTGCCATCGAGATGTCTCAGGACAAAGCTATGCCAGCCTGGATTCCAGCCGCAGTAGGATTATTGCTGGGAGGCATTTTCTTGAGGGGAATTGATAAGATATTGCCGCACCTTCACCTTGGATTTTCCATAGAGGAAGCAGAGGGAGTGAGAACGCCCTGGCGGCGGAGCACTCTGCTTGTTCTTGCCATAACGCTGCACAATATCCCCGAGGGTTTGGCCATTGGAGTTGCCTTTGGAGCAGTCAGCGCAGGATTTCCTTCTGCGACTTTGCCCGCAGCTATAGCCTTAGCCATCGGCATCGGCATTCAGAATTTTCCTGAAGGACTTGCCGTTTCTGCACCTCTCCGGCTTGAGGGAATGTCTCGTTCGAAAAGTTTTTGGTATGGCCAACTATCTGGGGCTGTTGAGCCTGCGGCGAGTGTTATTGGAGCAGGGGCTGTTTTTTCAGCAAAACCTTTATTGCCCTACGCGCTGGCGTTTGCCGCTGGAGCTATGATTTTCGTGGTGGCTGAAGAGGTGATTCCTGAATCTCAGCGCCATGGTTATTCAGATTTGGCCACGGGTGGTGTCATGTTAGGTTTTATGCTAATGATGATTCTTGATGTGGCGTTTGGTTAGACATGCATTTGCCCGTTCCCCCGGGCTCTTCCTTTATCCTGCCCCGACCTGGCTGTTGACCGAGAAGCCCCGGCCGTAGAGGGAAATGGCCCCAAGATCAGGCTCTTCCGTTTATTCCTCCTCACTCAGATATTTGAAGACCCTGTCCATGTCCTTATGAGTGGCCACGAGAACAAGCGTGTCTCCTTTCTCGATTTTAAAATTAGGAGATGGGCTGGTGAATGAGCTTTCCCCGCGGACAACAGCGATGACGGTCGCTCCTGTCTGCTGCCTGAGATTGAGCTCTTTTAGAGATTTTCCGGCCACGATAGATTTGTGGGAGATGAAGAATGTTTCAGCTGTCCCAGCCGTGAGGAGGTCGGTAATCTTTTCCATCGAGCGTGGGGTTTTTGAGAGGCCTCTGAGCATTCCGTATCTTTCCCCGCGGATAATCTTGATCTGGGCATCGATGATGTTTCTTGGAATATGGAATTCTTCCAGAGTCCTGGTGAAGATTTCTATAGAAGTCTCGAATTCCTCAGGGATAACCTGGTTGGCTCCCAATTTATAGAGCTCATCGATTTCAGTGACATATCTTGTCCTGACGATGATAAAGATATTCTTGTTAATCTGCCTTGCCATTTTTACACCCGTTCTCGTTGTTTTTGGGTCGGAGATGGCAAAGACGATTATTTTTGCCTTTCCAATCCCGGTAGCCTTCAGGATTTCCGGGCTGGAGACGTCGCCGAAGACGATGCGTTCCCCGGCTTTTAGGGCTTTTTTGATCGTATCGGGGTTCAGTTCAAGAATGACATAGGGAATTGCGGCCTCTTTTAAAACTCTGGCCAGATTCTGCCCGTTCAGTCCAAAGCCAGCAATGATGACATGGTCGGCGAGCTCTTTAGCAATTCTCTCCAGGTCATCCTCAGGCCTGGATTTCCATCGAAATAATTTCTGCGACTTTTCAACCAACTGATGTGAATACTGAATCAAGAAGGGCGTGGCGATAATGGTCAGGATGGAAGAGGCGATAAAGCCATGAAAAATTTTTTCCGGGAAAAATCCATTCTGCCTGCCGACATTGGCCAAGACAAAGGAGAACTCGCCAATCTGGGCAAGGCCCAGGCTGGTGATGAGGGCTGTCTTTGAGTTGTATTTCATGATCCTGACCGTGAGGAAGAGGATGATGCTTTTGAGGAGGAAAATCGAGAGAGTCAGCGGGATGATGAAAAAAAGTTCGTTGCGGGCGGATTTCAGGTTGAGCAGCATTCCAATCGAGATAAAGAAGATGCTGTTGAAGAGATTTTTGAAGGGCATGATGTCCGAGACGACCTGATGGCTGTATTCAGATTCGGAGATGATTATTCCGGCAATAAAGGCTCCCAGGGCGAGAGAGAAGCCGAAGGAAGAGGTCATGAATGCTGTCCCGAGACATAAAAATAGCGTAGTGAGGATGAAGACCTCCCTTAATCTTGTCCTGACGACAAAATAAAGAATCCTGGGGATGAGCTGCCGCATGAGAAGGATGATTCCAGCCGCGGCTGCTGCCCTCAAGAGAAATCCCGAAACAGTGCTCAGCAAGGAAGCTGAGGAAGCTCTGGCGAGAAGAGGAGTGAGGACAATCATCGGGACCAAACCGATATCCTGAAAGAGGAGTATACCCAGTGAGAGCCTTCCCTGGGGCGAGTCGATCTCAGCCCTGTCGGAGTAGATTTTCATGACCACAGCCGTGCTGCTGAGAGAAACGACAAGGCCGTAAAAAATCCCTTCGTACAGCGAAAATCGGAAGAAGCGAAGAACCAAGAGCACGGCTGAAGCAGTCATCAGAACTTGAACACTTCCACCCAGCCAGAAGCTTTTTTTTATTTTTTTTAATTTTTCCAGAGGGAATTCGAGGCCGATCGTGAAGATAAGCATGACAACTCCGATTTCTGCCAGGGCGTCAATCTGATGGGTGTCCTTGACCAACTTCAGAGCGCTCGGCCCGATAAGAATTCCCGTGCAGAGAAAAGCGACGACCGGCGGGAGCCTTACTTTGTGGCTTATGAAAGAGACAACGATAGACGCGGCCAGGACGATGATGAATTCTTTCAGGATTGGAATGTCCATCGTTAAAAGAGATGTTCCCTAAGGGACATCCTTCAAAATATCAATTCATTAATCTTTTTTCAACTAAAGGCAAAATCTTAAAATATTGAGTGTATCATTCTATATTTGGCCTCAGGCAGGTTGCAAGTGATTTCTGTCCGCTTTTATAGTTATTGCCGATAAGACTGTTAGCTATTCCTTGACATTGGTCATCGGCAAGAGATAATATTTTTTATGTACTCGGCAGTACGGCCTAAGGGTTGAGAGAGGAGAAATCTCAAGCGACTACCAAAGAAATTTCCCTAAGATGCTTTTAATATGAGGAGAAGCATGGGAAAGAGAATAATATGGGTCTTTTGGGGGATATTTATCATTGTCTTGGCTGCAAATACTTTTTCAGGAAAGACAAAAGCTCTGGTAAAGACCAAGGAATTTCCAAAGAATGAACCGGGCCTTTCCCTTGGAGTGATAACTGATATCGAGATGTTGAACCGCAAAATTTTTGCAGTAGAGAATAATCCCCAAAGAAGAGTCCTTGTCTTTTCAGAAGATGGTCAATATTTAAACGCGATCGGCAGAGAAGGCTATGATGAAGGGGAGTTAAAATTTCCAATTTTAGTCTCGGGGTGGGATAAGGAAATTGTGGTCCATGGGGATTCGGTGTTTTCGTTTTTCAAAGAGGATGGAACATACCTGAGGAGATTTAACGCCTTTATTCAGGCCATCAGCTTTGTCTATGTCCAGGATAAAATCTATATGGTTGGAGCTAACCGCGAAAGCAAGAACTTAATCGAGGTCTTCACCAGGGACGGCGATTATCTCACTGGATTCGGAGAAAAATTCATAAAAATTGACTATTCCTTGTTTCCGAAAGTGAAAGACCATCCTTGGGGCATGGAGTTGATTGTTTACCATGGAAACCTGCTCACGGACGGAGAAAATCTCTATTATCTGAACTCTATGTTCGGCAAGGCCCTGAGGTATTCTCTGGACGGGAAAAGGTTAGTCGAAAAAGACATCGTCAGCCTTTTTGGACCCGGCGGCCGAGAAGTCTTAAAAGAAAATGAACGCCAATATATTCGGAAGGAAATCGAGCCTTCAATTACTTTTGAGATGTTTGCGGACGCCTATCTCTGCGGAAATAAAATTTACATCCTTGAGCAAAAGCAGCCTACAATTGATGAATACGCCTCCGGGAAAAAAGCGGAAACTGTGATTAAGGTCTTAGACAAAAGAAATTTTGATCTTTTTGAGGAATGGAAGGTAAGGAAAAGTGAGGATGAATCTCTCAGCTATTTAACCATAGAGGAAAGAAACGGAGAGCCTATTTTTTATTTTACGCAGTTTATAAAAGACAAGCCGAGAACAATTGTCGAATACAGGTTGGAAAAGTGAAGTTCAGAAGAGTCAAGAGCTCTTTTTTAAATGAAGGAGAATAATATGTCAGCCCCGAAAAAGACAATATGTTCTGTTTTAATTTTATTAATGTTCAGCTTGATACAATTCGCGCCAGGTTTTCAATCGCCTTCTACAGCTCAGAAGATGCCTCTTATCCCGGAGCTTGAAAAAATAATGGATGCTAAGACGACAACAATTGTCCTTCTTTATGGATACATCTGTTTGGGCTGCCCACTCGGGATTTACATTTATTCCGTCAGAGATAGGCAGGATACTCTCTTTGTCGTTCCTTCCCAATATAAGCCGAATGAGGTCGAAAATTTACGCAGGGCTTTTTCCCTCAAGTGCAGGATTGTCAAAGGAGATGACCCGAACATTGAGGTCTTTGTCAACAAACTCGGCGAGCAACTGAAGATCGACAAAACTCAGAGAAATCTTATCCTGGAAATTAAGGATCGAACAATAGTCAAGATCCGCTATTATTGATTAGAAGAAATTTGGCATGAGCTCGTGAATTGTCACGACAATCCATTTATAACGACTTCATGGATGGGCTTTGCCTCTTCATCAAATTTTCATTTTTTCTTTCTTGTCCAGTAATAGTAGAAAGGTAAAGATAGAAGAAGGAGGAGGATGCCGATCATCGCGTTGCGGGTATCATGAACCAGCGTATTATAGATGAACCAGCCGGCGACAGCGACGAAGACGAGCGTGGCGCAGGGATATCCCCACGCCTTATAGGGCCTGGGCGCATCGGGCATTTTTCGCCGCAGAACGATTACGGATAGGACGGCGAGCGCATAGAATCCCCAGGAGCCGAAGACAACGTAAGATATAATCTGGTCATATGTTCCGCTCAGGGTGAGCACTCCGCTCCAAATCCCCAGAGTCGTGATTGCAACAGCCGGAGTCCGGAAGCGCGGGTGCACCCGGCTGAATTTCTTCGAGAATGTCCTGTCAGCGCCGGCTGCATAGATGCAGCGCGGGCCTCCTAAAACCGAGCCGTTGATCGTCCCGAACGTCGAGCATAGGATTCCGGCTATGATTAGCGAGGCACCGAATGGGCCGAGCACGGTGCGGGCGACGTCAGCCGCAATGCGCGGGGAGCCGGGCATGGAGTTAGGCGGAATAATATAGGCATAGGAGAGATTGGCGCTGATATAAAGCAGAATGACGGCGAGTGTTCCGAACAGCAAGGAATACGGAACATTGCGCCTCGGATTTTTGAATTCGCCGGCCGCCAAGGTGATTGTTGTCCAGCCGTCGTAGGCCCACAGCACGGAAACCAGGCAAAGGCCGAAGGCTGCGGTTAATTCATTTGTCCAGTGGGAAGGCCACCAGGGAATGAAATTCGAAGCTGAGCCTTTGTGCGAGAAAAAAACGGCGATGATTAAGGCGACTAAAGCCGCGACCTTGGCCGCGGTGAAAATGTTCATCACCCAGCCGCTGAACTTCACCCCTCGAACGTTAACCCAGGTTACGAGGGCGATGGTTATTATAGCCGCAATCTGAATCCAACCGAAGGCAAACTCCAAAGGATATCTGAAAATCGAAAAAGAGCATTTGAGAATAGAATTCTGCGGCGAGAGCGCCGGGATAAAGTATCCGAGATAGGTGGCGAAAGCCACGGCGATTGCAGCCACAGTGCCTGCGGTGTTGATGAAAAAATGGTTCCAGCTGAAGAGGAAGGCCCAGAGGCGGCCAAAGCTGTGGCCGAGATATACGTATGACCCCCCGGCCTCTGGCAGCAAAGAGCTTAGCTCGGCGAGGCTCAAAGCGCCGAACAGGACCAGTAATCCGCCGAGAATCCAGACCAGCAGGATGGGGCCCATGGCGTGGAGACGGCCTGCGATCGTAGCTGGAACGATGAAGATGCCCGAGCCGATGATCATCCCCATCTGGATGGCAATGCCTTCGCGCAGCCCGAGGGCACGCAAAAGTTGCGGCTTCGTCGTCTGGGCTTGTTGCTCTTCCACAGTCTGCTTCCCGATTTATCTTTACCTCTAAGTAATTCAAAAATATATGCTTGCAGAATATCCAAGTCAAATCAGAAAGTTCACCTCAAAGACATCAATCTTATCGAGTTTTAAATTTAAATAACACTTATGGGGTATGACAAAAGAAATTTACTCGCGCCAGAGGGATTGGCTTGGGTCAGGCTTGAAGACCTTGGTCCGGGCCTCCTCGATCATGTTGGCCACCAGCAGGTTCCAGCTGATGAAGTTAGGCGCGGCAAGAGGGTCACCGGTTTCGGCATGATAATTTTCGTGCATCATTCCATTCTTAGCAAGGTCAGCGAGGCACAGCCGGGTAACCCGCTCGGCCACTTGGATTGCGGCTTCCTGGTAGCCGTAGTGGATGAGCGCATGCATGAACATCCAGTTGGCAGGCGCCCAGATAGGACCCTGCCAGTTGGAGTAGGGTTTGATCACGTTCTCGTTATTGTAGAGAGGCTCATCGGCGGCCAAAGAGCGGATGCCGTGCGGAGTCCAGAGCTTGCCAGGGTTGAGCACATAGCGTTCAATCATGGCCTTCGCTTGCTCTCTTGAGGCCAAGCGCGCCCATAATGGAAGTTGGTTGCTGTAAGTGATGCAGCGGATGCGCTTCTTCTCGATAGTGTCGTAATTATAATAAGTGCTGTCTGTTGAATCCCAAAGATGGGTGTTGACCGCTTCGCTGAGACTGTGGGCTCGTTCGCAGAATGCGCTGGCGTCTTCCTGTTTTCCGATTTGGTCAGCGACAAGGGATATGGCACGGTAATCAAGGACCGTGAAAGCGTTGACATCGGCTCCGGCCACACTGTTGTGGTAGCGGAGGACAAGAGCCGGGTTGTTGTCAGCGCCTGATTCCATGCAATCCCACCACTTGACGAGACCTGTTTCGGCGTCGCTCATTCGCCGCTCGCGGTAGGTGACGCATGCTTTCATCTTTTCCCAGAGGGGTTCGGTCCAGCTAAAATCGCCCAGCGACAAAGAGGCATAGTAGGCCGCCTGGCCCATGAGCGGCTTAATGTGGTAGAGTCGGGCATCTCGCCCGGCCCAGGGCCGGATTCCGCCCGGCGTTTGGCCGTCTGGCTCCGTAAAATGGAGGAAGTTCAAACACCAGTTCTTGAGGTAAACTCCATCGGCTTTTTTTTCAGAGATGAGGTAAAGTCCGACAAAAAATGCATCCCAATCCCACAGCTCCTCATAGACGCCGCTGGGCACGACATAGTCGTAGGGGAGGGCACCGTTGGCGCGGCGGATGACCTTGCTTGCAAGCGAGCCTATTTGCTCCTTCGCTGCAGAAGAGAGCTGATCGAGAGACATGTTGGGATTGAAAGATCGATCAGCCATCTAAATTTTCTCCAAGTGGAGATAATATCAAAAATACAAAAGGTATTGAATCTCATTTTAAAGCAGAGAAGCATAAGCAACTCCGTGGCATGAAGAGGATCAGGCTGGAAAAAGGTTGCTTAGCGGACGATGATTTCATCAAAATACATCAGCGCCCCGGCAAAAGATTGGCCGGCGTTTCTATGCCATGCTGGAAGCGTCCCGATGTTCTTGGCTTTAATGTGGATGAACTGTGCCTGCGCTTTTTTTAAGTCATATGTTAGATTCTTAAGGGAGACTGGCTCTGCTTTCTCCGGCACGCTAAGATTCTGCGTGACAACGACTTTATAATCCTTATTATCGCTTGAAACCGAGATTTCCACAGAGGCCGGTAAAAAGATTCTGGCTTCATTGTTTTCGAGGCAGCTCAGTGTGATGTCTTCAAGATTTTGAGGCTGCCCTAAATCCAGGACGACATCTAAGTCGACTCTGTCGAACGCCTGCCAGTTGCGGTCAAAAGTTTCCGCACTCGCCCGGAGTAAATCGACCAGGGCTCTTTCGTTCAGAGGTCCGCCTCTTCTTTGGGGAGGGACGACGATATACTGGGCGCTCTTGATCGGCAGAGATTTGCTGAAATAGGCGGTGCCCACGGAACTGGGCAGCTTTACTTTGTCGAATGCGACTGCTTTCAGAATCGCTGTCTGGTTGATGGATATGGGCTCTTTGTACTGGGGCGAATTCGGCGTCGGCTCGCTTCCATCTAATGTGTAATGAATTTCAGCGCTTTCATCCCTGGCGCTCATGGCCACGACGAGCGGCTTGCTGTAATCGATATAAGCCTTATCCGGCAATATAATCGGCTTCTCGCAGGCAGTGAATCGTTCAAACTCACTTGGCTCTCTCATC
>CAZGMN010000092.1:0-11733 GCA_964526905.1 uncultured Eubacteriales bacterium
TTGCCTCAGGTTTATCTTTTTTCCTGGCTGTGGCCGCCGTCTTCCTGCCTGCTGGCTCTCTTGGGCCTTTGGCCTCGCTCAAGAGCGGAACAATCCTCGGCCTTGGCCTTATTGGCATTGTCGCCTTATCCAAGCTTGTCGTTCGCATCATCCTCAAAGGGCCAGAAAACTGGATGGATAAGGCCCTTCCCCTTGTTTCCATGTCAGGAATCTGTCTGATCATTGCCGTTATCACCGCCCGTTCCAGGAATGAGCTTTTGACTGTCGGCTTGGCTTTGCTCCTGGCGGTCATGCTCCACAATGGAATCGGCTATTTGCTTGGGTATTGGACAGCCAGGGCCTTTAAGCTGGATAAGACCTCGTGCCGCACGATCAGTTTCGAAGTCGGAATGCAGAACGGCGGAATGGCCACCGGCCTGGCCATGGAAGTTCTCAAGAGCACAAGCGCCGCTCTTGCCCCGGCGATATTCGGTCCATGGATGAACATCTCCGGCTCAGTCCTCGCCAACTGGTGGCGCCGGAAGCCCGTCAAATGAAAGGCATTTGCCTTTAGGCCTCTCCGTCAAGCTTGCCAAGCTTTAAGGCAAAATTTAAAAATTTCTCCCTTAAATTTTAACTTGACATATTAAAAATTAAGGGATTAAAATTTAGCTTATGAAGCCTCGTATCTTGGCCAGAACGATTCGAAAAGCCCTAAAAACATTTCCGGCGATAGTGGTCACAGGGCCTCGGCAATCCGGCAAAACAACGCTCTTAAAAGTGCTTTTTTCAAAGACCCACCAATTTGTGACCTTAGAAGACCCCGATATAAGAATAAGGGCCAAAGAAGACCCTATCCATTTTTTAGAACGTTATTCAGCGCCTGTCATTATCGATGAAATACAATATGCCCCAGAATTGTTATCCTATATCAAAACCAGAATTGATCAAAATAGGAAACCTGGCCAATGGCTATTCACTGGCTCGCAAAATTTTGTCCTGATGCAAGGGATTAGCCAATCATTGGCAGGCAGGGCCGCTGTTCTCTCTCTCTTGCCGTTCTCCTTTTCTGAAAGGAT
Source organism: uncultured Eubacteriales bacterium (assembly GCA_964526905.1). GTDB lineage: Bacteria > Acidobacteriota > Aminicenantia > Aminicenantales > Aminicenantaceae > CAZGMN01. Next base: position 1,059 of record CAZGMN010000092.1, read on the forward strand.
AGAACAAGGGGAAATTGCCAGAGAGGCCACAGAATGGCTAAAAAAGCTCACCTTTCAAAAAAAATGTGAAGATAAGATTTCACTCAGTGAGGTGATACTGAGGGGGAGTTATCCAGAAATTGCCAGCAAAAGGTCTGTAGACCGACAGCTTTGGTGTGGGTCATACATCTCCACCTATTTAGAAAGGGATGTCAGAAATCTGGCTCAAATAGGAGATTTGAGTCAATTCGAGAGATTTTTAAGATTATGCGCAACACGGACAGGGCAACTTCTCAATCTCTCAGAATTAGCGAAAGAGATCGGCATGAGTGTTCCTACTGTGAAGCGCTGGCTTTCTATATTGGAGACCGGACACCAAATCTATTTGCTCTATCCATATTATAAAAGCTTGGGAAAACGTTTGGTCAAAAGCCCTAAATTATATTTTAACGATAGCGGTCTGGCCTCATATCTATTAGGTTTACATGACCGTGAAACTCTTCTCAGCAGCCCAAACTTTGGAAACCTTTTTGAAACGATGATTGTCACCGATTTTTTAAAGCGATTCCTCCATTTTGGCCAAATGCCCTCTATGTATTATTTACGCACTCGAGACGGGTTGGAAATAGACCTCGTTCTGGAACTCAACCAGAAGCTGCATCTGTTTGAAATAAAAAGTTCGATGACAATTCTACCCAGGCATGCCTCTACGCTGCTAAGAATTTCCGGCGATTTAAAATCGCTTGTTAAAACTTCTTCCGTTATTTCTGCTGCATTGGAAAGCTTCCCCATAAAGAATGGAGTTTATAACTATTGCTGGAAGGACGTCCTCTGTGTTTAACTTCTTTCAATAAATTTTTTTCGAATTGACAGCAAGTTTTCCCTGTGCTATAGCTTTAAAAAGCGAAGGCTCCTCTCGAGGAGGATCTTTAGAGAAGATGGGAGAGAGAAATAGTCGGCAAGGAAAAAGAAAATCAGGCATCGATATTATAGGTGATGTCCCCTGGGGCACTCATCTCTGTCAATTTTACCGAACCAAACAAGATTTAATTGATGTTTTGGTGCCTTATTTCAAAGCTGGATTGGAAAATAATGAATTATGCTTGTGGGTCACTTCTGAGCCTTTAATAGCTGAGGAAGCAGAGAGGTCATTAAGAAAGGGGCTAAGGAACTTAGATAAATATATCAGGAGAGGTCAGATAGAAATAATGGATTTCAGCCAATGGTATACCAAATCAGGGATATTCGCAGCTGATGAAGTGCTGCGAGCCTGGATTAATAAAGAAAACGAAGCCGTAAAAGAAGGATATGACGGGCTTCGTCTTGCCGGAAATACCTATTGGCTTGAAAAGAAAGATTGGCGAGATTTTGCTGATTATGAAGTTGAGGTAAACAATGTTTTTCCCAGATATCGGATGCTGGCCGTTTGCCCCTATTCTCTTGATAAATGTGGAGCATCTGAAGTCATAGACGTGGTTAACAGCCATCAATTTGCTCTTATTAAGCGGAACGGCAAGTGGGAAATCATGGAAAGCTCCGAGCGTAAGAAGGCACAGGAGGCGATCGAGGAAAAAGAGGCGTTTAATTTTACATTGTTCAACTATAATCCCATCCAGACCATAGTTGTGGATAATGAAGGAAGGGTGGTTAAAAGTAACCTTGCAAAAAGAAATTCAGGAGATAGATTGCCCAACATTGGGGATGTGATGTATGTAGATTATGCCGGAAAGCATGAGATTGATATGCGCACTGAGCTGATGGAATGTATCAGAACAGGAAAGAAAAGAAATTTTGCTGAATTAAAATACGGAGATAAGTTTCTGAATGTCACCATAGCTCCCTTTCCCCAAGGTGCGATCATCACCTCTCAGGACATCACCGAGCGCAAAAGGTCTGAGGAAGAGTATAGAGCTGTTGTCCGCACCGCTATGGATGGTTTTTGGGTTGTGGATACGCAGGGACGCTTTCTGGATGTGAGTGGCGTCTATATCCGTTTAATAGGTTATAGCCGTGACGAATTACTGAAAATGAGAATTCAAGATGTTGAAGCGCTGGAAACGCCAGAGAAGACTGCACAGCGGATCCGGAGGATAATGGCGAGCGGCAGGGACCGTTTCGAGACGCAGCACAGATGCAAGGATGGGAAGATTATTGATGTTGAGGTCAGCGTCAATTATTTGAAGGAAGCGGGTGGACGATTTTTTGTATTTCTTCGTGACATCACCCAGCGCAAGAAAATAGAGGAAGTGCTTAAAGAAAGTGAAGAGAAATACCGCAGCCTGGTCGAGCGTGCAAATGATGGAATTGTCGTCATTCAAGACAAGCTCATCAAATACATAAATCGTCGAGGAGCAGAGATTTTGGGATATACTGTCGAGGAAATCATCGGCACTCTTTTTACAAATTATATCCATCCAGATGAGGTTCAAAGAGTTCTAAGCTACTACACCCAGCGCATAAAAGGTAAGAGAGTGCCTTCAAAGTATGAGTCGGCTGTAGAGAACAAGGAGGGGCAAAAGATACCGGCTGAATTCAACGCGAGTGTGATCTCTTATCAGGGAAAAGCGGCAGATATGGTGATTTTCCGTGACATCACCGAGCGCAAGAAGGCCGAGCAGGTGCTGAAGGAATCAGAGGAGAAATACCGAACTTTGACGCAAGATGTGAATGTCAGCATGTTCAGGACCAGCCCCGGGCCTAAAGGGAGATTTATCGAAGTGAATCCTGAGATTTTAAAGATGTTTGGCTATAAGAGTAAAAAGGAATTTTTTAAATTGAATATCTCTGACTTACATCAAGATCCAGAAGGTAGAAAAAAGTTCAACGAAAAAATGTTAAGAGATGGGTCTGTAAAAAATGAAGAATTACGATTGAAAAAGAAAGATGGAACTCCAATTATCTGTTCGGTTTCAGCCGTGGCTGTAAAAGATGAGAAAGGAAGGGTGAGGTATTTTGACGGTATCATTGAAGATATCACCGAGCGCAAGCGAGCAGAGGAAGAAATAAAAGCATCCCAAGAGCAGATGCGCAATCTTGCTGCCTATGTGGGTTCAGCGAGAGAGGAGGAGAGGACTAAAATCGCCCGCGAGATTCATGATGAGCTGGGGCAGTCGTTGACGGCATTGAAAATGGATCTATCCTGGCTTTACAAGAAGATACCTAAAGACAAAGCATTGCTGCCCAGGAGGACAAAATCGATGTTAGGACTGGTTGATACGACGATACAGTCGGTGAAAAGGATTTCCTCAGAATTGAGACCTGGATTGCTTGATGACATAGGAGTATCAGCAGCGATTGAATGGCAGGGCGAAGAATTTCAAAGTCACACTGGAATCAGATGCGAAGTAAATATCGAGCCTGAAGATATCATCCTCGACCAAGAGCGGTCGATAGCCATTTTCCGTATCTTTCAGGAGGCATTAACCAATGTTGCCCGCCACGCCAGGGCCACGAGAGTCAAAGCAAGCTTGAAGAAAAAAGGCGGCAAATTAGAGTTGAAGGTCAGGGACAACGGGAGGGGAATTACAGAAGAAGAAATTTCTGACCCCAAATCTTTTGGCCTGATGGGGATAAAAGAGCGTGCCCATTTCTTGAATGGTAAAGTTGAAATCAAGGGAATGCCGGATAGAGGAACCTTGATAACAGTGAGGATTCCTCTTCCCAAAAAAGGAAAAAATGATAAAAATCCTGATCGCGGATGACCATCCGGTAGTTCGCAAAGGCTTGAAAGAGATCATCAAAGAAAATTCTGACATGGTTGTCGCCGCTGAGGCGGGCCATGGGCAGGAAGTTCTTGAAAAGGCGTTGAAAAAAGAATTCGATGTCGTTGTCCTGGACATTTCTATGCCAGGAAGAAGCGGACTGGAAGTTTTAAAACAATTGAAAAGAGAAAGGCCGAAGCTTTCTGTTCTGATATTGAGCATTCATCCTGAAGAACACTATGCCGTGCGGGTCTTAAAGGCGGGGGCTTCCGGGTATCTGACAAAAGAAAGTGTGCCGGATGAGTTGATAAAAGCCATACGAAAAATATCAACAGGAAGGAAATATATCTCTTCGACTCTTGCTGAAAAACTGGCCTTTGACCTGGAAAGCGGAGGCGAGAAGCCAGCTCATGAAAGACTCTCTGACCGTGAATATGAAGTCATGTGCCTGATTGCTTCTGGCAAGACCTTAAAAGAGATAGCTGAAAAGCTTTGCCTCAGTGCAAAGACAATCAGCACTTATCGCTCTCGAATTCTCGAAAAAATGAAAATGAAGAACAATGCGGAATTAACTCATTACGCCATAAAAAATAATCTGGTGGATTGATAATCTTTTTCTCCGCTTACTTATTCTGAAAACTTCCGAACTATTAAGCCTTTGCCTCGATTTGTAGGATAAGCACTGACAAATTGGTTAGCCAAAATCCTACAAAAAAATCAGAAAGATGAGGATAGTATTTTTTTCTTTGTTGAGTTCTATTTGAATTAAACTCACAAAGAGGTGGTGAGCCAAGCAGATGAAAAAAGGAGCATCCTTATGAAAGTCTTTGTCGTGGATGATGCGCGTCTTGTGCGCCAAAGAATAATAGAGATGATTTCTGAGCTTCGAGGAGTTGAAATCTCCGGCCAGGCAGAGAGGGCAAGAGAAGCCGTGGCCTCTATCAAAAAATCGAATCCAGATGTGGTCATTCTGGACATCCGCCTTCCTGGAGGAAACGGGATTGAAGTCCTCAAAGACATCAAGAAAAATAAATCGGCTCCGATCATTATTATCCTTACCAATTATCCTTATCCCCAGTATAAGAAAAAATGCATGGAAGCTGGCGCTGATTTCTTTTTCGATAAATCCACAGAGTTCCATAAGGTCAATGAGGTTTTAAAGAAACTAATTAAAAAGTTTGAGGCAAAAGAAAATTTGTCAGCAAAGAAGCGAAAACAAACGACAAGAAGCGGCAAAAAACGACAAATTGCTTGCAAGTGTTGACAATTCTTTTGATGTGCGTGAATTATTTTTTTAATAAGATAAATATTAAAAATGAAAACTAAGAACAAAGCAAAGTCAAAAGTTATCAAGAAAGGAGCCAAATTACCACGCCAAATCACTCGAACAGAGAAATCACGAGCCAAGCTTAAGCGAATGATGAAAGGACTGAAAATAAAGGACAGCGCCATCGCTTCATCCATTAATGCCATCGCCATCGCTGACCTTGATGGGAAGCTGACTTATGTCAATCCTTTATTCCTCAGGCTTTGGGGATATGAAGATGAAAAAAAGGTTCTGGGAAAGCCTGCTGTGGAATTCTGGCAGACTGCAGAGAAAGCCTTGGAAGTCATGGAAGCATTGCGTGAAAAAGGAGGCTGGATTGGTGAACTTGTAGCTAAGAGAAAAGATGGCTCGTTGTTTGATGTTCAGTTATCTGCCAGCTTAGTTGCTGATGAAGCGGGCCAGCCTCTGTGCATGATGGCTTCATTTGTGGACATCACCGAGCGAAAGCGGGCCGAGGAGGCGCTCCGAGAGAGCGAAGACAAATTCAAGTATGTATTTGACCATTCCGTCATTGGAAAATCAATCACTCTTCCCACAGGTGAGGTCCATGCAAACAAAGCCATATCCGAAATATTGGGCTATTCGCAGGAAGAGCTTAATAAGCTTAGATGGCAGGATATTACCCATCCGGATGACATTGATTTAACCCAAAAAGCTCTCGATTCGGTTGCTTCCGGCGAGAAAGATTCGGTGCGATTCATCAAGAGATATATTCATAAGAATGGTTCCGTTGTGTGGGGGGATTTAAGCACATCTTTGCGGCGAGACAAGGAAGGCAAACCTCTATACTTTATGTCTAACCTCGTAGACATCACCGAGCGCAAGCGGGCTGAGGATGCTTTGCGGGAAAGCGAATCAAGATTCAAGCGTATATATGATTCCAATATAATCGGCGTTATTTTCTGGGATACTACAGGAAACATAAGACAAGCGAATGACGAGTTCCTTCGAATCGTTGGATACAGTAAGGAAGATGTCCTTTCAGGCAAAGTGCGCTGGAAGGATATGACACCGCCAGAATACGCTTATCTTGATGAAAAAGCATTAAAAGAAATGGCAGAGACAGGCGTCTCTACTCCCTTTGAAAAAAAATACATTCGCAAAGATGGCAGCCTTGTGCCGGTCTTTTTAGGTGCAGCTCTCCTTGAAGGGCAGAAAGATGTCGGAATATGTTATGTTCTGGACATAACCGAGCGCAAGCGGGCTGAGGAGGAATTGAAAAAAACTTTGGCCGATCTGGAGCGTTCCAACAAGGAACTTGAGCAATTTGCCTATGTGGCATCCCATGACCTGCAGGAGCCTTTGCGCATGGTAGCAAGCTATGTCCAGCTTTTAGAACATCGCTACAAAGGCAAGCTCGATTCTGATGCAGACGAGTTTATCGCTTATGCTGTGGAGGGTGCAAGCAGGATGCAAAGGCTGATCAATGACCTTCTTTTCTATTCGCGAGTCGGCTCAAGAGGAAAAGAATTCGAGCCGACAGATTGTGCTCATATCTTGGGACAGGCGATCGCCAATCTTCAGGGAGTCATCGTGGAAAGTGGTGCGGTTGTGACTAATGATGACCTGCCGACAGTAAAGGCCGACCAACCCCAGCTTATCCAGCTTTTTCAGAATCTGCTTGATAACGCCATAAAATTTCGAAGAAAAGAGCCGCCTCGTATTCATATTTCCGCTGAGAGAAAAGGAGACGAGTGGCTCTTTTCCATTGTCGATAACGGTATTGGGATTGACCCCCAGTATGCCGAACGTATCTTTGTTATCTTCCAGCGCCTCCATGAGAAGGGGGAATACCCTGGAACTGGAATAGGGTTGGCAATATGCAAAAGAATTGTCGAGCGTCATGGCGGCCGGATCTGGGTGGAGTCGATGCCCGAAAAAGGCTCAACATTTTTCTTTACAATCCCAATAAAAGGAGGTTACCAATCATGATTTCTAAAGCAAGCGGCAGGCCCATCGAGATTTTACTGGTCGAGGATAATCCTGGGGATGTCCGGCTTACACAGGAAGCCCTAAAAGAGGGTAAAGTGTTAAACCGCCTTAGCGTGGTTAAAGATGGAGTAGAGGCTATTTTTTTTCTGAAGAAAAAAGAGAAATATAAGGATGCGCCCCGTCCCGACCTTATTTTGCTCGACCTTAATCTCCCTAAGAAAAATGGCCGTGAGGTACTCGGAGAGATAAAAAGAGATCCTGAGTTTATGCGTATCCCTGTTGTGATTCTCACCATTTCAAAGGACGAACAGGATATTTTGAAGAGTTATGACCTTCATGCAAACTGTTATATCATTAAGCCGGTTGACCTGAATCAGTTTATAAACGTTGTGAAGTCTATCGAGGATTTCTGGCTGACAATTGTCAAGCTTCCTCCGAACAGTGCAAAATGACAATAAATCAAATCAAAATCCTTCTCATTGAAGATAATCCCGGAGATGTTCGTCTGATACGGGAAATGCTCAAGGAGAAAAGCTATGTGACTTTTGATTTGGTTTGTGCCGACCGGCTTAAAACAGGCATGGAGCAACTCGGCCAGGGGGATATCGACCTTATCCTCTTAGACCTTGGTCTTCCAGACAGCAGCGGTCTCGACACCTTCGCTAAACTTTATGCCAAAGAGCCAAGCCTCCCGATTATCGTTCTCACCGGACTTGACGACGAACAGCTGGGATTAGAAGCGGTCATCATGGGAGCGCAGGATTATCTGCTTAAAAACCGGGTGAGCGGCAACTTGTTGATTCCAGCTGTCCGCTATGCCATCGAGCGCAAGAAGATGGTAGCCAAGGTCGAGCAGCTCAACGCTTCGCTCGAAGCTATCTGCAGCATCAATCGTCTCATCATCAAGGAGAAAGACGCAGAGAATTTGATACATGAAGTATGCCATAACTTTACCAAGAGCACCGGCTATCACGCAGCCTGGATCATACTTTTTGACGAGGCTCAAATGCCTTTGCTGGCAGCCGAGGCTGGAATCGGAAAGGATTTTTCCGGCCTGATCAGCCGGCTCAAACAAGGAGAACCGGTTGAATGTGTAAGGCAAGCTCTTGCCAAGCCAGGAATTTCTATTATTGAAGATATTGGCTCTGCCTGCGGCGATTGCCCGATGAGAGATGCCTATAAAAAATGCAAATCGATGTGCTCAAGGATTGAGTATGAAGGCAAAATTTATGGAATAGTCAATGTCAACAAGCCTATAAATTACGCCCTGGATAAAAGGGAACAGGAACTTCTGGTTGAGGCTTCGAATGATATTGCTTTTGGTTTAAAAAAAATTGAGCTTGAGCAGGAGCGCAGTCGAGCAGAGGCGGCATTAAGAGCATCAGAAGAGCTCTACCGAGAATTGGTCGAAAAAGCCCGCATGGCCATCTTAATCGATAATAAAGACGGAAACTTTGTCTATTTCAATAAAAAGTATGCAGAGCTGTTTGGATATTCCATGGAAGAAATGAAAAAACAATCAATCCAGACTATTGTCCATGCTGATGATGTTGAGCGGGTCTTGGAATTCCACAGAAAGCGTATTAAAGGAGAAAAGGTTCCGTCTCGCTACGAATTCAAGGGAGTCAGAAAGGACGGCTCTGTTATCCATCTTGAGGTTGATGTCGTTGAATTAAAGGAGGGAAAAAGCATTATTGGCACCCGCTCTTATTTGTGGGACATCACGACCCGCAAGAAAGCAGAGGAAAAGATTGAGGAGCAGCTCAAGGAAAAAGAGATTCTCCTGCGGGAAGTCCATCACCGTGTCAAGAATAACATGCAGGTTATCTCCAGCCTTTTCAACCTGCAATCCCAGTATATCGGGGACAAAAAGTCGTCGGGTATATTCAGAAATTGCCAGAACCGTGTCAGGTCGATGGCTCTCATCCATGAACGCTTGTATCAAGCTGAGGATTTGGCCAGGATCGATATCGAGGACTACGTCAAGGGCCTGACAAGCCACCTTTTTAGCTCTTATGGAGTCAGCCCTGAAGTCGTTAAATTGAATATAGACATCAAAGATATTTTTCTGGATATCGGCAGAGCCATTCCCTGCGGCCTGATCATCAGTGAGATTATCTCCAATTCTTTGAAACATGCCTTTCCGGACAGGAGGAAAGGCGAGATAAAAATTTCCTTGAGAGCTGTTGATAAAGACGAAATTGAACTGGTGGTCAACGATAATGGGGTAGGCCTTCCTCAGGATTTAGATATCAGGAAAACAGAATCCCTCGGCTTGCATTTGGTAGCCATTCTGGCGGAAGACCAGCTCCATGGCTCGATCGACCTCGACAGATCAGGCGGAACAAGATATGTGATTCGATTCAGGAGGAGGAAATGAAGAAAAAGCAGGTTCTGATTGTCGAAGACGAGCGGATTGTAGCCGATGATATCAGAATGAGCCTGGAGAAGCTCGGCTATTCTGTTTGCGGAATGGTCTCAGCCGGGGAGCAAGCCGTGGAAAAAACTGCAAAGATGCGCCCTGATGTGGTGCTGATGGACATTGTTCTCGAAGGAAAGATGAGTGGCATCGAGGCAGCAGAGGTCATTCGCTCCCGTTTTGATATTCCTATTATCTATCTTACGGCTTATTCTGACAGCAAGACTCTGGAGCGGGCGAAGATGAGCGAGCCGTTCGGTTATGTGCTCAAGCCTTTTGAAGACAGAGACCTGCAGACGACAATCGAGATGGCTCTCTACAAGCATAAGATGGATAAGCTCTTGAGAGAGAGCGAGGAGAAATACCGGACTTTGGCTGAGAACGCCTATGACGCCATCTATGTTCTCAGTCAAGAGGGATTTCAATATGCCAACCCTGCTTTTGAGAGGCTGACAGGATGGAAGAAAGAAGATTTGGACAGCCAAAAATTCAATTTCTGGGACATCGTCCATCCGGACGAGATAGCCTTGATGAAAAATTTAAGAAAGGAGAGAATGCCTGGCAGCGGTGAATTCAGGATTGTCTCTAAGGACGGCAGCGTGAAGGTGGTGGAAGTCAATTCGGCAAAGGTCGGGAAGAGGAGAGAAACAAGGAAGATAGGGATTATGAGGGACATCACTGAGCGCAAGAAGGCAGAGAAAGAGCTTGAAAAGAGCCTTGAAAGATTAAAAAAGACTTTCGAGGATACGGTCAACGCCTTGGTCTCGGCGCTGGAAAGGCGAGACCCTTATACCGCAGGTCATCAGAAGGGAGTCGCCAACCTTGCCTGCGCCATAGCTGCTGAGATGAGTCTTCCAAAGGATAAGATTGAGGGCTTGCGCCTGGCCGGTCTTGTCCATGATGTCGGCAAGATACAGATTCCGACTGAAATCCTTACCAAACCCGGCCATCTTTCTGAGACTGAGTTTCTGATGATAAAAATTCACCCCCGTGTCGGCTATGACATTCTGAAAGAGATAGATTTTCCCTATCCGATTGCCGATATCGTGCTTCAACACCATGAAAGGATGGACGGCTCCGGATATCCTGAAGGCCTTTCTGGCGATCAGATTCTGCTCGAAGCCAAAATCCTGGCAGTGGCTGATGTCGTCGAGGCCATGTCTTCTCAACGTCCTTTTCGGCCTGCCCTCGGCATCGGGATGGCTTTGGAGGAAGTCTCAGAGCACAGGGGCAGGCTTTATGACAGGAAAGTTGTCAGTGCTTTATTAAAATTGGTCAAAGAAGGCAGGATTGCATTTGAGTAATTGTCGAAGAAAA
>CAZGMN010000093.1:0-11714 GCA_964526905.1 uncultured Eubacteriales bacterium
CAAGTTTTGAAGCTTTGTTCTCAATTCGCCCTGGCCGCCGATGATGAGATATATATTCTTCTCAGACTTGCGTACCTCTTTCAGGGAACAGATAAGATTCTCCAGCCCCATTCTCGGAACCAGGTTGCGGACGGTGAAAAGGATGAATTGTCCTTCCTGAAGTCCTAACCGCCTGCGCGCTTCGAGCTTGTTTTCATTGAATTGAAATTTCTCCAGGTCAACACCGAGGGGAAGAACATAGATTTTCTCTGGGTTTATTCCCTGCTGTTCGATGAGCTTGTCTTTTGTGAATTCGCTGGCAGCGATGATGAGATGGCTCTTTGAAAGACAGAAATTCTCAATCCATTTTCTGAAAGAGGAGTTCATTCGATAGCCTATTCTTGGCAGGAGTTTCGCTGGCTTTGGATTTCTTGTCTCATATTCTTCAAAAGCCAGGGAGTGGCAGGTATAGACTTTTTTTATTTTCTTGCTTTTTGAGGTCAGGTTGATGCCAAAAGCGGAGAAGGGCTGATGGAAGTTGATGATATCAAAGGAGTGTTCCTTTTCCAAGCTGGAGAAGAGTTTGATTGAGTTCCGGATGGAGGAGAGAATGTAGGTGATGAAATTGAATTGATTGATATCGTATCTGAACTCGTGAACACGCTCTATAAATTCGTCGGAGACGGAATGAAAAGGAAGCCTTCGGGTTAGAAGCAAGACCTCATGGCCTTTCTCAGCCAAGCGGCAGGATTGTTCGTAGAGAGCCCTCTCCGCGCCTCCCAAGACTTTTTTAATCGAGACATCGGCAACAAAGAGTATTTTCATTCTTGACTTTCAAGAGTTGACTTGAAGAGCGAGAGGAACTCCTCAGCCATTCTCTTTGATGTATAAAGCTTTGCCCTTTCCAGCCCCTTGCGGCGAAAGCTTTCCCTGAGGCCTTCATTTTCCAGGAGGAGCTTCATCGCTCTGGATATTTCCTCAATTTTGTAAGGATTAAAAAAATGGGCTGCATCGCCAAGGACTTCAGGCAGAGAGGAACTATGAGAGCTGGCGACAGGACAGCCGCAGGCCATGGCTTCCAGCGGTGGAAATCCAAATCCTTCGTAGAGAGAGGGAAAGACAAATAGCTCTGCCCGACTGTAGAGAGAAGGCAAGTCTTCATCCGCCACCTGACCAACAGAGATTATGGACGGCAAGCCAGAGAGCTTTCCTTTCCTGGCGCTCAATTCTAAGTTTCCAAGCTCTCCTCCGCAGAGGACCAAAAGATATTCTTCCCTCAGGCCATCGGGCAAGAGATGATAGGCATCGATCAGGCTCTTCAAGTTCTTGTGGGGCATGAAATTTCCGACATAGAGGATGTACTTTTTTTGAATTCCATATTTTTTCTTTAAAGATTCTATTCTCTTCTTATCCTCGACTCTCCTGAACTCCGGGCTTATTCCTGGATAGGAGACCTCAATTTTTTCTTCGGGCAGGTTGAGCACTGTCCTCAAATCGTTTTTTGTATGATTGGATATTGTTATGATTTTTTTCGCTTTCTTTGCCGCGATTTTAATAAAATTTTTTATATAAAGCCTGTTCCGAAGATAATCGCTGTAAGGCTTGACAAGGAGATAGGTGACGTCAAAAACAGAGATGACGGTTTTTATTTTGGCCATTAGCGGCATCTTGTAATAGGGAGAGAAGAAGAGGTCAACCTTATTTCTTTTAATGGCATTTTTGAGCTGAATCTGGTCCCACCATAAAGTCCATTTCTCTTTGATGATAACTTTTTCGTAATCCTCAAAAACATCCGGGGATGATAAGAAATTTGTCCGTTGGTTGCCGAAGAGGATAAAGACAAAATCTTTCTGATAGGCTTTGGCCTGCCTTAAAAGCTCGAGGAGAATCCGTCCGATTCCAGTCCTGTAGCTCCTCAGCTCCCTGCAATCCACTCCGATTTTCATTTTTTACCCGGATTCTTATTCTATCGTTTCCAAGGGCACGGTCAATTCTTCATAAATCTTTTCAATCTCTTTTGTGATTTTCTCAGCAGAAAAGAATTCCACGGCCCTCTTTCTTCCCCTCAAGCCCATTTCTCTCGCCCTGTTTAGATTTTCTAAAAGATGAAGACAGGCTTGAGCGAGCATCTGGCTATTTTTTTCAGGAACAAGTAATCCGCTTACCCCTTCTTCGATGACCTCGATCGGTCCGCCGATCTTGGTGGCAACGACTGCTTTACCGCAGGCCATGGCTTCGATGATCGTCCTTCCAAAGGATTCAGGCATAAGAGAGGGATTGACGATGACCTCGCAGATGTTCATCAATTGAGGGATATCTTTTCTAAATCCAGCGAAGAGGACAACATCTTTTAATCCCCGCTCATCGACAATTTTTGCCAACTCAGCCTTATATTCTTTTTCTCCCTCGCCGACAATCAAAAAAGCCGCATCCGGGCACTTTTCCCGGATGCTTTTTGCCGCTTCAAAAAAAAGCGCATGTCCCTTCCAGGGGTCGAGCCTTGAAAAGACTCCGACGATTTTCCGATTGCTTTCAATCTGAAATTCACGAAAGAGATATGTGACATCCAAGCCGGGTCTGAAGAGCTCGGTATCAACCCCATTATGAATCTTTACAAGTTTTTTCCTGTCGGCGATTCCTTCAAACTTTTCCCTGACCGAATCAGAGATAACGATGATCTTCGTGCACAGGCTGGAGATGAGCTTATCCCTCCAGCCTCCTGACTCAGTCACTCTAACGTGCCAGATGAATGGTATCTTCAACAGCTTCGCTGCCAGCGCCGAATAGAAAGTGTATTTTGTCGTGGCTGAGTTGCAATGGATGACGGACGGCCGAGCTCTTCTGATGGCAAAGAATAATTTCTTTAAAGGAACGACAGCACAGGGTGTATTTTTTTCTGCGGCTCTGACCTCGAACTCACCCTTTTCCGGGATAAAGACAAACGGTTCAAACTTTTTTCTATCCAGGTATTGCAGGATAAGAAGCAGGCTCATCTGCCCTCCGCCCGGAGGTTCGAGGGGAGTGTCGATGAATAAAACCTTAGCTTTGTTCAAAGTTTGAAAAACCTTAAGAGCCTTCCGCAGTCAAACATCAAGTCTGCCAGAAACTTTATTAAAGGAAAGGCAAGAAAAGTCAATACCTTTTTAATTGTCCTGAGATTGTAGATTTTAAAGTAGCCAGGCATGAATCTGTATCTGTAGAGCTGGGAAAGATACCAGAGGAGAAAGGCTGCGGCGATAATGGGGAGAAAATTTTTTAAAATCAGGCCGAGCAAGAGGACAGCCGTGATTTTCAACAGGATGGAAGACGTTATCAGATAGCCGAAATGGGTGGAATGTTTCAATAAGAGGTCGGCATCAGCTCTGCCGCGCCGGATGTACCAGGGTATGATCTTATCTATTCTGTTTCTTGGCCGGTGATAGACTAAGGCCTCCGGGTCATACCTGAATTGATTATCCCCGAATTTCTTGGAGATTCTGATCGAGATGTCTGTATCTTCAGCTCCATATTTAAGGTTTTTATCGAAGAGGCCGGCATCTTCGAGAGCTGACCTTTTAAAAATCGTGTTGAGAGTGGCAACCTGGTTCAAGGTCATTATTTTGTTTTTTGCATGATGATGGAGCCGGAAGCCGCCTCCAGGGTGGCCCAGAGCTCCTTCGCAGAACCCGACCAGAGAAGGCTTGAGCGGAAAGACAGACCCCATCACCGCCAGGATGTTTTTTTCCTTTGAAAAAGCCGATGTCAATTCTTGATACCAGTTTTTGGTGAGAATGACATCATCGTCCACAAACAAGACAAGCTCGCCTTCGGAATTCTCGACACCGATGTTTCTCTGGCTGCCGAAGCCCGCTTTTTCAACCGGAATTTTGCTGTATTTGATCGCCTCGCATTCCAGGTCTTCCTCATTTGTCGCTTCGACGACGACAATTTCGAAATCATGCTTTTTTCGGATTTCCAAGAGCTGGCCGAGAATGCTGTTTAAGTCTTTACGGTTGTTTTTTGAAATGATGACGATACTAATTTTCATTATTTGCCAGCGATGATGATATTCTCATTCCAGTTTCTTGGCAAGAGGAAGGAAGCTATGAACATCCTATTCGGAATGGCGTCGTTCCCAATCAGGTTCTTAGGAGACTTGCAGTCGTCAGATGAGCGGCAAAAAAAAAGTGGCAGGCTTTCTCACCTTCTCTTTTTCTGGCCGAATCCTTTGCTGCCCTAAAATCTCAGCCTGCAGAAAAAGAGAAGGAGGGATTGCCTGCCACCGTTGAATTGATCTTCCTCTTTTAAGAATTAAAAAGTTGAATATCTTCCATTTTATGTGGATTCAATGAACCACCAATTCAGAATGGCCTCGCTCCCAATCAGGTTTTTAACGCCGTTCCCTCATCGCCCTTCTCGGCGGCTGCGGAACTCGCTTCGCTCAGACATCCTCGCCGCCCGGCAAAGCCGGGTTCCCTCGAAGGGCAACGGCGCTGCGAAGCTGCGTCGTTGGGGAATCCAAGGGGGCATGCCCCCTTGGTCGCAGGACGCTTTGAAGCGTCCGAGAAGGGGAGGCAGGGAGCGACGAGAAATCGGAGCGACCGTTGGAAGGGGGAATGTTGCATTCCCCCTCCAAGGTGTGAGGGTAAGGCTAAACCTTCAATGGTCGCTTCGGCCATTCCGATAGGTTTTTTTAATGAGTGTAAGAAATTTATTTATAAAAGCGTTTCTTTTTTGATGGATTAGAACCGTCGATGAAAGGACTTAGAAATGAAGGAGAAAACAATAAAAGGAAAAAAGATTAAGCTTATCGAGGGGAATATTGCCCTTCTTGATGTTGAGGCTGTGGTCAATGCTGCCAACACAAATTTAATCCTTGGAGGAGGCGTTGCCGGAGCCATAAAGAGATATGGCGGCCCTTCCATCCAGCAGGAGTGCAACACTATTGGGCCAATCAAGACAGGAGAAGCGGCTATAACCGGCGGAGGCAATCTTAAGGCCAAGTTTGTTATCCACGCCGTCGGCCCTGTCTTTGGAGAAGGGCAAGAGGAGGAAAAGTTGCGCAGCGCGACTTTTTCGAGCCTGAAGATAGCCAGCGAAAGAAAGATAAAAGATATGGCCTTCCCAGCAATCAGCACCGGCATCTTCGGCTTCCCTATCGAGAGATGCAGCGAAATTATGGTCAAGACAGTAGCTGATTTTCTGAATAAGAATGATTATCCCCAGGAAGTCGTTTTTTGTCTTTTTGGAGAAGAAGCCTATGCTGTCTTCGAAAAGGCTCTGCAAAAATTGAATCCCTGAGAGTTTCTCAAATAGATTTCTTTCCTCTCTTCAGAAGAAAAAAAATTCCAAAAAAGAAGAAGGAAAGAAGGACAATGGCTCCTGAAGCAGGAAAGTCCAGGTAAAAGGCCAAAAAAAGACCGGTTAGAACAGAAACAAGCGCGGTGAGGGAGGAGAGAATAATGGCCTGCTTGAAATTGGATGCAAGCTGAAGGCCGGCGGCCGCCGGAATAACAACCAAGGCTGAAACCAGGAGAATCCCGACCACCTTCATGCCCAGGACTATGGTCACAGCTGTCAGCACAGTCAACAGAACATCAAGGCGATTGACCTTGATCCCCGAAGCTTTAGCTGCTTCCCGGTCAAAAGTCATGTACATGAACTGGTGATAATTGAGAATGACGATCATGACCACCACCGCAGCCAACCCGATGGAAAGATAGACCTCTGATTGATCTATAGTGAGGATATCACCAAAAAGATAGCTGAAGAGGTCAACGTTAAAGCCATGAGCGAGCGTCACCAGCAATACTCCGAGAGCAAAGCCGGCGCTACTGAAAATGGCGATAGCGGTATCACTGTAGAGCCCTGCTTTTTCCTTGATCTTCATGATTCCCAGCGCTGTCACCGCAGCCACAGCTAAAGCCATGGCCAGAGGGATGATGTTCAGAAAAAGGCCCAAGGCAATCCCGGCAAAGGTGATGTGGGCCAATCCATGGCCGATCATGGCATCTCGCCTTAAGATGAGGAATACACCTAAAAGAGCACAGGCCAAAGCGACAAAGACTCCGGCAAGGAGCGCACGCTGCAGGAATCCGTAGCTAAAAATGGCTTCCATTTTTTATCAATGGCGATGGGAGACGATGTGGTTTCCTCCGGCGAGCATCTCTTTGAAGGCTTCGGAGCGGCAAAATTCGTCGTGTGTGCCGTGATAAACCAACCTCTGGTTGATACAAGCGACTTTGTTCACATGCCTGTTGACAATGCCGATGTCATGGGTGACAAGAACAATCGTAATTCCTTCTTTCTTATTCAAATTATCAAGCATGTCATAGAAATGCTCTTGGGTCTCAGCATCCACGCCTGTTGTCGGCTCATCGAGGAAAAGAATTTGAGGCTTGCTGACGATTGCCCTGGCGATAAAAACTCGCTGCTGCTGCCCTGCTGATAGATTGCCGATGCGCCAGCTTTTTAAATGCTCCATGCCCACCTGCTCCAATGCCTTTTTTATCGAAAGCTCTTCCTCTCGCTTTGTCAGCCTTAAAAATCTTCCACCGGAAAGAAGTCCCATGGCCACAACTTCTCTGATTGATACCGGGAAGAAAGGGTCAAAATGAGTCGCCTTCTGAGGCACATATCCTATTTTCTGCCAGGAGGTGAATTCCTCGACAGCCTTTTTCAAGATTTGAACTTCCCCGCTCGAAGGCTTCAGCAGTCCCAGAATGACTTTGACCAGGGTCGTTTTTCCTGAGCCGTTGGGTCCGATGAGAGCCAAAAAATCGCCCTGTTGAATATGAAAGGAGACATCTTTCAAGACCAGGACGGAGCCATAGCTAAAAGATACATTGCTGAGGGTGATCAAAGTTCTGTCTTCAGCGGCAGGCGAGGCCATCTCTTAAATTCTCCAGGTTTTTTTCCATTATATCAAAAAATGTCTTCCCCGACTTCAATTCGTCTCTTGTCAGGTTTGCCCCGTTGCTCAAGACAAGGGTTCTGGCTCCGACCTCCTCGGCCAAAGATTTTGCCAATTCGTTGCTGATTTGAACCTCAAAAAAGATAATTTTTATCTCAAGCTTTTTTGCTATTTCTGCCACCTCGACCAGCTTCCTTGGCGTAGGCCTGGAATCTGGACTTAAGCCATAAAGAGAAACCTGATTGAGACCATATCTTCGAGCCAGATAGCCAAAGGCAGCATGCCCGCCAACAATAAAAGTCTTGTGCAAGCAATTGCTTAAACTTTCTCTAAACTTCTCATCAAGGCTCTCAAGCTTTTTTTTATAAACTAAAGCGTTCTTTTCAAAAATCGACGAATTCGTCGGCTCTATCTCAGAAAGGATACCGGCCATCCTGTCAACAATGATCTGGTCATAATTGAAATCCAGCCAGATATGGGGATCTCTCTCTTTCTGCTCATGCCCATGGCCAGGGCCTTGAGCTTTGCTTTCAAAAAGAGATAATCCCTGGCTCGCTTCAAGAAGCTTAAGCTGCGGATTCTTAACACTCCTCAGAAGGTCCTTAAGCCATGGCTCAAGGTTTGAGCCGATAAAGATGAAAAGTTGAGCAGAAGAGAGTTGAATAATATCACTCGGCCTGGGCTGCCAGGTGTGAACTTCTGCGCCGGGAGGAAGAAGGAGGCTGACCTCTCCCCTTTCCCCTGAAACAGCTTGAGCAAATTCCATCAGAGGAAAAACAGTGGTGATAATCTTAATTTTTTTAGAATCGTTCACATTCCGCTGGGGAAAACTCAAAAGGCTAAAGGCTAAAAGAATGAAAAGAAAAATCGGTCGAGGAACCATGCCCGCTCAGCCTTTCACACGGCTTTCTCACCACTCTGCCTTCGCTTGGCAATGTAAAACCTTCGTGTTTTCGAAACACCCGTCCTGATTCTATCTATATCTATCACTCTATGGGATAAAGCCTCTCCTTCCACTCGAATTTTTTTTTGAAAAACGAAAGGCGAAAAGAATTGAGAAGAATGATGAGAGCAAAAAGCACTGTCAATGGATGGAGCTGTCCATAGAAGACATTGACTCTAAACCTCAAGGACAAGATCAATTTTATAAGAGCGATGGTCATCACCTGGAAGAGCGGCAATGTCAGGGATTGATGCGATTCTAAAGCCCCCCAGAGTGAGAGGTAGGGATAAATGAATAAATAATAGCAGCTAAAAAGAATCAATACCAAATAAAAAGGTTCCTTTCCTATGGCTTCATAGGAATTTTTTGAGAATCCATTCCAGACTTCTTTAAAACAGGTATAAAACCTGACATCCATGAACTGCGTGCCGTCAAGAATAGCTATTTTTCCATCGCTTTCCTTAACTCTTCTGGCCATGGCCAGGTCATCAACGATATCTGTCTTTATCGATTCATAGCCTCCCCAAGAGAAAAAGAAATTTCTTTCGATGAAGAGAAACGGCCCCATGCTGAATGAAATTCTTGAATCCTTGGAAAGGTTAATCAGCCTAAAAGGAAGAAGGGCAATGAAGACAAAATGGATGACAGGGAAATAAAGCTTTTCCGCCCAGGTTTTGGTGATAAAGCTCGGAATGCAGCTGACAAAAACCGAATTCCTTTTTTTGGCCACAGTCAGAGCCGTTGAGACGGATTGGGGCTTATGGATTGTGTCGGCGTCGGTAAAAAGAAGCCAATCGCCTCGGGCGGCGAGAGAGAGCTGATGGCAGGCCCAGTTCTTTCCATTCCAGCCAGCCGGCAGCTCTTTGCCTTTGATGACCCTCAGCTTCCGATGATGTCGGGAAAGGTCCTTCACAATCTCATAAGTTCTGTCAGAGGAATTGTCATCAAGGACGATGATCTCAAGATGAGGGTAATCAGAGCGGAGAAGAGAGGTGATGCATTTTTCAATTTTTCCTTCCTCGTTCCTGGCCGGAATAAGGACAGAGATGAGAGGCAAAGGCTCAGTCAGCTTCGCCCTCTCCTGTGAGCGAAGAATTTTAAGATTCTGAAGGAGGTTGAGGAGAATCAAAAAGAGGAAAATCAAAATAAGTGTTTGAATGAATTGCACCGAAATTCACCAACCTGATTGCTGTTTTATTCGCCTCATATAAGGCTCATCAATGACTCTTTTTAAACCGAGAAACAAAAGAAAAGAAAGCAAGACCACCAACTCCGGCCACGGCTTTTTCAGAACGGCCCACCAGAGGATAGGAATGCTTGCCATGCCAACACTGATGGCAAGATGAAATCTTCGGAAAGGAAGATAGAGAGCTGCGATCAGAAGACCCGAGATAACAATGATCAGAGGCTGCATGGCAAGAAGAAAGCCCATCGCCGATGCCGCGCCCTTCCCCCCTCTTCCTTTCAGAAAAATCGGAAATCCATGACCCAGCACAACAAAAAAGCCGCAAAGCCAGATATACCAGGGCAGGAGGCCGAGCAGAAATCCGAGCCAATAAGCCATAAATCCCTTGGCAACATCCAATAATGCAGCTATAGCTCCATACTTCTTCCCAACAACATGCCAGACATTCCGCCCTCCGACATTGCCCTCGCCCACAAGGCGAAGGTCAACGCCTTTGACCTTCCTGGCAACGATATAGGAAAAAGGAATCGAACCTATAAAATAAGAGAAAAGACACCCTAAAACAATTCTTAAGACCATTCTTCTTTATTTTTTCTTTATTACATAATTAAGGAGTTGTCAACCAAAAAACAGAGCAGACTTAACTTTTTACATGCCCGATCAGCCTCTAAAACGGCTTTCTTGCGACTCCTCCCTCGCCTGGATAAAATCTCAAGCCTGCATGTTTTTTAACCAGCCCGCAGAGCCTACTGAAATTGGACAATGACCTCCTTCCTCGAGTACTCTCCTGGATTGCCTTCAAATTTTATTTTAATCTTCTTCTCCGCCCCCAGCCCTTGAATAATTTCTGCTTCTTTCACCGAAAATAAGAAGCGGGATGTGATCAGGCTCAAGATATAGTCCTTCCCTGCCAGTCCTTCAGCCATAATCCGGAGTTGCCCATTGTTGAAGCCCGCTCGAATAATCCTCAGGCCAGAGGGTTTATCTCCGATTTGTGGAAAATTCAGGGGTAAGTCAATAAGAACACTCCTCTCAGTGATGACTTCCACCAGTGTCTTTGCTTTTATCTCCAGCTCGAGCACCAGACGGACTTCGCCGCTTTTGTCTTCAAGGCTAAAATCTCTTGCCTGTCCGTTAACCCGCAGTTCCTTCACCCGGGTTCCATAGCCCAATGAAGGAGAAAAGATGAGGCGATACGGAGTTTTGACCTTAGCTTCGATTTGGAGGATAAGCTTGTCCTCCGAGCGATTGAGCATAAAATTAAAAGTCTCGTTCCCTATCCGGAAATTTCTGACGTCACATCCGTCCCATCTCCCGGGAAGGTCTGGTCTGAATTCAATTTCTCTTTTCAGAGCATTCCCTTTTAACCCTAAAAGCCCTCTGACCAGGCAGGTGATGACCGGCGAAGAAGAGAAAATCTGGTGAGGGACAGCTTCTTCAAGCGGTTTGAAAAACTCGCCTGAGAAAAGCTCAGGACAAGAACCCAAGGCATTGATAAAATTGTTATGAGCCAAGCCCATGAGATGAGAGAAACCGGAGAGTGAGCGTCCATAATTATATTCGGAAAGGCAGACATATCCGCTGAGGAAAGGCCAGACCGAACCATAATTGTAATTCAAAGGGTCATAGTAAGCGCTTTTCGGAGAAAGAGACCTCACGCCCCAATCTGTGCTCATTTCAGAGGAAGCAAGAACGTCAAGGACGTCATCTGCCCTTTGCGGAAGAAGCTGCCTGAAAAAAAGAGGCACAGAGGGCCAGACTGTCGTTTCCATCAGAGGCTTATCCTCTACGGTCACGGCATGGGCATAGCGGTGCTCTTCCTCCACCCAGAACTTTTCACGGAGCGATCGAACGGCTCCCTCAAAGGTCTTTTCCGCTTCTTGAGAAAGGGCTTCTTCTCCCATAAGCCGGGCAAGCTCTGAGAAAACATGATGCGCTTCGATGGACAGAGAAGCCAGATAAATATCTGATTTTGTGCTTTTCAAAAAAGCCCCTAATTCCAGAGCTGCCAATCCGGCTGCAGTGTTTTCCATGAGGCCGTCGCCGTCTTTATCAGAGGAAAGAACGTATTGATATGCTTTTTTGAGCGAAGGCCAGCTTTCCTTGACAAAGTTTAAATCTCCGGACCAGTTGAGGTAATCACCGATGGAAACGATATAGTATGGAGTTGTATCAGCATGGTAAAAACCGTAGGGATAATCTTCAAACCAACGTATGAATCCTGCTCCCTGAGAGAGCTCATGCATGACCTTTCCATCCTGCCGCTGGCGGCTGCGGATAAAGGCTAAAGCCTGCCGGGCGACATCGAACGAGCCGTAGCTAATAATAGCCCAGGAATTGAAAAAAGCATCGCCCCCAAAAAACCAGTCAAAGCCGGGCCTCTCGCTTTTCCCAGAAAGGCCGTAGCCGGCCACCAATCCACATCCCAGTTGAGGATTGCAAACAAATGCCTCATCCACAGCTTTTTTGGCCCATTCAAAAGCTTGGTTCAATTTTTCTTCTGGTGTTCGAAGAGAAAGATTCTCTTTGGCCAAATTTTCAAAATGTTGGAACTTCTCAACATAAAACTCTTTAAAATTTTTTCCAATCCGGGAATAGGCTTCATCAGCCTTTGCCCTACCGTCAGAACTTGCCGCGAAAAAGAAAGGATAAAATGTCCGTTTCGCGGCATCTGGCGTGACTTTGATTCTGATCTTCATCTCTCCTTCAGGGAG
>CAZGMN010000094.1:0-10577 GCA_964526905.1 uncultured Eubacteriales bacterium
GAAAGGGGCCATGCCTTTGTCCTTTTCCATCCACAAGGAACAAAGCCTGATTGGCTCGACTTCAAGGGAAGCACAAAGCCCTTTTCTTCTCTGGGAGAGGAGAACTTTGACATCGGGCTTTGCAGCGAATATTCGGTCTTGCCCTATTTCGATAAGCTGAAGGCCAGGATAAAATTTTTCTATTTTGTGCTTGAAGGACACAAACAGGAAAAAGAAGTCGCCAGGAGGAGCTATATTTTTCTGGGAAATTCTGAAGGGATGTGCCGTCGCTTGGAGAAGAAATACAAAATTTTCTGCTACAGGCTTCCGGGCGGGGTGAATCCCAGGATTTTTTATCCTGTAAAGAAGGAAGAGAAAAGGGATGAATTCCGAATACTCTGTTACGGCCGGATTTATAAAAGAAGAAAGCGAATCCAATGTGTCATCCGTGCCGTTGAGGGGCTTTATAAAGAATTTCCTCAGCTCAGGCTCATCTTTTTTGACAGTCTGGTGGGGGCCGAGAGAAAAGACCCCCGTCCGCTGATTCGGACAAGGGTTCCTCATGAATTCCATCTCAATCTGCCCCAGAGCCGGATGGCCTGGCTCTATTCTCAGGCGGATATCTTTGTCAGCGGCGAGACGAGGGCCGGCTGGTCGAATACAGCGGCAGAAGCTATGGCCTGCAAGGTTCCGGTTGTCTGCACCCATTCCGGAACAAGGGATTTTGCCTTTCACAACAAGACGGCTTTGCTCGTTCCTCTTCCCTTTCCTTTTCTGTTACGGCGCCAAATCTGCAGGCTCATCAAAGACGAGAATCTTCGTCGTCGGCTGGCAGAGGCCGGATATAAAAAAATACAGGAATTTTCCTGGTCAGCCCTTGTCGATAAATTGGAGAAAATCTTCAGGGACAGGCTAAAAGAAGCGTCTCATAATCTTTGATTGCAGATGATTAAGTAGGGTGAGGGTTTGGGGGTGAGGAGTCCCCTATGAAGCCTGAGCAGGCATGGTTTCTCTCCGAAGGAGAGAAGAGCGAAGGCTGAATGGGAGCTGATTTTCCTCGCTGGGGAAAATCAGCGTGCTCCGAACCCCCAACTCTCACCCTTGTCACGAAAAAAGAGATGATGACAATCTAAAATTGAAATAGCCAATTCATTGTGATATCCTTTGCCGATGGAGGAATGACCTGATGGAAGAGAAAGAGCTCAAGGAGCTCCTGCTGAGAGAGAAAAAAGAGTTCAGAGACATATTTAAGAAACACCAGCAGTGTGAAAAGAAACTCGAAAGGCTGAAGAAGAAGAGCTTCCTGACTGAACAAGAAAGAATCAATGAGAGAGAATTGAAAAAAAAGAAGCTCGCCTTTAAAGATAGAATGTACGTCTTGATGGCTGAATACAGGAAATCTCATCGATAATCCTTTCGCCTGAGATGAAAAAAGGGAAAAAAATAAGAGTTGTCTTAATCGGGACAGATTCTCTGCGCGGAAAAGAGATGAAGGATGCCCTGGAGCAGAAAGAATTTCCGCTTGAAAAAATTGATTTTTATGACCCTGACGTCCAGGAAGAATACAGCAAGCTGACCCAATTCAGGGGAGAGCCCAAAGTTATTCATCATCTCGACAAGGGTTCGCTCCAAGGAGCTGACCTTGTTTTTCTGGCCGCCGCTAAGAACGTGAACCAGGAATTTGGAATTCTTTCCCAGAAACAAAAGTCTTGGGCCATCGACCTGAGCGAAACGTTTAATAAAAGGGAAGACATTCCGGTTGTTGTTGCCGGCGTGAATGATAATTTTATCATCAAAGGCAAACCGGCCTTGATTGCCAATCCCCATCCGGTGACTGTAGTCCTTTCACACCTCTTTCATAGAGTTGCAGCCGAATTCGGAATTCTTAAAGCCATCTCTTTTGTCCTTCAGCCCGTCTCAGCTTTTGATGAGCAGGGCATCGAAGAGTTGGCCAACCAGAGCTTCTCCATTCTGAGCAGTGCCTCTCTCGCCAACTCAAAGAAAGTCTTCAAGGAGCAGATTGCCTTTAACTTTCTCTCCAGCACCGCAGCGGCCGATGAGGGAGGCTTTTCCCCTGATGAAAGGCAGGTCGTGTCAGAGATTCGAAGGGTTCTTCAGCCCCATCATTTTCCCCTTTCCTTGTCGATCATCCAAGCCCCGGTCTTTCACACTTACTCGATCATGACTTATCTCGAGTTAGAAAAAGAAGCAGATATTCAGGGCTTGAAGAATACCTTTAAAAAATGCCCGCTTTTCAAGATTTCTATTTCTGCTCTTTCCTCCCCTGTCTCTGTTGCCGGAAAGGAGGAAATTTGCATCGGTCAGATAAAAAAAGAAGAATCCTCCCCCCGCAGCTTCTGGATCTGGACGGTAACAGATAATTTGACTCGGGGTTCGGCTTTGAACGCGCTGGAGATTGCCGAAAAGATTTTTGCTGAGCCTTAGGTTCTTAGAATGAGAGAGATACTCAAGCTTTTCAAGCTCACCTTTGGAGAGAAAAAGAGGCTTTTCCTGGCATTTGGGTCGACTCTATTCGTCGCTTTTTTCACCTATATCTTCGTCAACCTCGTCCAGCCCATCATCGATGAGATGTTTCTGAATATCCCTCATAGTGCCCCCGAGAAAGCGAATCTCTTGGGTTTTATTTTCAAACAAATTCATGCTGCCAAAGAGCAGTTCATCTGGCTTATTCCTCTGCTCCTGGTCGTCGTTATTTTCGGCAAGGGATTGTTCACTTTCCTTTCTTCTTTTTTCATGAAGTCCATCGGACATAGAGTCGTCAAAAAATTGAGGGATGGGCTTTTTGGGCACCTCATCTATCAGTCAATGAATTACTTTGATCACACACCCACCGGCGAGCTGATGTCCCGGCTAACGAACGATGTTGACAAAATCCAGGAGGCACTCTCGGGAAGCATGAGCGATTTCATCGAGGAAATTTTTGTCCTTTTTGCCCTTCTTATTTATATTTTTGTTACTGATTGGCGCCTGGCCTTCATTTCTTTCGTCATTGGCCCGGTGGCCGTTGTCCCTTTGGCTGCTTTCAGCCGCCAGCTCAAGAAAAAGGGGCTGCAGAATCAGAGAAAGATGGCTCAGATTTACAACCTTATCCATGAGACCATCACCGGTAATAAGATAGTCAAGTCTTTCACCATGGAGAAATTCGAGATAAAGAAGTTCTGGCAGGCGACCATGAGCTACTTTAAAACGAGCATCAAGCTGGCCTGGATCGGAAGCCTCACTTCGCCTTTTATGGAATTCATGGGTGCTGTGGTCGGCGGCTTTATTCTTGCCTTGGGGACAAGAGAAATCGTCAATGGATTGATTAGCCCCGGCCACTTCGTTTCTTTTGTCGCCGCCATCTTTTACTCTTACACTCCTATCAAGCGGCTGAGCCGGGCCAATAACTCCATTCAGCAAGGAGTGGTCTGCTATGAAAGGGTCCAGGAAGTTCTGCGCAGCAAGCCTCAGATTGTGGAGCTTCCCCATGCCCTTTCCCTCCCTCCCGTGAAGGGAAAGGTCAAGTTTGAGAAGGTTTCTTTCAGCTACAACGAGAAAATGCCGGTGCTTTATGATATTGATTTTGAAGTCCTGCCCACCGAAAGGATTGCTCTTGTCGGACTGAGCGGAGCGGGAAAGACGACCGTCGTCAACCTCATCTGCCGTTTTTATGACCCAAGTTCAGGAAGGGTCTTGATCGATGGAATGGATATCCGTGAGATCACCCTCTCCTCCCTTCGCTCTCAAATCGGGCTTGTGACCCAAGAGCTCATTCTTTTTAATGACAGCGTCCGCAATAATATTGCTTATGGCCTGGAGGAGATGCCGTTGGAGAAAGTCATCGGGGCGGCCAAGGCTGCCAAAGCCCATGAATTCATAATGAAACTTCCCTCAGGATACGAGACAGGCATCGGTGAAAAGGGGACTCTGCTCTCCAGCGGCGAGCGTCAGAGGTTGGCCATCGCCCGAGCGTTGCTCAAAAATCCCCCCATCCTCATCCTTGATGAAGCGACATCCGCCTTGGATTCTGAATCAGAGAAATTAATCCAGACTGCCTTGGCCAATGTCATGAAGGATAGGACGACTTTTATTATTGCCCACCGTTTATCCACGGTGAGGAGCGCAGACAGGATTTTTGTTATCGACAAGGGGAGGATTGCTGAAATCGGAAATCATGCGCAGCTTTTAAGGAAAAAAGGAATTTATAAAAAATTGTATGATTTGCAGTTCCTTGAAGAGGAGGAAATACGGCTGTGATCCAGAGCATGACCGGTTTCGCCGAAAAGAGGTTCTATTCGAAAACTCTTTCAGCTGTGATCAAAATCAAAAGCCTGAATCACCGCTTCCTGGATTGGAGTTATCATGGCGAGGAGATTGGTGATTTGGAGAATAAGCTGAGAGCCATGGCTCAAAGAAAACTTCGCCGAGGAAGGCTTGAAGTTTCTCTTGAGTTGAGTTTTTTAGACTCATCGAACTGGAGCCTCCATATCAATGAGGCGTTGCTTCGGAAAATGTTCTCTTCTCTGGAGAGGATTTCTTCTCGAATGAGGAAAAGCATTAGCTTTTCTGTTGATAGTATTTTTAATCTGCCCCACGTTGTGGAGCTGCGAAGAAAGAATTTAAGTGGAGAGCAGGCCGCTTTTTTGGAGAAGAGCTTCGAGCGAACATTGGAAGAAGTCCTCAGAATGAGAAAAAGAGAAGGAAGCGAGATGAAGAGGGAAATCCACAAATATCTCGAGAGGACAAGGCAAATCGTCAACCGAATCGATAGGCTCCACAATAAACAGCCCCTCCTTATAAAGGAGAAGATGAGACAGCGATTGAAAGTGCTGAGCGGAGATCCGCTTCGAGAAGAGAGGCTGGCAGAGGAAGCCGCTTTTTTCGCCCAGCGCTACGATTTGAAAGAAGAAATCGCAAGACTCAAATCTCATCTGGATTATGCCCTGAAGCTTATTTCTTCAAGAAGTGAAGAGCCTGTTGGAAAAAAATTGGATTTTATTGCCCAGGAGCTCTACCGAGAGGCCAACACCATAAATTCCAAGTCCCAGGACATTCGAATCATTAAAGAGAGTCTGGCCGTCAAGGGAGAAGTGGAAAGTATCCGGCAACAGGTTCAGAATATAGAGTAGCAAAGATTTTTATAAATAGTGAGAGGCAGTAAGAACAATGCTTTTCGTTATCACCGGACCGTCAGGCTGCGGGAAGACCACCCTGATCAAAAAGCTTCTGAAAAGAATGAGAGATGTTCAGTTTTCTGTTTCCCATACCACCCGGAAGAAAAGGCATTCTGAGAGAGAAGGCAGGGATTATTATTTTATTTCAAAGCCCGAATTCGAGCAGATGGCCAAGAGCGATAAGCTGGTTGAATGGACAGAGATTCATGGGAATTATTACGGCACATCAAAGAGAGAGATTGAGAAGAAAAGCGTGAAAGGGGACCTCATCCTTGACGTTGATGTCCACGGCGCCAAAAACATAAAGTCAAAGCTGAAGAAGGCATTTTTTATCTTTGTCTTGCCCCCCTCTTTCCACGAGCTGAGAAGAAGACTCGAAGCGAGAGGCGAAGAGAGCCGTGATATGATAAAAAAAAGGCTTGAGCTTGCCAGGAAAGAAATCAGGGCATACTCCCTGTTCGACTATATCATCCTCAATGATAAGCTGAATTGCGCCGTTGATGAGCTCGAGGCAATCATTCTCAGCTCCAGATGCGGCCTTAACTGCAGAAAGAAGGAGATTGTGCCCATCCTGCGGAGTTTTTCTGAAGAGGAATGAGAGGTTAAAGTGGCAACCATTGCGTTAGGAGTCTGTTCCTCAATCAGCATTTACAAGGCCTGTGAAATCGTCAGGGGCTTTCAGGAGAAGAACCTCCGGGTTCAGGTGATCATGACTAAAAATGCCTCGCGTCTGATTTCTCCACTCCTTTTCAGCTCTCTCTCCGGGCAGAAAGTCCTGGTCGATCCTTTTGATGAGCAAGAATCGGCCAAGATTGTCCATGTGGCTCTGGCTAGAGAGTTGTCTCTTCTCCTCGTCGCTCCGGCCACGGCAAATATCATCGGAAAATTTGCTTCGGGCGTGGCCGATGACTTTCTTTCGACTTTTTACATGGTTGCCAAATGCCCTGTGCTCATTGCCCCGGCGATGAACGAAGCCATGTATCTCCATCCGAAGACTCAGGAGAATATCCGAAAGCTCAAAGCCCTTGGAGTAAGGTTCGTTGAGCCGGAGAAGGGATACTTAGCTTGTGGAGAGGAGGGATGGGGAAGGCTGGCAGCGCCTCAAAAGATTGTCGAAGAAAGTTTAGGATTAATAAAAAAGAGTGAGAGCCTGAAAGGAAAGACGGTGTTGGTGACAGCAGGTCCCACGCGCGAATTCCTTGACCCGGTTCGTTTTCTCAGCAACCGCTCTTCGGGAAAAATGGGCTACGAGCTTGCCGAGGAAGCGCTCAGGCGCGGAGCCGAAGTTATCCTCGTTTCAGGGCCGACACACCTTTTCCCTCCGCCAAAGGCGAAATTGATAAAAGTCCAGACAGCTCAGGAGATGAAAAAGCAAGTTCTCAAGCACTCTGCCCTGGCTAAGATTATCATCATGGCCGCAGCCGTCTCCGATTTCAGCTTTGTTCGAAGTTTCACGCAAAAAATTCAAAAAGAGAAGTTGGGCGATAAAGTCCAGATTGCTCCTACTGAGGACATTTTGCGGGGACTTGGACAAAAGAAAGGCAAAAGGATTCTGGTCGGTTTCGCTGCTGAGACTGAGAATGTTGTCAAGAATGCGGCGAAGAAGATGAGGGAGAAGAAGCTCGACCTTGTCGTGGCCAATGATGTCTCGGCTGAAGGAATTGGCTTCGAATCGGATTATAATCAGGTTCTCATTATTTCCCCGGATGGGAAGACGGTCGAGACCGAGAGAATGAGCAAGCTGGAAATAAGCCGGCTCATCCTCGACCGCATAGAGGAAATCCTTGGAAAAAAGAGTTGAAAAATTGCTCGATGCCCTCGAAGAGAGATTGAGCTATTTCTCTCAGATTGGCGCAGAATATATATTCTCCCAACCGTCATCAAAGAATTCAGCCTATGATTTTTTAAAAGAGAGAATCATTCACTGCCAAAAGTGTCCACTCTCCAAGGGAAGGACAAACGCTGTCCCCGGGGAAGGAAATCTTGAAGCTGAGCTGATGTTTGTCGGAGAGGCCCCGGGCCGGGATGAAGATGCGCAGGGGAAGCCTTTTGTGGGAAGGGCAGGCCAGCTCTTGACCAGAATCATCATTGCTATGAAATTCAATAGGGAGGATGTCTACATCACCAATGTTGTCAAATGCCGGCCGCCTGAGAACAGGACTCCTAATAAAGAAGAGATTGGGAAATGCAAGGGTTATCTTCTTGAACAACTGGACCTCCTCAAACCCAAGGTTGTCGTCGCTTTGGGAAAAGTTGCTTCGGACTTCTTCGTCCCCAGCAGCCTGGGAATGACGGCTTTGAGGGGGAATTTTTATCAATATGGTCCTCTTCAGGTCATGCCGACTTTTCATCCTTCCTACATCGTCAGAAACGAAGGCAATCGAATGATCAAGAAAATGGTCTGGGAAGACATGAAAAAAGTCATGGCCTTGCTTGGCAAGAGTTGAGATTGCAGGCTGAAGTCATTCTCTCCCTTCCTCTTGACCAGCCCTTTTCTTATATTGTTCCCGAGTCTTTTCGAGAAAAAGCCAAGGTCGGCTCAAGGGTTTTAGTTCCTTTCGGCCAGAGGATGCTAACCGGAATTATCGTCAACCTCGAAAAGGAAACCCCTGTCCAGAAGTTCAAGCTCAAAGAGATTGCCGAGCTCCTGGATGAAGAGCCCCTTTTCTCGTCCTCCTTTCTCTCCTTTAGCCGCAGGCTTTGTGATTATTATTACTCGTCCTGGGGAGAGCTCTTGCAGTCTGCCCTTCCTCCTTCCTTCATCCTCAGAAGCAAGGCGAGGGCCTTTCTCACTGAAAAAGGGAAGGCTTGGCTCCAGAATGAGAGTCTTTCCAAGGAAGAAAAAGAGGTTCTCGGCTATCTCCAGAAAAAAGCCTACAGCTCCTCTTTTCTTAAAAGAAAATTGAGAATAAAAAGTTTCCACGCTCTCCTTTCTCGATTGGAGAAGAAGGGGCTGGTCCAAATCCAGAAAGATATCGAGAAACCGAAGGAAAGAGCGAAGCTCCCTCGCTCCATATCTCAGACCCAGCTTGAGATGGATTTTTCCCTGGATAGAAGCTCCGAGCAAGTCGCCGCTGCGATCGCACAAAAAATTGGGAAGGACGCCTTTTCGCCCTTCTATCTTTACGGCCCTTCGGAAAAAAGGGAGGCTGTCTATTTCTCGTTGATCAGGCAAGCGCTGGCAAAAAGAAGAAGAGTCCTGTTTTTAGTTCCTGAGATTGCCCTGACCCAAGCTTTGAGAGGAAAGTTTGAGAAAAGACTTGGAGAGAAGGCCGCTCTCCTTCACAGCCGGTTATCAGAGAGAAGCAGGGAAGCGGAGTGGAAGAAGATCAAGGAGGGAGAGACGGATGTGGTTGTCGGCCCCCGTTCTGCTCTTTTTTCCTTACTTGAAGATTTGGGGTTGATCATCGTCGATGAGGAACAGGATGAATCATTCTATCAGCAGGAAAGCCCCTGCTATGATGCCAGATACGGTGCCTGGATAAGAGCCGAGCAGGAAAGGGCGGTTCTTGTCTACGGCTCGGCTTTTCCCTCGGTGAGCGGCTTTTATCGAGCAAAGAAGAATAATTATTTGCTTTCTTTGGAAGAGGGCGAGCCAAGGAGAAGGAAGGTCGAAATCATCGATAGCCGGCAGGAAAGAGGACTGATCTCTCCCAGGATCGAGGAAAAGATTGCTCAAAGGTTGGCAGCGGGAAAGCAAGTCTTGGTCTTCATCAACCGCCGCGGATATGCCTCTTTTCTTTTCTGCTCGAGATGCAGCTATATCCCCCGCTGCATTCGCTGCGACCTCGCTCTTTCTTACCACAAAAAAGAGGAAAAATTGATTTGCCATTACTGCAATTATTCGATTCCCAAAATGGAATCGTGTCCTGAGTGCGGGAGCAAGATGATGAGAGAGAAGGGAGTTGGCGTGGAAGCGGTTGAGGAAGAGCTGAAGAAGAAGTTTCCTCAGACTCATCTTGCCAGCTTCGAAACCGGTTTGAGCAAGAAAGAACAGGAGATCATCCTTCGAGGCTTCAAGAAGAGGAAAATTTCTATCCTGGCTGGAACCGAGTTCCTGGTTCATCAGCGGGATTTGCCTCCAGCGGCGATGGTGGCCATCCTCTTCCCTGAGACTATTCTCACACTTGCCGACTACAGAGCCAGCCAGAGGGCTTTCCAGACTTTAATCCAGATGATGAAATTTATCGACGGCAGTGAAGAGGCGGAGGTCGTGATTCAGACAGCCATGCCTTATCATTTCAGCATCCGTCAGGCTGCAGTCGAAGACTATCTTTCTTTCTTTAACCAGGAGTTAAAGTTCCGCCGCCTGATGAACTATCCTCCCTTTTCTCATCTGGTTGAAATTCTTTTCCTCGGAGAGAATCTGAGGAGCGCGGCCAGAAGCTCAAGGGAATTTTCTGAAGCCGTGAAGAGTGAGGCAGAAGAGATTGAGATTTTAGGCCCTGCCCTGGCCTCTGTATCGAGAGTGAGAGGATTGTACAGAGTTCAGATTACCTTGAAGGCTCAGAGCAGGCAAAAATTGGATAAAACCCTAAGAAAAGCGCTCAAGGGATGCAGAGGAAGAAAATTAGTTCTTGTTTATGATTGAAAAAAGAAAAGCATTTTAGTTACAAAAATATTATTTTTTTAATTTTTAAGAATATTAATTACAACTGAATTGTATAGATATTCTTTTCCCGTTGACGCTAAAGTAGCTCTAATATATATAGTTGTATTTCCTGCAATTTCTGCGGCAAGGGGTCCATAGTATGTTGCTGTCGCAATGCCACTTGCGTCTGTAACTGCTGTTGCGACTTGTACATTTCCTTCAAAGTATCCAATACTAACTTTAGCTGTTTGCTGCGCGTTGTAAATCTCAAAGTAAAGAGTCTGACCAGCGAGAGGAGCTCCCCCTGCTGTCTTTAGATTGGCTGTTATTGTTGCTGTTGCTCTGCTTGTCCCAGCAACTATCACATTAGGATTGGCAGATACTGTTAATGTTCTCTGATCTTGAATAATATTAATTTGAGTTGTTTTAGAGAGAGATTCTGCTCCTTGTAGAGCTGCGGTTGCACGAATGTAGACAGAGGTATTTCCGGTAATCTCTGAGGCAAGAGGTCCATAGTAAGTTGCTGTCGCAATGCCGCTTGCGTTTGTAATTTTTGCTATTACTGATACGCTGCCTTCATAATAACCGATATTTATATTGTTTCCATTAGCGTCGCAGATTTCAAATTTGATCGTGTTGCCGGCGACGGGCGCTCCGCTCACTGTCGTTAGAGTAGCTGTTATGGTTGATGTTTCACGAGTTGTCCCCGCATTGAGCAAGTTAGGATTGGCGGATACTGTTAATGTTTTTTCAATAGCCTCCCGAATGATATTGATGGGAGTTGTTTTAGAGAGAGATTCTGCTCCTTGTAGAGCTGCGGTTGCACGAATGTA
>CAZGMN010000094.1:10677-11694 GCA_964526905.1 uncultured Eubacteriales bacterium
GCGCTCCGCTCACTGTCGTTAGAGTAGCTGTTATGGTTGATGTTTCACGAGTTGTGCCCGCATTAAGCACATTGGGGTTAGCGGATATTGTTAGTATTTTTTCGATAGCTTCTCGAATGATATTGATGGGGGCTGTTTCAGAGTAAGATTCTTCTCCTTGTAGAGCTGTGGTTGCACGAATGTAAACAGAAGCATTTCCAGTAATTTCCGAGGCAAGTGGCCCATAGTAAGTGGCCGTCGCAACTCCGCTTGCGTTTGTAACCTTCGTTGCAACTGATTGGTTCCCTTCAAAATAGCCAATGTTAACTTTGTTTCCATTAACATCGCAGATTTCAAATTGGATTGTTTTGCTTTCAAGGGGCGCTCCGTTTACTATCTTTAGAGTAGCTGTTATGGTTGACGTTTCACGAGTTGTCCTGGCAACTATCAAATTAGGAGCGGCAGATAATGCTAATGATATATCTGTTACACTTTTAATGATATAAATGGGAGCAGATTGAGAGATAGATTCATTCCCTTCACTGGATAGGCTAGCTAAGATGTATACAGTTGAGCTTCCGGCGATCTCGGTGGCAAGAGGCCCATAATAGCTGAGCGTTGCTATTCCGTTTGCGTCTGTAACTTTTGTTTCGGTTGATTTATTTCCTTCGAAATAACCGACATTAATTATATTTCCTTTATCGTCACAAATCTCAAAAATGATTGTCTTATTTTCAAGGGGGACTGCATCATATTTCTTTAAACTCGCCGTTATGGTTGATGCCTGACGGGTGGTTGTCCCGGCAGTCAGAATATTGGGGGAAGCGCTAATATTAAGAAGAATTGAAAGGGACGAGGGGCCAACAGGGGAGGGCTCTTCTAAGGCCTTTCTTTTTTCGCATGAAACAGAAATAATGAGAAGCATTATTGCTAAAAGAACAAGCTTAGAATTTATTTTTACTTTCATTTCTCTCCCCCTTAATCATTAACATAGTTTGCAAAAAATATGCTAAGTATGCCTGTGGAAGTAGATTTGAC
>CAZGMN010000095.1:0-11567 GCA_964526905.1 uncultured Eubacteriales bacterium
AATTTTTTCGAAGTGCTTAAAGACATACAATTTGATGTTATCCATCTTGACCCCTTTTTATAGAAGGAACGAAATTTAGGTTTTTCTTTTGTTTCAGAGGCGACATTATACTTTACCTATAAATTATTTTTAAACAAAGAATATACTAAATACATTTATCCAAGTAAATACTCTATGGAGATGATTTTTCATTCTTCCTTTTCACCTTAAAGGAGTAATCTTTCCTCACCTTGGGATAAAAGAATTATATGAATATTAACCCTCAAAATCAATCACTTAAATAATAATCCTCAATAATAATACGGTTTCGATTATTTTCTTGACTTGGCCAAAAAAATATGTCAAAAATGGCTCAAAGTCAGAATTATGAAACAAAAGCTTCTATTCAAAGAATTTTTTATTCGCCAGCAAAAATCTTGTGCCTTTAGGCCTCAACCAAACCATCTCCTATCCGGAGGGAGTCAATGAAAAACAAAGGGAATCAAAAAAGCTCGATATACCAGGGAAGGGAAAAACGGTCTGGAAAGGAGAGACGCATCAGAGCGGACCGACGAAAGGCAAAAAGCTCTTTCCCCAAAAATCAAGAAAGGCGTTCAGGCAAAGACCGCCGCTCAGGGGGAGATCGTCGCTCAGGCGAAGACCGCCGTTCAGGGGAAGATCGCCGCTCAGGTAAAAATCGTCGCTCAGCTAAGAACCGCCGCAAGCGTTAGCCAAGAGCTCTGGATAAGAGCAACATCCTCACTCGCCAATTTTGACCAAGAGTCCTTTCTGCCTCACCATTTTAAAAATCCAGTTGAAAAATAAAAGGGCAAAAAGAATATAAGCTGCATTAAGGCCAGAAGACCTGAGGAGGTCGCTGAGAGGGAATTTTCCTGCGGCAACCACTTCTCTCATGCCTTCAAAGACATATGAGGCCGGGACAAGGCGAGCCAGGGCTCGGAGAAAGGAAGGAAGGACAGAGACAGGGTAGAAAACGGCCGAAACAGGCATGAATAAAATGCCAACAGCCCAGGCAAGCACCTCAGCTTCTTGACCGAAGCGCAGGATGAGCGCGGTGGTCATGATGCCAATAGCCCATCCCATGACTATAAGATTAAGGATAAAGGGGATGAGGGATATGCCTATCAGAAAAATATTAAAAGAATAGAGGATCCAGGCCAGAGTGGCCATCACTGTGGCCACAATCACCAGCTTGGCCACGCTGACCACCATCAGAGAAAAAATATACTCCGCGGGATTCAGGGGACTGGCAAAAAGGTTCAAAAGGTTCCTTGACCAGACATCCTCAAGGAAAGAGACGGATATTCCCTGCTGGGAGCGGAAGAGGATGTCCCAGAGAATCAGGGCGCCGATAAAGTAGGTGACAAACCCTGGCAATTTTTCTCTAAATTGAGCGAAATAGATGGTGATAAAACCCCAGACAAGAAGGTCCAATAATGGCCAGTAGAAAACCTCCAGCAGTCTGGGAATGCTTCTTTTGTAGAGGTACATGTGCCTGGTGAAAAGAGCGATGCAGCGGTGAAATTTCATTCTTTCTCTTCCCTCGCCACCTTGAGGAAAACTTCCTCCAGATTCTTTCTCTTAAAACTCCGTATGAGCTCCTCAGGCTTTCCCTCAGCAATAATCTTCCCTCGATGAAGGAAGATGATCCGGTCTGACATCTCCTCCATCTCCTTCATGTTGTGAGACGTGTATAGGATGGAAATATTGCGGTCTTTCTTTATCGATTTCAACAGGCTTCTCGTTTTATCGGCAATATCAGGGTCGAGGCTTGCCGTCGGCTCATCAAGGAAGAGCACCTTGGGATTATTGATCAGCGCCTTGGCCAGGTTCAACCGCGTTTGATGCCCTGAGGAGATTTGCCTGACTGTCCTGCCTTTTATGCCCTCTATTTCAAAAATTTTAAGGAGTTCGGTGATTCTTTTTTCTTTGTCCCTGACTCCATACAAACGAGCAAAGACTCTTAAGCTCTCTTTGACAGTCAAGGAAAGCGGCATGGAGACATAAGATGAAGAAAAATTGACATCTTGAATGATTTTCTTTCTGTCCTTTTTGAGGTTAAGGCCAAAGATTTTTATCTCTCCTGAGGTGGGAGTGGTCAAACCAAGGAGCATGTGGATAATGGTCGTCTTGCCTGCGCCGTTTGGACCAAGCAAGCCGAGTATCTCCCCCTGATAAATCTTGAAAGAGACATCATCAACAGCCCTTAGCGACTTAAAGAGCTTTGTCAGTCTGTTGACTTCGATAACCGTTCCGTTCATTTCATAAAAGAGAGATGCAATCTGCCTCTTTTTCCTGCCTTGAAATGTGCAGCTTTGTCTTTTTAGTCATCATAAACTCTTTTTCTTTTCTATCCGCCGCATTCTACCATAAATTGACTTCATTTTAGATAAATTTCATCATCTCCAAAAAAGAAAATCATACAAACAGAGATGCTCACTAAAATTTATCAGCTTGAAAAGAAAGAGATAAAGGGACTGGCAAAGTTTCTGCATTATGGAATAAAATAATAGCGATATGAAGAGGATTTCAAATGAAATGCCGCATAAGAAAAGCAGAAGCGATTAAAAAAATGCGTTGAGGACAATTTGACAAAATGAAGATTACAAAAGCTCTTCCGCGTTCTCAAATCAGCATCGAATTTCGAGCCAAAGATAAGAAGGAAGCGATTCAATCGCTGGTCGAGATTATGGTCGAGCAGGGCCGTATTCCCAAAGAGAAAGTTGAGGAAGTGATGAAAGCCCTTATGGAAAGAGAAGAGATGACCAGCACCGGCCTTGGCCATGGTGTTGCCTTGCCGCATGTCAAAACGAACGTCGTCAAAGAAATCTGCATTGCCTTCGGCCGGAGTGCCGAGGGTATCGGCTTTGATGCTCTAGACGGGAATCCCGTTCATTTCCTCTTTCTTATCCTTGCTCCGCCCGATAAAAGCGAAGAATATTTAAAAACCCTTGCTTCAATATCCATGCTTATGAAAAATGAGAAAGTTCGCTCCAAACTCTATGCCGCTAAATCAGCTGATGAGATTTTCAGAACATTTGACCAGAGCAATTCATAAGCCTCTGTTTGCTCCAGACGGCCATTCAAGAATCTCAGTTGAAAGGCAAGGAATAAAATGTTTAAGTTGCCGTTTCCGTTCCTAAAGGCGAATCGCCTGGACCAGTCTCCAGTTCCCGCGTCTTATCTGACTCATCTCGGCAGCGGCCTCAGTTAAAAAGAAGCCATCAAGAAGAAGATGGGATGAAGAGAAAGAGAAAGGCATTAGGGCAGCATTTCCTGAAAAATCCTGCTGTCTTAAAGAAAATCATTCAGGTTATCTCACCAGAAGAGAATGACCTGGTCATCGAAATAGGAGCAGGCAAGGGGGCTTTGACTTTTCCTCTGGCAGAGAAGGCGGGCAAAGTCATCGCTGTTGAGAAAGACGCCTCACTCGTCCCCTTCCTCCAAAAAAGAGATGTCAAGAATCTAATGATTTTGGAAAAGGACATCCTGAGACTCGACTTCAAAGAAATCATAAGCAAAGAAGAAAAATTAAAAAAAAACGTGAAACTGGTGGGCAACCTGCCCTATTCCCTCTCCTCTCCGCTTCTCTTCAAACTCCTCCAACATAAAGAGCTCTTTTCAGAGTGCGTCTTCCTCCTCCAGAAAGAAGTCGCAGAGAGAATCTGCGGTCAGCCCATGTCGAAAATTTATGCTCCCCTCTCTATCCTTTTTCAGATATACTTCTTCGCTAAAATCCACTTTCTCGTCTCCCCTAACTCTTTTTCACCTCCTCCCAGAGTTGATTCTGCCCTGGTTTCTTTAAAAAGGAGAAGCCAGCCTCTATTCTTTATAGAAAAGGAAGAGCTTTTCCAGAAATTCCTAAGAGCGGCCTTCAGACACAGAAGGAAAACCCTCAATAATAACTTGCTTAAACTCGACTTTCCCTTATCCTTGATAAAAGAAGCCTTTGAAAAATTCGGATTGGATAGAAACATCCGTCCCGAGCAATTGACCATCTCCCAATTCGTTGCGCTCTTTAACTTTTTCTCCCAACAGGCTTTTATATGAAAATAACTCCTTCGATCTGGAAGCATCTCTAATTGCGTGATAACAGATTGCTATATTCTAGACAATGTTCTTAGGAAATAGCCGCAGCGACCATTGAGGATTTAGCCATCGGAATTCGCTCTTCGAGGGAACCCGACGAAGTCGGGCGGCGAGCATGTCTGAGCGAAGCGAGTTGCGCAGCCGCCGAGAAGAACGAATGGAGATGGCGTTAAAAATCCGATTGGGAGCGAGGCTATTTCCTAAGAACTTCTCCAAGTAAGGAATAAGAGGTACTTTCTTCCAACCTCTTCCCCTTTAGTAAAAAGAAATAAATATGCTATAATCTAAAAAATGAAAAATAACAGAGGGAACAGGTGAGCGAGACTTCCCAGAAGCGAGAGAAAGAAAAACAAAGCAGGTCCTCAGAAATTATCGGAATCATTCTGATTTTCCTGGCCGTCTTCATCTTTATCAGTTTGATCAGTTATGACTCTCGGGACCCCTCCTGGACAAATACCGGCTGGGCCAATGCCGCCCCTTCGAATTATAAAATTCATAATTTTGCGGGAAGGGTCGGCGCCTTCACCTCTGATGCCCTTCTCCAGCTCTTGGGATTCGCCTCTTTTTTTCTTCCCTTGGCCCTTATCTACCTTGGAATTCAACTTTTTTCTTCTGAATGGAAAAAACGCTTCCTCCTGAAAACAGGAGGAACTCTTTTTCTTCTCTTCGTTTTCTGCGCTTTTCTTTCCCTGATCTTTGGAATTCGTAACTGGAGAGGAGCAGACATTCAAAGCGGCGGCCTGACAGGCCAATTGATCGCTTCCCTTCTGATCCGCTACTTCAGCCTTCTCGGCACCTACCTTGTCCTTATCGGCCTTCTCCTTCTCTTTCTCATCTTCTCCACTAAGCTGTCCATTAAGAATATCCTCCACTTCTTGTCCAAACTCTTCCTCTTCACCTTCAAAGAACTCAGGATAAGAATCGTCCGCTACCAGAAGCTCAAGCTCCAGGAAAAGATGAGAAAAAAGGTCATTGAAAAATACTCTCAGTTAGAAAAAGAGGAGAGGGAAAAGCCAAAAACAAAAGAAAGAAAGAAAGAGCCGGTTCCAGAAGCTGTTCCTGCCAAGCCCTTCACTCCCCCTGCTTCAGAAAAATATCTCTTTCCTGAAATGGAAAAAAGAGCCGACTATAATTTCCCGCCCCTCAGCCTTCTTGACCCGGGGAAAGCTTCGGAGAAAATCGACAAGAATGAGCTTTACGAAAAAAAACAGCGGATCGAGGAAAAGCTGGGTGAGTTTCGGGTTGAGGGAGAGGTCAAGGAATATCATCCCGGACCTGTGGTCACAACCTACGAGTTCTATCCCTATCCGGGGATCAAAGTCAGTCAAGTGGCAAACCTGACCGAGGACCTTTCCTTAGCTCTTGGCGCAGAATCTGTCAGGGTGCAGAGAATGCCGGGCAAATCATCTCTGGGAGTTGAGATTCCTAACAATAAAAGAGAACTCATCAACCTCAGGGATATCATCCAATCAGAAAAATTTCAAAACTCTCCCTCCAAGCTGACCATAGCTTTGGGAAAGACCATTCACGGCGAGCCTTATATCACAGACCTGGACATCATGCCCCATCTTCTTATCGCCGGAGCCACAGGAACAGGGAAAAGCGTTGCCCTTAACACCGTTATTGCCAGCATCCTCTATAAGGCCGCCCCGGATGAGGTCAAGCTTATCCTTATCGACCCTAAAAGACTGGAATTCGCCCTCTGGGATGGACTTCCTCACCTTATCAGCCCTGTGGTTAAAGACGCCAAGAAGGCAGGCGGGATTCTTCTCGACACCATAAGAAAAATGGAAGACCGATATCATAAGCTCGGCTTGCTCAGGGTGAGAAATATCGAACAATACAACCAGCAGATAAGGCGAATGCTGAAGGAGAAAAAAGGGGAGCTGACCGAAGAGGAAAAAGAAAGCCTCAAACCCCTTCCCTATCTGGTCATCATCATCGACGAATTGGCAGAGCTGATGATGGTCGGAGCCCAGGATGTGGAATACTGCATTGCCCGCCTCGCCCAGCTCGCCCGCGCCGTCGGCATTCACCTGGTCATGGCCACCCAAAGGCCTTCGATCGATGTCATCACCGGGACAATCAAGAACAACTTTTCCAGCCGCATTGCTTTTCGCGTTCCCTCCAAGGTGGACTCGCGAATCATCATCGATACTTCGGGCGCTGAAAAGCTCCTCGGCTTAGGGGACATGCTCTTCATGCCGCCCAATTATCCTCGCATCATCAGGCTCCACTGCTCTTACATTTCTGTCCCTGAGATCACAAGGCTGGTCAAGTTTGTCAAACAGCAGGGAGCCCCCACCTACGATGAAAAAATAGTCAGAGCCCTCAAGAGTGAACCAGGCTTTGAATGGGAGGACAGCGGAGAAAAAGATGAACTCTATGAGAAGGCCGTCGAACTCATCCTCCTCACCGGCCAGGCTTCGGCTTCCTATCTGCAGAGAAAACTCAAGCTGGGTTATGCCCGGGCGGCCAGGATCATCGACCAGATGGAGCAGGAAGGAATAGTCGGCCCTTCTGAAGGAAGCAAGCCCAGAGAATTTCTTGTTGATCCCCGAGAGTATCTCGAAAAAATGAAGAAAGAGGAATGATTGTTTTCCTCCAGAAGACAGAAAAGAAAAATTCAAAAGGCCCTTAAGGACTCAAACCTCCAGAAAGCTCTGCAAAAGGCCTCTTCCCAACATTTCCAGAAATACAATTCCACAAAAAATAAAATCGAATGGGAAAAAATAAAAGAAAGAGCCAGGTCAATAAGAGAAGAGTGTGTCAAAAAACTTCCTCAGCTTATTCAAAAATTCACCCAAGAGGCCGAAGCGGCCGGAGCTGTAGTCTACAGCGCTTCTACTCCTCAAGAGGCTTTGTCGCTCATCGAGACGATAGTGAGCCAGAAGAAAGCAAGGCTTATCGTCAAATCCAAATCCATGGTCAGTGAAGAAATCCAGCTCCGCAGCTTTCTCGAGAAAAAAGGATACAAAATTGTCGAGACAGACTTAGGCGAATGGATCATACAGCTGGCGAAAGAAAGGCCTTCCCATATCACAGCCCCGGCTCTGCACAAAACCAAGGAAGAAATAGCAGAGCTCCTCAGCCGGCATCTCGGAAAAAAAATTCCTGCTGTTCCTGAAGAAATCGTCAAGATTGCGCGAGAAGAGATGCGCAGATATTTCGCCGAGGCCGATGTCGGAATTTCAGGCGCCAACCTGGCCATCGCCGAATCCGGGACTCTGGTTATTGTCAGCAACGAAGGAAATGCCCGCCTTGTTACCTCTCTTCCCCCGCTTCATATCGCTTTAGTCACTGCCGAGAAATTCGTTGAAACCATGGAACAGGCCGCCTCTCTGACTAAAGCCCTTGTTTTTGCTTCTTCAGGCCTTAAGCTGACTTCTTACGTCTCCTTTATCACCGGACCGAGCCGAACAACAGACATCGAAAAAGAACTGGTGATCGGTGTCCACGGACCGCTGGAGCTCCACATCATCATCCTCGACAACGGCAGGCTCAAGGTCAGCCAGGATAAAGACCTGGATAAAATTCTCTACTGCCTGAAATGCGGCGGATGCATGCTCGTCTGCCCTGTCTTTCAATCTCTGGGCGGCCATGTCTTTGGCGGACAGGTTTATCCCGGAGGAGTTGGCATCTTGCTGACTGCTATCACCCGCTCCTTCAAGGATGCCTCGCGCCTCCTCGACTTCTGCGCAGACTGCAAAAAGTGCGAGGAATTCTGTCCGGTGGGAATCCCCACCAGCGACCTCATCCAGGAACTCAAGAGCCAGAGAAGGCTAAAATTATGGGAGAGGGCTTTCTCTGCTTTTTTCAAAAAAAAATCTCTCGGCGAGATAGCGGCAAAGCTTCTTTCGATTCTCCAGAAGCCGTGGAAGAAAAACGGCTATTTAAAAAAGCTGCCTTTCCCCTGGGCAAAGCAAAAATCATTTCCAGCCCTGAATTTGAAAAAGGGCCAGCTTCGAGCAGAGAATAAAGGAAAAAAGGTTTACCTCTTCCAGGGATGCCTGGTTAAGTTTTTCTTCCCTGAAATAAGGGAGAGCGTTTTCGCCAGCCTCTCTCCATTTGGTTTTCAGGTTGTCTCTCCGCCTGAGCAAGCCTGCTGCGGAGCCCCTGCTTTCCATTTGGGTCACAAAAAAGACTTAGAAGCCCTGGCTAAAAAAAATCTGAAATCATTCGCCAAAGAAAATCCTGATTTCATCCTCACCGTCTGTCCGACCGGAAACTCAATCTTGAAAAATCTCTATCCCCGGCTCGAGCCATCAGCCTCGCGCTGGAGCGACAAAATCTTTGATTTTACAGAATTCATAGTTAAAAAGGGATTGCGTCCGGAGAGAAAGAACATTCTTAAAGAAGAAGTCTTCTACCATTATCCCTGCCATTACTTGAATGCTCTGAAGCTCAACGATGAGCCAAAAAGAATGCTTCAAGACTTGGGTTTTAGCTTTAAGGAAGAGGAAGAGCCTTTTGCCTGCTGCGGCTTCTGCGGCGTCTTTTCATTGAAAAATCCGGAAATCTCTGCCGCTCTATGGGAGAAAAAAAAGAAGAAGATCCTTAAAAGCGAGGCCTCGCTCATCGCTACCGACTGCCCGGGTTGCCTCTTCCAGCTAAAATCAAACCTACAAAATCAAGGTCGCCCTTTCAAGATATTTCATTCGGCTGAGCTGTTTTCTCAATCCATGGAGCGCGATTCAGGCAGACAAAAGCAGCGAAGCTGAGATTTCCGAGCTTTTAAGCAGGGGATTAATGGAGTGTTAAAGAAGGAAGGCTGATTTGCGTTCTTGCCTTCACCCTCTGCCACTTCTCCATCGGAATGGAAAGGAAGATATCTACAAGCAGAGGGTCAAACTGCCCGCCTTGGGATTTCTCGATTTCGCGGTAGGCTTCTGGGAAACTCTTTCTTCGGCTGTACGGCCTATCAGAGGTTATCGCATCCAGGGTGTCTACCAAAGCAAAAATCCTTGCCTCGAGAGGAATCTCCTCGCCGGCCAGGCCATAGGGATATCCGCAGCCGTCGTATCTCTCATGATGGTAGAGAACAACACGTGCAGCTCCTTTCAGAAAGTCATATTCTTTTATCATCTCATAACCCAGAACGGGATGTTCCTCAATAATTTCTTTCTCTTTTTTTGTCAAGGAACCGGCTTTTCTCAGGATGGATTCCGGTATTCCTATCTTTCCGATGTCATGAATCAAAGCTCCCCTTTCGATATTGACACAAAAATTTTTCTCTTCAATCCCGAGAGCATTGGTCAGCAAAGCGGAATAGCTGGCCACCCGCTGCGAATGACCCAGCGTATCTTCATAGCCGTCAGTGGCAGCGATTAAGTAATGAAGGTTCGAGTTAAAAAAGCGCTGTTTTTCGGCTAAATCTTCTTCAAGGCCAGAGATTTGATCCTTGAAGAGCTTCGCATGCTGCTCATCGAGGCGCTTCAAAATTCTTTTTGCCGATGAAACCTTCATCACTTCCAGGCACTGCATGTTCCAGGAAAAGAGTTCCCATCTTTCTCTTTCCTCATCGATAGGAAAAGAATTCATGGGCTCTTCTTTCTTTTTTAATATCTCTCTCACTTTTAAAATGGAGGCAGTTTCTGGACCGTTTGCAAAAACAAATCCTTTCTTCTTCAATTCTTTTGGAGACCTGAGATCAAATCTGGCTTCGGCTGGATAACGATCGTAAGCACTCTGCTCATTCATTTCTTGGAGGTTCAAAGTCTCTTCTCGCTTCCAGGCAATATTCGCTTCCATCTCATCTCTCTTTCTTTTCTCTTTTAAAGCCGCTTCCATTTTTTGATAGCGACATATTAGTCGCAACCGCTTGAAAAAAATTGAATTCAGGCCTTTAAAGATTTTTTTATTCCACTGGCTTCTGACAATTTTTGTCAACAAGAATCGAGACAAGAGCATTCATATTTTTCAATAAGCCTCCCCTTAAAATGGAAGTTGCTTTATCCTCTGGCAATAAGCAAAGGCTTAAGGTTCATCATGAAAAAGATCAAGCGCGATGTTGATAAAACTATTTGAATGACTCAGGCAGAGCGGTTCGAAAGCACACCACCTGATTCCTATGTTCATTTTCCCCTGCGGAAAGAAATGCCATCAAATTTAGACAAAGACTTGTCAACTCCTATCTCAGAATTATATAATTGACCGAGTGGAAAATAAGAAAATAGATATGGACTTAGAAGAAATCTTCATTAAATACCGTCCTGTCATCAGCTTTAGAGTCAGAAAATCCATTGGAGCAGGCAATCCAGATTGGGAAGACATTGTCAATGAAGTCATCACCAATGCCATAGAAAAGATACAAAAAGGAGAATTTAGAGGCGAATCCTCAATCGGAACCTTTATTTATACCATAACCAGCCGCAGGATCGTCGACTATATCAGACAGAAAGGCAAGGTCTTAAGACATGCCCCGCAGCCGACTGACTATCCAGATCCTCAAGAGAGAATTGAAGAGAAAGAAAGAGTTGAATTGATGGCCAGAGCCTTGAAAAGGCTAAAACCGAAATACCGGAAAGTCCTTTATCTCTATTATTATAAAGAACTTTCAAGAGAAGAAGTTGCTCAAAAATTGGGAATTTCCCCCCGCCGGGTGAGCGAACGGGTGAATTATTCCCAGAAATTGCTGAAA
Source organism: uncultured Eubacteriales bacterium (assembly GCA_964526905.1). Classification (GTDB taxonomy): domain Bacteria; phylum Acidobacteriota; class Aminicenantia; order Aminicenantales; family Aminicenantaceae; genus CAZGMN01. The sequence goes on from CAZGMN010000095.1 coordinate 10,730, forward strand.
AAATATCTAAAAAAATGAATTTTCTTTCCGTTTTTATTGTGATACTTCGACTAAATCAATGGCAATCAGAATTTAAAGGAAAGAGCCATGAAGAACTGTAAATTTGAAGAACTCATAGATGAATATCTATTGAACAGATTATCCGAAGAGAAAAAAGAAGAATTCGAGGAACACTACTTCAATTGTCCATCTTGTTTTGAAAAAACGACAGAAAGAAACGAACTCCTCCGTGTCATAAAGACAAAAGGAGGCATAATTTTTGAAGACGAATTCCGGCCGCAAGAAGCCAGAGGAGCATCTTTGGCCGAAAGAATTCTTTCCTTTCTTACGCCAAAGCAATGGGCAATGACTGCAGTCTCGGCGGCGGTGATTCTGGTGATCGTCTTTGGTGTTATCCTCAGACCAAATCATCCCATATTTCAAATCGTCAGCTCAGAAACAGAAACGCGCAGCGGGAAATCCATAGAACTTTTATCGCCGATGTTGGACATCAATGTTGTTCCCACCGAATTCAGATGGGCAAAATCAGATAAAGAGCTTGAATATAAATTCTACATCTTCAGCAATGGCAACCAGCTTTGGACAACCACGACAAAAGAAAATTTCGTTGTCCTCCCCGAAGAAGTTAGAAACCTCCTTAAACCCATGGTCAAATATTCATGGGAGGTTAAGGGATTTATTCCTGAGGGCGCGATAGTCGCTTTTTCGAGCAAGGTTTATTTCAGAGTAATTAAAACCGAGTAAAGCCTAACCTCTTCTCCCTGCTTAAAAACCGTATCAATCCTTTCCCATATTTTTGTCTTGGGCATACATCCGGGCGAGGCTTTTATCCTCGAAG
>CAZGMN010000096.1:0-11553 GCA_964526905.1 uncultured Eubacteriales bacterium
ACTATTTGTGAAGTGAAGCCTTGGAGAAGAGATATTCCGGCTGCAGAGACTTTTCCGCCAAGTTCAATCGATGATAAAGAAAGCCGCCCGGCTGGTTTTAAGCCTCTTGTTTTTTCTTTCTTAGACGGCCCTCAAAGAGAGAATAGACAACAGGAACAACAACCAGGGTAATAAAGGTCGAGCTTGTCAGACCGCCGACAACGGCTCGAGCCAACGGGGCCTGAGCTTCTCCGCCCTCACCGAGTCCCAGGGCAAGAGGAATCATGGCAAAGATGGTCGTCAGCGCTGTCATCAATATCGGTCGCAGGCGGCGTCGGCCGGCCTCTTCGATCGCTTCCCGCAAATCCATTTTATCGCGGCGCCGGAGAAGATTTGTATAATCCACAAGCAGAATGGCGTTGTTGACCACGATGCCGCCTAACATGATACACCCGATGTAAGACTGGACGTTGAAGGTTGTTTTAGTCAGAAAGAGCATCAGGATGACCCCGATGCCGGCCAGGGGAACCGAAAACATGACTATGAACGGGTCACGGACTGACTCGTAAAGCATGGCCATGATCATATAGACCAGCATTATGGCCAGAATAATGCTCGTCAGAAGTTCTCTAAATGCCTTCTGCCGCTCCTCATAATCTCCGGTAAAAGCGATGCTGAAGTTCCTGGGAATGGGAACAGAGCGAAGGCCTTGACGGATATCGCTCAGGATGGAGTTGAGGTCTCTTCCTGCGATTTCGCCCGAGATGGTAAGAACTCGTTCCCGGTCTCTTCTTTCAATGCGCATCGGCCCTCTTCGTGGCTGGACATTGACGACATTCCGCAGGCTGACTGGCTCTCCATCGGAATTGGTCAGAGTCAAGTCGAGAATATCATCAACATTCATGCGTTCCGAATCTTTAACCTTGACCAGGATCCTGAATTCATGGCCGGCTTCCCGGTACATGCTGGCCTGGGTTCCTGTCAGGACAGTCTGGATGGTCTCGCCGATCTGGCTAACCGAAAGTTTCATGTCTGCGGCTTTTTCCCTGTCGATGACGAACAGCTCCTCAGGGTTTCCTATCTCCCGGCTGAGCCTGACGTCTGTAACTCCTTCGACATTTTCGACTATTTTTTTGACCTGTCGGGCCAGCGCTTCGCCTATTTGCAGGTCATAACCCCGTATTTCAACCTGAACCCTCTCTTGGCCTCCGCCTCCTCTTATGCCGAACATCATTTGACCGCCGCTCGCCCTGGTGCGGATGATGACTCCTGGAATGTTTGAAAGTTTCCGCCTCAGGTCGGAAGCGATTGCATTGCTCGATCGTGAGCGTTCAGTCTTTGGCTTGAGCTTTATGGTGATATTGCCGGTGTTGGCGCCGCTCCGCCAACCTCCCCCTCCGAAACTCTCTTCAATGCTCTGTAGCTCCGGAACTTCCCTGTGGATAATTTCTGTAATCATCCGCGACTTTTCGTTCATGATATCCAGTCTTGTTCCAACTTCCATCTCAACCGAGACCCTCACCTCTCCTTCATCTGTGGTAGGCATGAATTCGCTTCCCACAAGCTTGATGAGGGCCAGGCTGCCGACCAGAAGAAAAGCCGTTATTCCTAAGACCAGAAGACGGTGGTCAAGAGAAAAATGAAGCAGCTTTTTATAATTGTTTTCTAACCGCCTGAAAAATTGACGGGGAGCGTTAACGACTCTTTCTTTCCAGTCCTTCGGACGCGGATTGGCCAGCTGTCTGTGCCTGAGAATGCGACTGGAGAGCATGGGAATCAAAGTCAGAGCGACCACTAAGGAACAGAGGAGAGAAAAACTGACCACATAGGCCAGTTGTTTAAACATGATCCCCGTCATGCCGCGGATAAAAACCATGGGCATGAACACGGCCACTGTGGTCAGGGTGCTGGCGATGATTGCTGCCGTGACTTCCTGAGAGCCATTAGCAGCAGCCTTTAAAGGAGGAAGGCCTGATTCCTGCAGTCGATAAATATTCTCCAGGACGACAATGGAGTTATCGACAAGCATCCCGATGCCGAGGGCCAGCCCGCCCAGGGTCATGACGTTCAGGGTGAAGCCGCCAAAATAGATCAGGGCGAAGGTGGCGATAACCGAAATGGGGATAGAGACGGCTATGACCAGCGTGCTCCTTATATTGGTAAGGAAGAAAAGGAGGACGATAACCGCCAGGATTCCGCCATAAAGAGCCGCAGAACTCACATTGTTAATCGCTCTTTTAATGTATTCGGAGCTGTTTGAAACCGGTATGAGCTTGATTTGAGGGATGTCCTGCTGGATTTTCTCTATTTCCTTCAACACTCCCTGGGCCACGGCAACTGTGTTTTTACCCGATTGCTTATAGATGGCAATCCGGGTTCCAGGCGTATCGTTGATTCTCACGATGCGTGTGATTTTTCGGAATGTATCTTCAATGCTGGCAATTTCTTTCAGCTTTATGGGAACCCCCTCCCGGGTGGCCAAGACTGTCTCTTTGATTTCATCCAAGTTTGTATAGACACCAGGGATGCGGACGAGAACTTCATAATTTCCTTTTTCGATGACTCCTGCCGGCAGGTCGATGTTTTCCTGCCTGATTTTAGTAGTGATGAGATTCAGCGGAATGTGAAGAGCCTTAATCTTGTCGGGAAGGAGGTTAACCTGGATTTCCCGCTGAAGACCGCCAAAGACATCGACTGAAGCGACACCCGGACTCCTCTCGATCCGGTAAGAAATTTGCTCGTCGATGATCCGCCGGGTCTGGATGGGGTCAAGGTTACTCAATGCCCCGAGCATCAGGATAGGAGACATGGCAGGGTCGAATTTTCGGAGTGTCGGTCTGTTGACATCTTCAGGCAGACGGCCGATCACCCGGTCGAGGCGCTCGCGGACATCATCGGCCGCAGCATCCAAATCAACTCCCCAGGAGAACATGACCCTCACCGAGCTGCTTCCCTCAGAGGAAACTGAAAAAACCTCTTCCACGCCCGGGACGGCACTCATCGCTTCTTCAATTGGCCGGGTTATAAGCTGCTCGATCTCCTCAGGGCCGGTGTTTTCATAAGAAGTGGAGATATTGAGAGTAGGAAAGGTTATTTCCGGCATCAGGTCGATAGGGAGCCGGCTGACCGAGACAAGGCCGACAACGATGACGGCAAAAGTGAGCATGATGATAAAAATGGGGCGCTTGATCGAGAAATCACTGAGGCTCATTTTTTCCTCCTCGGAGAATTTTCCTGACGTTTGTCCGGCTTCTGTGAATTCTCTGCCTTTTCTTCTGAAGAGGGAAGTGCGTTATGGGGAAGAATTATGGTCGTCCCGTCCTCCAGAAGATGGTGCCCGAGGGTGACTACATATCCGGAAATCGGGGAGGGCTCAAGGATTTCGACCCGCTCTCCTTCGACGATGCCGACCTTAACCGGCCTGAAATGAGCTATATTATTTTCAACATCTGCCAGGAAGATTCCCTGCTGGCCGCTTCTGTTGACCAGGGCGCTCAAGGGAATGAGCGTCGCTTCCTCGCGTCCGGCAAATTCTATCTGGGCGTTGATGAACATCCCGGGCTTGAGAAGCCCTTCTGGATTTTGAATTTCAATCTCGACTCTTGCCTGCCGAGATGTCTCTTTCAATAACGGAGCTATTCTGACCACTCGGCCGCTAAATGTTGTTGCCGAAAAGGCGCTGCTGGTGATTGTGACCTTCTGCTCGGTTTTTAAGCGGAAATAATCTTTGTCGGTCGCATAGATGACAGCTGTAATAGGCTGAAGTTCGATGATGGAGAGCATGGGCGTATTGGGGGAGAGCATCGCGCCTTCGTTGACAAATCTTTCCCCTACATATCGAACATCGCTTCCTTTTTCCCATGAGGCTCTGATCCGGGTGTAAGAGAGGCGAACCCTGGAGGCTTCCAAAGCTGCTTCTTTGTTGGCCAGCTGGGCAACCGCCACCTTGTATTTGGAATCCTGAGCATCGTGCTGGGCCACAACCGCATCGAGTTGTGAGTCCGATTGAATGCCTTTCTGATGAAGAGTTCTTGCTCGTTCCAGGTCTCTCTTGGCTATTTCCAGGGAGCTTTTGGCTTCTTCAAGGTTGGCCTTGGCGACGCGCAGGTCCGCTTCGGCCTGAATGACCTGTTGTTGGTACTCTTCATCCTCGATCACAGCCACGAGTTGATTCCGTCTAACCGGGTCGCCGATATCGACAAGAAGCTGAGTTAATTTCCCTGAAATTTTGGGAGCAACGGTGAACTGGGATTTGGGAATCAGAGTTCCAGAAAATTGCCCCATGTCTTTTATGGAACCCGTCTGAACAGGCGAAATTTCGACCGCGACAAAAATTCCTCTCTGCCCACCTCCTGGGCCTTTGGCTCCAAAAACCGCTTTGTAGACTCTCCAGCCAATGTATCCCAGGATGAGGATGCCAATGACCATTATGATCTGAGTTTTTCTTCCTAAGATTTTGCTCTTTAATTCTCTCATTATAGTTTTGCTCTTAAAGAAAATTGAGTTCTCATTTTATTTTTATCGTAGCCTTGGCTGCTGCTTCTTGGCTCAGCGGCTATCAACTTTACCTCTCTTTTCTCCAATGGAATTTATAATTCCGGCGTTTTGCCCTTCAAGGCCTGTGCCTTGAACCCGGCTGAGATTGGCCAGCGATATATTATAATCCACAACGGCCCTGAGTTCCATAATTTGAGCATTGGCCAGGTCCCTTTGATATTGGAGAATGAAGTAATTTGTGCTCAGTCCGACCTTGAATTTTTCTTCTTCGGCTTCCAGTTTTTTCTGGGCCAGCTCACGGGCCACCCTGTAAGCCTCGACCCGCTGATAATTTGTTTGGACGGCGCGGACAGCGGTTCTTATTTCCAGGAATATCTGCTGTTCCTGGTCTTTTAGCTTCAGTTTGGTCTGATCAAAGCTGAGCTTTGTCTGTTCGTAAAGAGCCCGAGAGAGAAAACTGCCCAGAGGATAGGAAAGGGTGACTCCCACAGACCAGTTCTTGTATTTAAAATTAAAAGCATCTTTGAGGGCATCTGAACTTGGGCCGGGGACTGTTCCGATGATCTTGCCTGTTAGGGCATTCCCTCCCTCATACAAAATCTGATCTCCTGATATCCCCGGGCTCCAGTAAGAAGTCTGAAGACTCAAACTGGGAAGGAGCTGATTTCTGGCATAACTCAAATTGAGCTCTTTGTTTTTTAGGTCTATTCTTGTGGCCTGAAGCTCCGGCCTCTTCTCCATGGCCAGCTGCAGGGTTTTTTCAAGGCTGAGGTCTTGTTTAATGACTGAAGGGCTGTCAGTCGGGATGATCCTCATCGCATCGGCACTTTTGACTTCCGCCGGCAGGTTGATGATTGTCTTCAGAAGGTCTTCATTATTCTTGACCATGGCTTCTGCTTCCAGAATATCCGCCTCTCTCGTGGCCACATCAGATTGAGCGGTGAGGATTTCAATGGGAGGAAGTGTCCCGGCCTCGATTTCCGCTCTGTTTTTTTCGAGCAGCTCCTGGGCTAACTTCAATGATTGCCGGCGAACCTTCAAATTCTCTATGCTGTAGACAAGATTCCAGTAGGCATTTTCCACGGTATAGATTGTGTTCTCCAGCACTCTTTTGAAATTCTTTTCAGAAATGTCTCTATTGTTCTGGGCGACGGTGATTTCTCTGCGAGTCACCTTAGACCCGAAATCTTTTAAGAGAGGCTGAGTGAAGGAAAAGCGGAGAGTGCTTCCATAACGGGGATTGATGGTTGTCGCTCTTCTGTTGGTGTCAGTCATGTAGCTGTAGAGGCTGAGTGAGAAATTGCCTCCAGTGGGAATAAGCTGGGAGATTTGGAAGGTATGATCGTTTTGAAGCGTGGAAACAGTCTCTGAGGCATCAAGAAATGAATAAGAGGCTGAATTTGTATCTTGCTTATTAAAAATGACCGATAGAGCGGGCATGAATTTTTCAGAGGCGAGCGTTACCGAGGCATCGGCAATCTCCGGGGTGAGGACCTCAACGGCCAGCCCAAAATTGTTCTTTGCCGTTTTTAAAATGCATTCCTTAAGAGAAAGAGAGAGGGTGTTTTCATCTTTTTGTCCGAGTAAGGGGAGAGAAGCTAAAAAGATAAACACAATCAATGCGCCCTTGTTTTTCTTGAGCATCTTTTACCTCCTTTGAGAGTTTTCCTGGATAATCCAATTCATAAATATCAGCAATTTATAATTTGCATAGTCATATAAGTTTTTTATTTGCCAAATTTAGACGTTGAATAAATCTTTTTTCTTCCAAAAACAGCTTCAAGAGAATAAAACTTATTTTCGCAGTGAAGCCTTGGAGAAGAGAGTCTCCGGAATGCTGGCATCGAAGTCGATAGATTCAATCTTGAATTCTGTCCCCTCGCCCGTCTTCAGCACGTCCTTGAAAACGACTACGTTCTGGACCCACCGCTCCTGAACACGGATGACGCTCTTGACCTCGAGTGTCTTTAAAAGCTTCCCGCCCTTAGCATATCGGTCTTCTTTGAGAAGGACAAATCGCTCCTTATCCACCCATACTTTTCTGGAGTAATAGGCGATATCCACTCCTTTGGCCGTCAATTCCAGAACCCAGCAGGGGCGATCGAGGAAGGTTTCTTCTCCGACAACTCTTGCCTCATAGAGCTTGTGAAGCTCAGGGTCTTCCATCATGTCCTCATAGGAGAGATCCGAGCCCATGACCGACTGCCTCAGCATATGCCCGGAAATACTGATTATCCGGTCAGTGGAAGGAGAATATGTCCAGAGCTGGTCGCCAAGCTTCAGCATCTTGGTTCCTTTCTCCCGTGCGGGCTCCAAATATTCGGTGAATGCCCTTTCTTTACCCTGAACCCATGACTTTGCTTTCAGAGAGCGGCTCGCCCGCCGGGCATGGATAGTCATTTCGGAAAGGATGATCTTGTTGCCTGAAACCTCATTCTGGTCTGCCTTCTCCAGAATTGAGTTGCCCGATGGGATTTGGGCTGCTGCCGCAGAAATGAACAAAAAATAGAGGAAAATTAAAACCTTTTTCATGTCTCCAGCTCCTTGAACAATTGCGAAGTCTGTCTCTTGTAGATGCCGATGCCTGAGAACGAAGCCCCCAAGAGAGTAGCGAGAAGCCCTGGAATGAAGCCGATGAAATAGCTGAACGGCGTGACTCTGGCACGCATCACCGTCGGGATCATCACCGCAGCGTTTTTTACGATCGAAGAGACGTTGATGCCCTTGGCCTGGACATAATAAGATATGGCCAGGCCGACTGCAGTTCCGGCGACTGAGCCCAAAAAACCAATCATCAGAGATTCGTAGATCATCGAGCGGTAAACATGGCCTTTATCCTCGCCTATGGCCAGACGCACTCCGATTTCTCCATATCTTCTCAGGTTTCCTAAGAGGCCTGCATTCCACATGACAAGAGACATGGCCACAAGAAAAATGCCGGTTATGACTCCTGTGGCATACGAGAATTGGTCAAGAAGGGCGCTCAGGCTGTTCTGGTTTCTGAGAGTGACCATTATAGGTCGGAATTCATCTGTCTGGTCTTTATAGCGCGAATTAAAAGAAACAGCCATTTCGTCGGCTTTTTCGCGGTGATAGATGGAATCGCCAAAGAATCCGAGGATTTCGCCCGCAGCGTCGCTCATGTCTAGAGCACTTTGGATATCCGCCAAATCGGCAATCATTGCCGTCCGGTCCATGGCAGTGACTCCGAAGCGGAGTGTGCCGGCCACGATAAAATTGTTGATGCTCATGCTTCCATACATGGTGGAGCTGATCAGAGTGGCGGTCTCTCCCGGCTCGACTTTCAGCTTCTGGGCGAATTCATCGCTGATGAGCATCTCGCCCTGCTTCTCCGGCAGACGGCCTCTGACCAGAGCTTTTTTAAGGTCGAGGGTTTTTACTTCCTTACTCGCAGGAGAAAATAAGTTGACGGCCAGGCCTAAGACAGGGCCCTGGGCTCGAGTCTCTCCCTTTTCGTCGGGGATATCCAGCAATCCTCCGAATCGGATGCGCGGTGCCCAGATGAATCCCGGATAACCTTTCTCTAATTCTCTGCTCAGAGCCTCGATTCCGGTCAAGGCCAGGTCGTTTGGAATCTGGTCGGACTCTTGAGCATAAGCTTTGGTCATGACCTTGACGTGGCCGGTTAAATAGCTGGCATTAAGCCGGATGATAAGAGTTTCGCCTCCTTTAATGTAACAGTAAACGAAGACTGTGAGAATAACGCCGGCAATAACGATGAGGAAGGGGAATAGACTTCTTGAGCGGTCGCGAATGATTCCTTTGAATAAAAAATTGATCATGTCTGTTTTCCTCTTAAAGCATCAGTCGGCTTCATCTTGGCTATTTTTCTTGTCGGCAGAAGACTGACAATCGTGGTCATGATGAGGACCAGGAGCGTTGTGCCCATGACCAAGCCGGCGCTGTATGTTGGAAAGAGCTTTTCGCCGATGGCAATCCCGAATTGTTCTGCCGTGCCCGGGAGCGCCCATCCCTTGGCTGCGAGATAACCCAGGAGCGGAATTCCATAGAGAGCGCCGACAAGCGCGGCTAAAACTGCGTTCAGCGCACCCTCGAGCGTGAAGAGCTGGATGACCCTCCCTCTGGAAAAGCCCAGAGCCATAAGAGTCCCTATCTCTTTTCTGCGCCTGAAGATGGAAAGGACCTGGGTGTTGAAAATGGCCAGCATGGCCAGAAAAAGGAGGATGATATAGAAGATTGTTGAGCCAATGCTTTTCATCTTGATTAATTGATGAATGTCTTTGAGAAGAAAATTTAAATCCTTGAATGTCCAGCCGGGGAAATTTTTGGCAGGTCCAAAATTTTTTTCGGTGACGACGGTGGTCGCTTCGTTTTCCATATTGGCCATCTTCTGCAGTTCAGGAAGAGGCACCCAGGCCTGGCCGCTGTCGATGGTCTGGACTGAGGTCTCCATCACCTGGACGATTTGAAGGTCCTTGGCGTCAAAGGTTCCGTTGGCGTCACGCCAGCGGACAGTAACAGAGTCTCCGACCTTCAAACCGCTCGTCTGCGCCATTCTGCTTCCGATGAGAGCCGGCAATTCATAATCTGTCTTTTTCAAAACATAAGAAGGGATGGTCAGCAGCTTTTGCTCAGGGTCGATTCCTTTCAAGAGCACAGGCTGGATTCGGCCGCCGGGATAGATTGTTCCTTGAACAATTAAAATCGGCGTTGCCTTGCCGCTCTCGACAAGATTTTCCATCTCTCCTTCGAGCTTGCCATGGGCATCCTGCAGAGAGAAAGGGTCGAAGGGGTCGTAGCTCTCAATCCAGTACTGGCCGCCGCCGCATTCGGTGTCGACCATTGCCCTCGATGCCTGTTCATCGAGACCTTTATACAATCCTTGAGTGAAGATGATGGCCACAAAAGAGAAGGACAAAACGACAACGTTGAGCCATGTTTTCAATCCGGCTCCTAAGAGGTTCCTCAATGCAAGCTTGGGAATAATCATCACCACCTCCTGCCGGGATTGTTTTTCATGATTTCATCCTTGGTGACTCGGCCGTCAATTAAAATGATCTTGCGCAGGATGTGCTGGATGACTTTCTCATCATGAGTGCAGAAGATGAAGGTCGTTTCCAGCTCCCGGTTCAAGTGCTCCATGATGTTGAGGATATGGTGGGAGTTTTCTGCATCGAGGTTTGCTGTCGGCTCGTCAGCGAGGATGATGGCCGGCCTTTTGACAATCGCTCTGGCGATAGCCACCCTCTGGCTTTGTCCGCCGGAAAGCTGGCTGGGTTTGGACTTGGCTCTATCAGCAAGGTGAACCCATTCCAAAGCGTCCATGACTGCTCTTTTCCGCTCCGAAGCAGAAAAGCCGAGAAGCAGCAAAGGAAATTCCACATTTTCAAAGACGGTATAGATAGGGAGCAGGTTGAATGTCTGGAAAATAAATCCAATGTGCTTATTCCGCAGCTCGGCCGCCTTTCGATGAGGCAGCTTTTCGATTTTCTCTCCCATGACTTCGGCGCTGCCTTCGCTCGGTGCGTCCAGAGAGCCGATGATGTTCAGGAATGTTGTTTTTCCTGAGCCGCTCGGCCCGACAATTCCGGCAAACTCCCCTTTCCTGAAGGTCAGGTTGACTTTATCCAGGGCGACAATCGATTGCTCTCCCATGGAGTAGACTTTGACCAAATCAACGGTTTTGATTAAATACGAGTTTTCCATGGCTGTCTCTCTCTTTTTTAATGGTTAAATGCGACCATGACCTGAAAGCCTTTTCCGGCAAACAGATTCTTTCCCGTTTGGCTGGCATAAATCTGATAATGCTCGGGATTCCAGAAGCCAATGAGGTAAAAACTCCAGCGGTCATACATCCTCTGCCAGGTGAAGAAGCGGTACCAGTCTTTGTTCTCCCAGTTATGGAAGACCATGGCTTTTATTCTGTCCAGCAGACCGAGGGGATAATCCAAGGAAGCCACCGAAAACTTGCGGGCTTTGCCCTTGCCAAAAGCTTTTTCTGAAGCTTCGATCATCAGCTGTTCTCCCATGAGATGAAGGCCTCTTCCCAGGTCAAAGGTGTAATCCAGTCCAAGATTGATGTTCCTTTGGTATTTTAAAGGAAAGAACTTGAAATCTTGGTGGATCAGGACTGCTTCAAACCAGAGACCGAGACCGATATCCCATTTTCCATCTAAGGAAAAACGGTTCTCCGCAACATTCTCCTCATTCAACAATATCTGTGGATCAAGGCTTCGGCTTGGGTCCATCCGGCGGTGATGAGAGCTGAAGGCCATTTCTCCCTTTAAAAGAGGAAACTGAAAACGGCCGCCGCATTCAACGGATTTACTCTGGGATGGAATAGTTTCCCATCCCTTTGGCTCATCATTGCCGTAGAGGCCCCAGAGCCAGATATTGGCGTTGTTGAGAAAAGTGTATTTGAGCAAGATGCCATAGACGCCGTCGGTGAGCTGCAGGGGGTCGTTGGGATCGACGCGGTCGAACCACATCAAAGGTCTGAGAAGCAGAGCCGAACCGAAATTGATCTTTTGCAGTCCAAGCCTTGCCTCGAATTGCGCTGTCGAGAAGCGAAGCCAGAGACGATAGGGTTTGACTTTTCCCTGGGTTTGGATGTTATCCAATGAAAGAGCCTGGGCTGAGGCAAAGGCATTGAAAGAAATTTCGGCATCCAGGGCGTATTTTCTCTGGAAAGATTTCATGAGGGAAAAATTCGGAATGTAACGGAGGCCAATCTGACTTTTCGCCGCACCGTCACTTGAAAGGGTAAGCCATGCTGACATTTGGCCCTGAAGGCTAAAATTCTGGGATGGTGCATTTATTGGAGCCATAAAAACTGCGGCAAAGATCAGGAGGAATCGCCAGAGCCTTAAAGTTGTCTTCTTCATTTTATTTTTCTCAAGCCAAATTCAAGAAGTCAGCAATGAGTTCAGAAGGTATCGCACCGCATTTTCTATCTGATTATAACCGTGTCAGAGACGTATGTCATCAGACAACAATATGATTTTGTAAGAGATTCTCAAGGTGAAGATGTCTTCTTTCCTTGATTGAAACCTTTATTAAGGATCAGGCTGGGTGTCTCGAAAACACGCCGCTTTT
>CAZGMN010000097.1:0-11317 GCA_964526905.1 uncultured Eubacteriales bacterium
GCCCCGCAAATGATGACATCCGATTCCAGATTATCCAGAATCTCCTTGAAGTAGCTTTCGATGATTGCTCTTGAAATCATAATATCATCTAACATCTCTCTCCTCTCTGAAGACGACATATTATAAGAAGGCATAATTTTTTAGTCAATTGCAGGCAATGATGAAGAAGCGTTTTTCCATGATTAGCTGAGGGCTGGGGATTCGTCAGCACGCTGATTTTCCCCAGCGAGGAAAATCAGCTCCCATTCAAGCTTCGCTCTCCTCTCCCTTCGGTCGAGGAACCATGCCCGCTCAGCCTTCATAGGGGCTTCCTCACCCCCAAGCCCTCAGCCTATGACTATTTAATATCACCGAATTGGAAATGCTTCTCAATGAACAGATAGATGATAAAAAGGCTTCTTGCTGGATATCAATACCTATCATAGGAAATGATTTCATCCAGGCTCTTGCGGCCGCGGAAAGAAGGTATCTCGGCCGGAAAGCCAAGGGGAGTAAGGGCCAGAACCTTCACTTCCTCTGGAATCTTTAGGATGGACTTGACCTCTTGCTCTTCAAAGGAGCCTATCCAGCAGGTGCCGAGGCCCTCCTCCTGAGCCTGGAGGATGAGATGCTCCATGGCGATGGCAACGTCAACTGGCCAGGATTTCATATAGCGTCCCATCCGGGCGTAGCAGTTATCAGGAAAACCGCAGGCGACGATGACAAACGGTGCCCTGGCAATAAAATATTGCCCCGAAGAAGCCCGCGCCAGTTCTTCTTTCAGGGCCTTATCCTTGACGAGGATAAATTTCCAGGGCTGAAGGTTTTTGCCCGAAGGTGCAAGACGGGCAGCTTCAAGCACCCGCAGAAGGACGCTCTCAGGAATCGGGTCTTCCTTATATTTCCTGACGCTTCTTCTTTTCTCGATAACTTCCATTATGCTCATCTTCCCTCCAATTCTTGATTTTACTTGCCTCCTCTATATCTATCGCTGAGGAGCAAGAACTCTTTGGCTTCTTTCTGTTTTCCTCTTTTTCTGAAGCCTTTGACCAGAATCTGACATTTCTTGACTATCTCCTGCCTGACGAGCATCTCTTGCCGGGGCGTCAAAGGGAGCAGGAGTGCCTTTTCCAAAGCCTTAACCCTGAACCTGTCCATTCCCCAGTATTGCCTTGAAAGCTGGTCAGAATGCCCTCCTCGCTTGATAATCAGAGGCTTGGGCAGAAAATAGAGCGGATAGCGTTGGGCCAGGCGAATCCCAAAATCATAATCTTCGCAAACCGGCAATTCTTCGTCAAATTTGCCTATCTCTTCAAAAACTTCTCTGCGGAACAAAGCAGAAGAAAGGCTCAGAAGGCAAAGAGATAAGACTTTATCAAACACCCATCCTGAATATTTCCGATGCTTTTTCCTGGGATTGACAAAATCTCCTTTTCTTATCCATCTCTCTTCTGTGCAGCAGACTTGAGCCCGGGGAAAGGCTTTCATAAAGCTCATCTGCGTGCTCAGCTTGTTTTTTTGCCAGAGGTCATCTGAATCAAGAAAGGCTATGTAATCCCCTTGAGCAAGGGCAAGGCCCTGGTTCCGGGCAGCGCTGACTCCTCTGTGCGCCTGGAAATGATATTTCACCTTATCGCCGAATGAGGCAACGATTTCTTTTGTATTATCTGCAGAGCCGTCATCGACCACAAGAAGCTCGAAGGAAGATGCCCTGTTTTTGAAAAAATAATCCTGGTCAAGGACAGACTGGATAGCTTCTCTTAAAAATGCACCTCGATTATAAGTGGGGATAATGACGCTGACCATCAAACTCTTTTAAGAATCCCTGGAGATTGTGACCTCTCCGCTTTTATCGAAGGGAATCTTCATCCTTCCCCAGACTGTCCTGACCGCAATCTCTCCGGAAAGACGGCAGGGAGCAGATGTTTGGCGAAGGATAGAGTCAACTTCTTTTCCGACATCAAAAAAATTAAAAAGGAATTGAAGCGAGAAGACTTTCTCTCCCCGGCCCTTGATATTCTTATCACCCTCGATCAATCCTTCTCCGATTTGCTTTTCTCCCAAGTAAAAAACATAGCTAATTTTGTCTATGAAAAGCTCGTAGGAGTTATCGTTCTTAAAACTCAGCCCAAAATCCAAATCCGCCCCTCCAATGGTCAAGTCTTTCACCTTCAGAGAATGAAATTCGACTTCGGGCTTGTTGAAGATCGGAAACTCTGCAGAAAAGGCAAAAGGAAGACGCGTTTCCTTTTTATAGCCGACAAAAGTCATTGTCCCGGCGAAAGAGCATTGGGCTTTATCTTCTTTTTCGATTCCGGCAAAGGTCTCGAAAAGACTGGAAAAGCTTATGTTTAGAGGAAAGGAAAGAAGAGTATCCCCCTTCCCCTCGATTTCAATTGCTTTCTCCAGAGAGGCGGCCAAACGGATGTATTCCTTCTGATTGACCTCCAGGCGATAATCATAAGTGGAGAAATAACATGCCGAAGAAGAATTGCTTACGGTCAGATAGAAAACAAGAGAAAGCCCGGAGGGGCTGAAGTCCTTAATCGCTGTCTTCTGGAGAGAAATTCTGAGTTCTTGTTTTGGAGAATCCGAGAATGCTGCAACAGTAAAAATAAAGATGAAGACCAAGGACAGCCAACTTCCTTTCCTCAATTCTTTCAATTTTTCATCCTTTGAAACTAAAGGATACAATATCGCTGAAAAGAGAACAAGCTCTCAAAGAATAATTCTTGGATTCATGAAAGCCATAAAGGGTCTATCTCCTTTTCTTAAAAATCGTTTGAACAAAAAGGATGGTGTTCTTATAATAATACGGAAAAAAGGCAAATGTGCCTGCTTTAAGGCCTTTATGGAGGATTTTATGAAAAAAGCTTATGTACTCATTTTCTTTTTTTCTCTTCTCCTCTTCTTTAACTTTGGGCTGATCTCCTGCGCTCAAAAAGAGAAAGCGGCCAAGAAAGAGATGATTCAGATCTCAGACAAAGAACTCCAGGAAAAAGATACAGCCATTTATAAGACAAGAAAAGTCAGAGGAAAAGAAAGAGAATACCTCTCCTTTGATCTATCTCGGATTGAAAAGCCAGGCTCCCTGGATGATTTCAATCCGTTATTCCATTTTCCTCCTCTGCGCCAGGGGAACACCGGAACGTGCTGGTGCTTCTCGACAACTTCCTTCCTTGAATCCGAAATGAAGCGCATAGAGAAGAAAGAGGTGAAGCTTTCCGAATTGTATACGGTCTACTGGGAATTCGTGGAAAAGGCGCGGCGTTTCATCAAGGAAAAAGGCAATTCCAGCTTCGACCATGGGTCAGAACAAAACGCCGTGACAGCCAGGATGAAGCAGTATGGAGCGGTGAGAGCCTCGGATTATACCGGACTCCTCCCCGGCCAGACAGAGCATGACCACGACCAGCTCTATAAGGAAATGAGAAATTACCTCCAGTTCTGTAAAGATAATGAGTACTGGGACGAAGAAAAAGCCATCTCCTATGTGAAAAGCATCCTGAACAAATACTTGGGAAAGCCTCCGGAAACGATCGAAGTTGACGGCCGGACCATAACTCCTAAAGAATACTTAGACACTGTGCTCAAACTCCCCCTCGACGACTATGTCTGCTTCATCAGCTTCAAATATCTTCCTTTCTACACCAAAGGGGAATACAAAGTTCCTGACAACTGGTGGCACAGCCAGGAATATCACAATATTCCACTGGATGAATTCTATGATGTCATTGTCAATTCCATCAAAAAAGGCTACACCGTGGCCCTCGCCGGAGATGTCTCTGAGCCAGGGATGAGCGGTGAAGATGATATTGCCGTCGTTCCCACCTTCGACCTTCCGCAGCAGCTTATCGACCAGGACAGCCGGGAATTCAGGTTCGCAAACCGCACCTCGACCGATGACCACGCCATCCATATCGTCGGATACAAAGAATCCCCAGGCCAGACCTGGTTTCTGATCAAGGACTCAATGGCCAGCGCTTTCAAAGGCAAGTTTGCAGGCTATTATTTCTACAGGGATGACTATCTGAAGCTCAAGATGCTGGCCTTTATGGTCCACAAGGATGCAGTGCCGGAACTTCTCGAAAAATTCAAAAAATAGAGATAGAATTACGGGGATGGAAGATAAAGTGCAATGAAAAAAGTTCAGGCCGAGTTTCCGCAGAAGGAATTCTTTGTCCGCCATTTCGGCAAAGAGGTTTACGCTGTCGGCGGCTATGTCCGCGACCTTCTTAGGGGAATTCCATCTGAAGACGTCGATATCCTCATCACCCATTATCCTCTGGAAGAGATTATCAAGAAAATCAGCCCCTACGGCAGGGTCGACCTTGTCGGAAAAAGCTTCGGTGTCATCAAATTCACCATCAACGGAAAAACATACGATATCGCCTTGCCCAGGAAAGACATATCAAAAAGAACAGAAGTCAAGGGCCACAAAGACTTTCTTATTTCTGCTGACCCAGACCTCCCGCTTGAAAAAGACCTGGAGAGGAGGGATTTCCGCTGCAACAGCATTGCCCTGAGGCTGGCGGATAATAAAGTCATCGACCCCTTCCACGGCTCAAGCGATATTCAAGCCAAGACCATCAGGCTGACCAACCCTGAGGCATTTCCTGAAGATCCTCTGCGGGTTCTCCGTGTGGCGCGTTTCGCTTCGGTCCTTCAATTCACTGTTGACTCTGAAATCTATGATGTTTCAAAAAAAATCGACATCACCGGCCTGAGTGTGGAGAGGGTGAACGAGGAGCTACTCAAGATTCTCCTCCTTTCTCCTGTCCCTTCTGTGGGGCTGGAGGAATTGTTCAAACTCAGCGCCCTGCGGCAGCTCTTTCCTGAACTCTATCTCCTGACTTTCTCCATCCAGGACCCCCTCTTCCATCCTGAGAAAGACGATTACGGCCATCACACTGTCTGGCACCACACCAAGCTCACTGTTGACCAGGCGAAAAGGCTGGCTGAGCTTTTCCTTGAGACTCAGGAGAAAAAGCTCGCCCTGCTTCTTGCTGCCCTATATCATGACCTGGGAAAACCAGCCACAGCCCAATGGGAGCATAAGAAAGAAAGGATGGTCATCACCAACAACGGCCATGATGTTCTCAGCGAAAAGATCGCCAAGAAAATATTCAATCGTTTCAAAATCTTTTCCTGGAATGGATATAACTTAAGAAAAATAGTCCCTTCTCTCATCCGCTGCCATCACCGCGCATCTGAACTCTGGTCCAACCGTGATGTCGTCACCAGGAAGGCCTTCAACCGTCTGGCAGCAGAGGTCAGCGGAGAGATCGAGCTTTTAATTTACCTGGATGCAGCTGACAGGGCGGGAAGGAAGGAAAGGCTGATCAAAGACCTGGACAGAGGAGGAAAATGGCTGCTGAAAAAATTCAAGGAGCTCAGAGTCAGCAAGGAGACCATCATGCCCTTGATCATGGGCAGAGATTTGATAAAAATGGGAGTTGCGCCGGGTCCAGGGATGGGGAAAATCCTCAAAAAATTGTATGAGCTTCAGCTCGACAACGATTTTGAGACAAAAAAAGATGGACTTGAGCTCGCTCGAAAAATAATCAGAAAAGGACAGCAATGAAAGTGCTGGTGGCTGGCGGCGCAGGATATATCGGCTCCCACACCGTCAAAGAGCTCATCAGGGAAGGATTTGAAGTCGTTGTCTTTGACAATTTTTCAACAGGAAGAGAAGAGCTACTCAGTGGCGGAAAGGTCGTTCGCGGCGACCTTCTGGACAAAGAAGCGATCCAAAAAGCATTCAGGTCAGAAGATATCGAGGCTGTCCTTCATTTTGCCTCCCTTATCGAGGTCGGCGAATCGTACGCAAATCCTCAAAAATACTACACCCATAATCTCACCAGCTCCCTGAACCTTTTGGAAGCGATGCTCAAGGCGGGGATTAAAAATTTTATCTTCTCCTCGAGCGCCGCTGTCTACGGAATCCCTCAGCAGATTCCCATTCCGGAATCCCATCCTCTCCAGCCTATTAATCCTTATGGACAGACAAAATTCTTCATCGAGAAGGTCCTCGAAGACTACCAGAGGGCCTACGGGCTTCGATTCATCTCTCTCCGCTATTTCAATGCTGCTGGAGCCGACCCTGAAGGCAGACTGGGTGAGATGCATGAGCCAGAAACTCATCTCATTCCCAACATCCTCCTCTCTCTTCTCGGAAAAAAGAAAAGCTTGGAGCTTTTTGGGACAGACTACCCGACAGAGGACGGAACAGCGGTCAGAGACTACATCCACGTCACAGACTTGGCCAAAGCCCATGTCCTCGCCCTCAAAAAAATCCTTTCGTCTCCAGAGAGCGATTTCATCAACCTCGGCACAAACAAAGGCTATTCAGTTTTGGAGGTCATAAAAAAAGCAGAAGAAATAACAGGGAAAAATGCCCTTTACACAAAGAAGCCAAGAAGGAAAGGAGATGTTCCGGTGCTTCTTGCCTCCAAAGAAAAGGCGGAGCAAACCCTTGGCTGGAAGCTTCTCCATTCAAGCCTCGAAGAAATAATTGCCACAGCCTGGAAGTGGCACAAGAAGCAATCAGGATTTTAAAGCAATTCATCCTCCAAGATTAGAAAACAAAAAGATAATTCACCTCATGAATCACCTCGAGAGGCTATTTACATCTTTAGCCCTACTCAGATATCTTAGGTTCGATATTCTGGGCAGAAAGTTATTTAAGAACTCGTTGACTCTAATAAGGTTAAATGATATAAATTTGGAGAAAATGAGAAAGTTTGAATCGATTCTTAAGGTTGCACTTATCATTTCAATACTTTTTCTTTGGAATTGTTCTTCGCAAAAAATATTAAGTCCA
Source organism: uncultured Eubacteriales bacterium (assembly GCA_964526905.1). Lineage (GTDB taxonomy): Bacteria > Acidobacteriota > Aminicenantia > Aminicenantales > Aminicenantaceae > CAZGMN01. The sequence continues at coordinate 6,803 of CAZGMN010000097.1, forward strand.
ATCGAGACTCAGCCTTCGACTCCTGCAGAAAATCAGGTTTCTGAACAGGCTGAAGCGAAAGAGCAAACGCCTCCTCCGATTGAAGAACCAAAAATTGAGGAAAACACACAAAATGTCGCCAAAGAGGAAGAGCCAAACAAAAATAAAAAAGACCCTCAGCTCATCCTCGAAGAAGCCCTTTCGGCCTATCAAGATTCTCAACCGGCATGGGAAAAGGGAGATTCCGATTCCGCCCTGGCTGCCCTGGATGAAGCCTATCGCTTGATCCTCTCGCTTGACTTGCCTCCCGACTCACCCCTCATCCAAGAAAAAAATGACCTCAGGCTTTTGATCGCCCAAAGAATTCAAGAAATTTATGCTTCGCGCCTGAGAACGGTCGGGAATAATCACCAAACGATTCCTTTTGTCGAGAATGAGTTTGTCCTGAATGAGATAAAAAAATTTCAAAATGAGGAAAGAGGATTTTTCGAGAAAGCCTTTAAGCTCTCTGGACGCTACCGGCAGATGATTCTTGAGGAGCTGAGAAAAGCCGGGCTTCCAGAAGAGCTGAGCTGGATGCCTCTGATTGAAAGCGGGTTCAACGTCAGAGCTTACTCCCGTGCTCGAGCCCTCGGTCTCTGGCAGTTTATTGCCTCAACCGGATACCGCTACGGTTTGAAGAGAGACCGCTACATTGACGAAAGAATGGACCCCATAAAATCAACTCAAGCTGCGATTAAGTATCTCTCCGAACTTCACTCCTATTTCGGAGACTGGACGACTGCTCTCGCTTCCTACAACTGTGGAGAGTTCAAGGTGCAGCGGGTCATCAGCAACCAGCGTATCAATTACCTCGACAACTTCTGGGACCTCTACCGCATGCTTCCTTTGGAGACAGTCCGTTTCGTCCCGCGCCTCATGGCAGCTTTTTTGATCATCAATAATCCTGAGAAATACGGTTTTAACCTTCCTCAACCTGATCCTCCTCTGGAATTCGAGGAAATTTCCGTCAATCGTCCGGTCAAGCTCGCTTCTCTGGCTAAGGAGCTGGGAATAGACGAAGAGGAGCTTACTTCTCTTAACCCTGAACTTCGCCAGCAAGCCACACCCGACGGAGAATACATCCTGAGGGTTCCAGTGGGCTGCGGCGAAAAAACCCTGGCGGCCATGAATTCCCTTGCACGCTGGATTCCTCCAGAGGACAGTTTTTTCATCCATTATGTCCAAGGAGGAGAGACTGTCTCTCAGATTGCCGACCGCTACCATACATCTGTCTCAACCATTGCCCGCTTGAATAACTTGAATCGCGTTCATTTCATCCGCAAGGGGCAGAGGTTGAAGATCCCGGCTCGAGGAACAACGGTTTCTTCCCCTCCTCCAATGGAATTAGCTAAAGAGGGAGATAACTTGGTCTATACTGTAAAGCCTGGAGACTCTCTTTATCAGATTGCCACCACCTTTGGAACAACAATCGAAAAGATAAAGGAGATCAATAATCTCAAAGAAGACATCTTGAATTCAGGGCAGAAGCTTTTGATTCGCTCTGGCAAGCCCGAAGGAGCGGTTATCTATTCCGTTGAAGCTGGCGACACGCCTTTCTCCATCGCCAAAAAATTCGGGATGCAGCTCAGCACTCTGCTCAGCTTGAACGGGCTTAAACAAAGGTCAACAATCTACCCCGGCCAGGAACTGTGGGTCATCCCCAAGAAATAACCCTATTTCTTCGCCTCGGCTCCTTTTAGCCTTTCCCTATTTTCTTATTGTTATTCAATGAAAAATTATATAAATAAATAGCTCTGTCTCTTATTTTAAAGAAAGGAATGGATTGTCCTCACTATTGCACAACAAGCGTCGTATACACATAAGAAACCTCCTTTGTGGAGGTATCCTGGGCGAGGATATAGAGGACATATTCTCCGGACTGCTGTTCGGCAATCTCCAATTCAAGGGATTGAACCTGAAATCCTTCCTTGGACATCCGCTCCAGCTTGACACAGGCGACAGGAATATTCTTTTTGGAAGAAAAATTGACAAGATGGGCCTTATAAGTGATATCGGCTTGGGAAAGGCTTGTCTGGCTAACCGGTATCAAAGCCAGAATCTTGGAGGTGGCCTTTGGGAGCGGACCGATGAGAGGCGTGAACAGGCGGGAATCAAAAGCACAGATATTGTTCCATATTTGACGGCTCTTCTTTTCTGACATCTGTTCGCCAAGATAAACAGACCCAGATTCAGGGACAAGGAGTAAAGGCTGTCCGAGGATGACGTTCCTCTCCGATGGCTTGGCGACAAAGGCCGCGCCTCTGGCTACGGCAGCCTCTCCTGTGTCTAAATCCCTGACGACGAGGCGGCATTTGTAACGGCCGGGCCGGAGAGAGGCTCCAGACGAACAAACAATGTTTTTTCCGCGGAATTGGTCAATGTCGAATTCCATACCATCAATTTTGACCAAGTTTTCCTCTTCATCGAAAATCAGGCTCACCACTTCAACCGTTTTGCCGCTCAATCTCTCCACAATCTTGGCTGGAATCTCGGACAATAAAAAGAGATGAGATTCGTTAGGGGCAGAAAAGGCCAGAAGCGTCGTGGACAAGGCTTGGGGAGTCTGGAAGAGGGGCTTGTCATTGAGCGCCAAATCCATAAGATGAAGTTTTTTTTCAAGTCCTGAATATTCCCGGAACGGTTTGGAGTTGAAATACCCGGCTTGACTATGGACCTGGCATCCCTTTCTCTTCACCTCGACTTTAATCCGGTGATACTGTCCGTCCCATTTTTCGTCGATGTAATAGCCAAGGATATAATACGAGCCGGTCAAATCCTGGAGCTTTTGGATGTGTCTTTCGTACTCATCGATATTACCGAAGTATTTGCCACCGGTGGCGCCGGAAAGCCTGCGCAGAGAATCCTCGCCAGTTGTCCTCCTATCCCTGTAAAAAATCGTGTCTGAGCGGGGGTCAAAGTCAATCTTGCGGTCTCCGGTGACGAACGTCTCAACATCGTCGCGGAAAACATCGACAGCCTTCTCCCTGGTGTCAAAAGAAAAAACGATGCAGTTTGAAGAGCTGAACTCTTTTAAAAGCTCCTCGCTCTTGGTGCGGAGGCGTTCATCTCCGAAGTCAAACTTTGCTTTCCCAACAGGCTGTCCTGTTCCGTAGAGCATAGATGCCGGAATTCCCGATGAGAAAAGAACCACATTTTTTTGACCGGGGATATAGCGCATCGCTTTGGCCAGTTCATTCATCTTGTTCAGGAAGTTGAGAGCCTGGTTCTTGGAAGCCATCCGCTCCTTCTCTTGTATATCTCTAAGCTTCCAAAATTTTGCTTCAAAGGTTTCGGCACTATCTTCCCCTTCCGTTTTTCCTTTTAGGTATTCGGAATCCCTATTTTTCCAATACTGCTCTTCAATCTCAAAGGCCCTTCCTCCTACCTCTCCCTTGTCCACGGCTTCTATCGTTTCCCGGACCTTCTTATGGTCTGTTGTCAAAAACTCATGGAGGGTCAGACTTTTTAAAGCCGAATAAGAAAGAACGGCCACATCGTCCGCCGGCAGAAGCTGGGTATCGATGAAGTGCAGGGCCGCTTTCTTGGCTTTTTTGATTCCAATGAAGCTGTTGTAAGCAAAATCGAAGATGAGAAAAAATTTGCGTCTCATCTTTTCGGCCTGGAGCAGAGGAGTCGGAGCGATTGTTTCAATTGAGGGAGCTACGGTGCGGATGGCTTGTTCAGAAATGATATGCTTTTCAAAGTCTGTGACTTCCTGTAAAAGGCCGTTATCGTAAAGGATAAAATCAGATTTCGAAAGGTCAACAACCGGCTTCCCTTTTTTATCTGTGACGTAAACTTGGACTAATTTCAAGGTAACGGCGACTTCGTGCTGGAGGACTTTCTGATTCTGCGCAGCCTGATAAGAACCCAAAAGAAATCCGCTCCAGCCGAAAGAGAAGCACAGGGCCAGGCAAAGGAGAAGCCACTTTGCCCTTTTAAAGTTGATAGCCGAAGACTTTCTCATCGTGTATTTCGACACTCTAATGATAATAATTATAAATCTCATCTAAGTAAAAGGCTACGCTTAAAAGTTTTTTCTTTTCAGCTGATGAATTCTCTTCCCCAAAACCCTATCAAACCATGAATAAAAAGGAGCGCAGCACTCACTTAGAGCCAAATGCATGGCAAATATAGAGGATATCCTCTTCTATAGCCCTTCTAAATCCTTTTCAATTTGTTTCTGAAATCGATATTTTCAACAGCTTGCATTCTTTCGTATCCTCAAGTTCAACAGGCCGACTCAAGCTTCTTTTCAGAAGCCGGGAAATTTATCAGTTCTTTCCAAGTATCCATTTCACATTTTTCTGATCTACAACATAGCTAACTTATAATGTTTGTCATGAGCGAGATGGAATTCGCACAGATTTCTTCTCTTGGAAAAAAGAAAAATTATGAAAAAGATTCAACCCCCCGGAAATAAACCTATTTCTTTGCCTTGGCTTCTTTGAGCTTTTCCTTTAAAGGCTTCTTCTTCTCTTTCTTCTTGAACTC
>CAZGMN010000098.1:0-11183 GCA_964526905.1 uncultured Eubacteriales bacterium
TCTGGCTTCAAAGTGTTCAGCAGCGTTCTCATCTCAAACGACATCCAGGGACTGGCTATTGGACTCTTGGTCATTTGATCGCTGCGGCGGTCTTTGACCATCAGGTTTTTCGTTGCATCAAATTCTGTTCCCTCGTAGGTCTCCCGATAAAATTTCATGATATCTCTCACCGAGACCTTTTTGTCCGGCTTGACCGAAAAAGGAAGCTCTTCGGCTTTGATATCCAGCTTGAGCGACGGGGCGAGGGAGCTGAGGACATAGTACTCGCGAATGGAAAAAGGTTTCCATCCGCTGTAGGCCTTCCAGAATTTGAACGGCTCTCCGCTCTTCGGGTCCCACCATCCCTTTTCGATGGCCAGAGAGAAAACATTATCTGAAGCCATATAGTGATCAGCATCCTTGAGATTCAACTCGCTGATTCTGGGGATGTTGGCCGAGATGCCCACCTGGTCGTCCGGAATGCGGACTGCTGCCCAGACAGCTCCTATCTCCTTCAGACCGGCGCCAAAAATCTCAAAATGCCAGACTTCTTTCTTATCGGCGATGGTCAAGCACTCTCCTCCATCGCCATAACCGTGCTCTTTGACAAGCTGGCCGGCCAGCCGGATGGCATCCCTGGCGGTGGTGCATCTTTCGAGCATGATTCGCTCCAACTCCTCGATCATGAACTTCCCTGCCCTGTTAGAAAGCTCTGTTTTGCCCCTGATCGTTGTCTCCCCGATGGCGAGCTGATATTCATTGAAGCAGGGATAGGCCGTATTCAAAAAGGCGTAGGTCTCCGCGACCTCAGGAACCTCGCCCTTCTCTGTGATGTTTCTCGTGTCCCAGGGAGTCTCGGTGTGCATTTTGCCGTAATAGACTTTGTTCACCGACCCCTCGTAATGTTTCGCCCGAGGGACAATATTCAGCCAGGCCCGGTAGTTGCCATCGCAGGCATGAGCGGTGATGACTGAACCATCGGTGGTTGCCAGCCGTCCGGCCATGATGCTCGTGCAGCCTAAATCGACATCCTCAAAATTAAAAGCTTTGGGCTGCGGCTTTAAGGCAATAAGAAAAACAAATGAGGAAATTAAGGCAAAAATAATAAAGACCTTGATTCCTAATTTCTTCTGAAGACTTATCATTTTCATCATGCTGCTCCTTTCTTATCTTTGAAGCTAATTATCGATATTGTCATGAACGGTGTCAATCAACTCCGGCTCTTTGAGCCAAAGAGAATCAGAGCCTGAGATATTATCTCCCTTGATTTCTGCCGGAGCTCGATTGGCTTCTTCCAACGCTTGTTTTTCGAGCCCAGGCTTGAAGGAAATCTCAGCCGTCATGACGACTGTCCTGACTTGAATGAAAGTTCGACTTTTTATAACTTCCCCAAAATCAGTCTAAAGAGAAAACTCAAAGCGATGGCAACGCTGACATTCAAGGCCATGGATAGAAAAGCGATTTTCTTGCCCATTTCTTTCCAGAGAATGGCAACTGTTGAAAGGCAGGGGATAAAAAAGTTCACAAACATGGTGAAGATAATGATTTGGTTCTTGGAAATAACTTGCAATAAATTCTGATACCTCACTCCAAGCGATTGAAGAGCCATGAGCAGAGAAAGCTCTTTCCTCAAAAAGCCAAAGACAAGAGTCACACCCAAGTCCCGCGGCAGGCCAAGCCCCTTCTCAACCAGCGGAGAAAGGACGAGGTTGATAAAGCGGTCGAAGTTCAAGTACTGAAGCAGGCCTAAGATAACGCTTCCTGCAATCAGGATTGGCCAGGCGAATTTTATGAAAGATTTGAGCTGGAAATAGGTTTTTTGCAGCATGCTTTTCAGAGAAGGGATTTTCAAAGAGGGAATCTCGAGAATCAAGCCGGGAGAGGGAGATTTGACAAATAGAGTTATAACCCGACCGATGACAGCTATCAGGATAATATTGAAGAGATAGAATCCAAAGGCCCACAGCGGACCCAGATAGAAAGCGACAAGAGCCAGGATGATTGTTGTCCGGGCCGAACAAGGGATAAAGGGAATGAGGAGGGAGGTGATGATGCGGTCTCTCCTGGACTCTAAGATTCTGGTGGAGATGATAGCCGGCACATTGCAGCCAAAACCGAGAATAAATGGAGAAATAGACTTGCCGTGAAGTCCTATCTGGTGCATAAATGTATCCATCAGGAATCCTGCCCTTGCCAGATAGCCGAGATCCTCGAGAAAGGACATCAGGAAAAGAAGAGGAATAAAGTAGGGCAAAACGATAGCCACTCCCCCGCCAATGCCCTGAAGCAACCCATCAGCCAGATAAAAAATTATATTTCTTCCAAGATGCTGAAGAAGGAGACTTCTCAATTTGTCCAGGGGCCCAAGTAAGAGGCCTTCCAGAGGATTCCCGACCTTAAAGATGACAAAGAAAAATCCAAGGAAAACGGCGATGAGGACAAGATATCCCAGAATGGGATGCATGATAAATTCATCGACCTTATCCAGAAAGGTTGTCCGCCTTCCCCTCTTCACCTGGCTGCTTTTTTCGAAAATTTTATGAGCGAGATTATGCCTTTCAGCAGCGGTGACTTCATAGGCAGGAGCGCTGTGCGCCGTCTCCAGGTCCTGCCTGACTCGATTCAGCACCTTGCTGAAGGAGAAGCTTATCTCCTTGACTATCTTGTCAGCAAAGAGACCGCTGGCTTCGATCATCTTTATCGCCGTGAACCTTTTATTGGCAACCACAGGCAAATTCTCAGGAAGCTTCTTTCCCAATTCTTCAATCTTGTCTTCCACATCTCTGGACCATTTGATATGAGCTATGGTCAACCCTTTCTCCAGAGCCTTGAAGACCGCATCAAGCATCTCCTTGATGCCGCGGCCGCGAGAGGCAATGGTGGGAATGACCGGAACTCCCAGGATTTCTTCCAGCTTTTCAACGTTAATCTCTATTCCCTTCTTCTTCGCCAGGTCGATCATATTTAAAACGAGGATCATTGGATATTCCAGCTCGATCAGCTCCAGAGTCAGCTCCAGGCTGCGGCTGAGGACTGAGGCATCGACAACATTGACAATCAGATCAGGCTTTTCACTGAAGAGATGGGTTAGGGCGACTTTCTCAGCCGGGTCAGAGGGATTGAGGGAGTAGGTCCCGGGCAGGTCGATGATGTTAACGACCTTTCCTTTGACATAGACCCGGCTATGGGTGTGTTTGACTGTTGTTCCCGGGAAATTCGACGTCTCTGCCTTGAGACCGGCGATGGCGTTAAAAAGCGTACTCTTTCCGCTATTTGGCTGCCCGATAAAAATGATATCAGGATATCTATTCTCTTTTGTCAACGACCTCTACCATAATTTTTTGGGCAATTCCCCTTCCCAAGGCTACAGAAGTCTCAGAAGTCAGATTTCTCACCAGCACCGGACCGCCAAGGATGCTTTTTGAATCCAGCTCGATAATGTCATCCTTATGAAAACCAAGGGCAAAAAGCCGCCTGCGCACTCCGTGCCCGCCAAGAATATCGACTATTCTCAAAGACGAATCATGGGGAGCATCGGCCAATCTAATCATTTTCTTATCGAAAAATCCTTTCTTCTTAATTATATGATAGCTAGTCTTAAATAATAGCTAAAACTGAAAAAAAATCTATACCCCTTCAGATAGATGTATGTCAAGGAAAAAAATCAGCGATAGGAATTCATGATTCTGTAATATGGGTGAGGGTTGGAGGTGAGGAGTCCCCTATGAAGCCTGAGCGGGCATGGTTTCTCTCCGAAGGAGAGAAGAGCGAAGGCTGAATGGGAGCTGATTTTCCTCGCTGGGGAAAATCAGCGTGCTCTGAACCTCCAATCCTCACCCATATATTACCTTGACTATTAGATAATTTTTCAGCAAAAGCTTTTTCTCCTTGAATAGACAAGGTAGGCGAGAATGACCAAAAAGCCGATGACAACCAGCGCATGTTGGGTATAAAAACGAAAGGCATGCTTGCGCAGTATTTCCCTTAAACTCGCTCCGATAAAAAGGAAATCTGCTATCAAGATATAGCGCAGAGCTTGAGGGAATTTGTCGATAAAATTTATCAGAAGCGCAATAGCCAGCATAGAGTAAAGGTAATTGTAATACCAAGCTAAAGGAGAAAAAAACGGAATCAAGATGAAAAGATAGGAAAATTCAAGGACTTCAGGCTCTTTTAAGCCTTTTCTCTTTGCTAAAAGCATCATCCACAGCAGGAAAAGGCCTGTAAGAAATGCCACTAAAACGATAAATATCCAGGCCAGTCCTCTCTGCCCGGAAGGAAAATTCTTTAAGAAAAAAGCTTGGAGAGAGGCGTTATCGTAGTGGTCGATGAGAGAAGGCGTAGAGAGGGAGAGCGTTTTTGGCCATTCTTTTAAAACTCCGAGATTCTGCTTGAAGCCATAAAATATCGCAGGCAACAAGAAGCCCAGGACAAGCATCCCCATCCCAGAGACAATGAGCTTGAACTTCTTTTTGAGAATAAAATAAGGTAAAAAGACCAGGGCATAGGGCTTGAAAAAAAGAGAAAAGCCCCAAATAAGCCCTGCTTTCATCTCTTCCCTTTGGAGCGAAGCCTTGACCATGAGCAGCAGCAAAAAAAGAATAAAGATATTCACCTGCCCCAGCTCCACCTCCCTGCCCAGAAACTTGGCCAGAATCAAAAAGGAAAAGAGCATAACCGTCCCTCTTTTTTTCTGCTTCAAGGGAAGGAGGTCATAAGATAAGGATAAGGCGAGAAAGAGAAAGATAAGCTGGGAAAAATACCAGATGAGCTTGGCGATTTCATAGGGCAGAAAAGCCAGAATCGAGAAAAATACGGCCGAAGCAGGAGAATATTTATACTGGAGATGGCCGTCTGAAATATGGTAAAGAGTCTCACCCTTGAGAATCCTCTGTCCGCCTCGATAGCAGACCCCAAAATCTGACATATCTTTTCGAATATAGATAAGATAAGACCCAAGAAAAACAAGAAAAGCAAAAATGATAAGAAGAAGATTCTTGTGCTTTTTCAACAGGCGAAAGAGGGCAATATCTTTCACAGCCATTTAAAAAGAGAACAGGCAGCTTTTATTAAAAGCAACCGAACCCCTTTTTTAATGAATTGAAGCTAATCTGTCAATTAAAAAAATCACTTCGCCACGTCAAGGCAAAGTTGAATTCTTACGAAATTTAGTGCCATAATGACTAATTCTAATACCGAAGGTCGATGGCCTTGCGCAGAATGCAAGTGCCTAAGGAACTCATTTGAGTCTCCGCTTTCACAAGGAGGTTCACAATGGCTGCTATCAATAAGCCCCTTCCAGGTCGAAGCAGACTTGATGAATGTCAGGGATTTTGGCCGTTTATCAAAATATCCATTCTTTCCGTCATTGCTTTAAGCTTAATCGGCTGTGTCACCATAGAAAAACTGAGCAGGCGCACTGCAGACTCTCCTCAAGAGACTTGGACGCCTCCGGCTAAGGAGGAGCAGCGCCAGGTCTCTCTGCCTTCTCCACAAATTCCTGCAGAACTCCGCCAGTCGCAGCAAAGCTGGACTTTGGCTAATCTCGTGGATATCGGCCTGGCCAACAACCCGCAGACGTGTGCGGCCTGGAATGCAGCCCGCTCGGCATCAGCAGCCCTTGGTGCTGTCCGGAGTTCTTATTATCCAAGGATTAATGCCACTGTGAACACAGCTAAGTCCAAGGCGGCATTTGCCGGAGGAAGGTTTATTGTTGACCAGATGACCCTGAACCCCGTTGCCAGCTTAAGCTTTCTTCTCTTCGATTTTGGAGGAAGAAAAGCGAGCTCTGAACAAGCGCGGCAGGCACTGCAAGCGGCAAACTGGATGCAGAATTCTGCTATTCAAAACGTCATCCTCCAAATCGAGAGCTCCTATTACCAGTATCTCGCTGCCAAAGCTCTCCTGAAAGTCGAAGAGACAAGCCTCAAGGGAGCCCGGGCCAACTATGATGCAGCCAGCGAGCGTCACCGGGTAGGAGTGGCGACGATTGCCGATGTCCTTCAAGCAAAGACCGCTCTTTCTCGAGTGGAGCTCGATATGGTAACAGTGCAAGGTGTCATTCAGACACTGCACGGAGTCTTAGCCAATTCGCTCGGGCTCCCTGCCAACACCAGCTTTGAGGTCATGGATGAGCTCCCTGAAGAATTGCCTTTGGAAAGCATCCGCGAACAGGTTGACCTCTGCATCAAAGAAGCTGAGTCCCAAAGGCCAGACCTGGCCGCCTCGCGTGCCCTTGTCTTCAGGGCAGAGGCGCAAATCCACAAATCTCAATCAGACCTCTTCCCCACTTTTACGGCTAACGGCAGTGTCGGGCGAATCTATTACAGCAACAATCCGGTGCCAAATTCGACCTTCAGTATTTCTGTGCTGCTGGATATTCCGGTTTTCGCCGGCTTCCAGCGCAAATATCAATTGCTGCAGGCGAAAGCCGATGCAGAGTCAGCTAAAGCTGAGATGATAAAGCTTGAGCAGGACGTTGTCCTCCAGGTTTGGACAAGCTTCTACAACCTGAAAACCTCAGAGCAGAAAATCAAGACTTCTCGAGACCTTCTGGAAAGTGCCATGAAATCTTATGAAGTGGCTTTAGGGAGATACAAGGAAGGTGTGGGGAGCATCCTGGACCTTCTGGCCGCTCAAAGCGTTCTGGAGAATGGCCGAGTTCAAGTTGTTCAGGCAAAAACAGACTGGTTTTTGTCCCTCGTCCAGTTCGCGCATGACACAGGAACATTGGGCCTGCCTGAGATAAAAGCCGGTCTTCCTGCCAAGAGCGAGAAAGGAGATAACAGACCATGACAACCTTTAAAAAAGTCAGCAGAAAAATTTCAATCGGCTTGGCCGTGACAGCAATATTCATTTCTGGAGCTTGTTCCTCTTCCTCCTCCACATCTAACGACCAAGGGAAGCCAGCGCGCAGAGGGGGTCCGGGAAGCCCGGTCATCGTGGCCACAGTGCTTCAAAGAGATATCCCGGTCCAGGTCAAAACAATAGGCAGGGTTGAAGCTTATTCGACGGTGTCTGTCAAAGCGCAGGTCGGAGGCGAGATCACGCGCGTTGACTTCAGGGAAGGTCAGGACGTGAAAAAAGGCGACCTTCTGTTCACGATCGACTCCCAGCCTTATGAAATTGCTTTGAAACAGGCAACATCGCTTCTGGAGAAAGATCGGGCTCTTTTGAAAAATGCAGAAGCAGACGTCAAGCGCTATAAAGAGCTTGTCCAGAAAGATTATGTGACTAAAGAGCAGTACGACCAGCTCCTTGCCAACCATGAAGTGCTTGTTGCCTCGGTCAAAGCTGATGAGGCAAATGTGGCCGAGGCAAGGCTCCAGCTCGAGCGTTGCCGGGTCCGTTCTCCGATCGACGGCCGCACTGGAAGCCTGCTGATTCACCCCGGAAACATCATCAGAGCCAACGACACTCTTTCGGCGGTTGTGATTTATCAAATCACTCCCATCTATGTCGCCTTCTCTGTTCCAGAGCAGAACTTGCCCAAGGTCAAAGAGTTTATGGCAAAGGAAGATTTGAAAGTAGAAGCCATTCTCTCTGAAACGAACAATACTTCCATTCCCGGAGTTCTCACCTTTGTCGACAACTCAATAGACCCGGCAACAGGAACCATCCTGCTCAAAGCGACTTTTCCAAACAATGACCAGGCTCTTTGGCCAGGCCAGTTCCTGAATGTGGTTTTGACTTTGACCACTGAGAAAAATGTCATTGTCGTCCCCTATCAAGCCATCCAGACCAGCCAGAGCGGTCAGTATGTCTTTGTTGTGAAAGACGACATGACCGCTGAGATGAGACCGGTGAAGGTTGATAGGTCTGCGGGTGAGGTCACGGTTGTCGCTGAAGGCTTGAAAGCCGGTGAAAAAGTTGTCACTGATGGCCAGCTCCGCCTCATCCCCGGAGCCCGTGTCGATATCAAAGATACCCTTTAGGAAGAAAAAGCTGATGAATATTTCTGAGATTTTCATCAAACGCCCGGTGATGACAACCTTGGCCATGTCCGCCATCCTCATTTTCGGGATGCTGGGCTACCGTCTTCTCCCTGTGAGCGACCTCCCCACAGTCGATTATCCGACCATCCAAGTCTCAGCCGGATTGCCAGGCGCAAGCCCGGAGACAATGGCCTCTTCAGTGGCTACTCCTCTCGAAAAGCAGTTCTCGACAATCCCTGGACTCGATTCCATGACTTCGACCAATATGCTCGGCTCCAGCCAGATTACCCTTCAATTTTCCCTGAGCAGAGATTTGGATGCCGCTGCCCAGGATGTTCAAGGCGCGATCTCCAGGGTTCTTTACCAGCTGCCGACTGAGATGCCTGCTCCTCCCTCTTTTCGAAAGGTCAACCCCGCTGACTCGCCGATCCTGTTCCTGCTCCTCACTTCGCCGACACTCCCTCTCTCCACACTTGATGAATATGCCGAGACGATGATGGCCCAGCGCATCTCGATGATCAGCGGCGTGGCTCAGGTTATGGTTTTTGGCTCCCAAACTTACGCCGTGCGGATTCAGCTTAATCCCGATGCTCTGGCCTCACGTGGAGTGGGAATCGACCAAGTCGCTCGCTCCATCCAGAACAGCAACGTGAATCTGCCAACAGGAACTCTTTATGGACCTTACCAAGCCTTCACCATCCAATCCACAGGTCAGCTCGCTGATGCCCAAGCCTATCGAGAATTAATCGTGAGCTACAGGAACGGCTCCCCCATCCGGCTGAAAGAGCTGGGCCGTGTGCTCGACAGCGTGCAAAACGACAAGGTGGCGGCCTGGTATTACGGCAAGGAGTCAGAGCAGCGGTCGATCATGCTCGCCATCCAGCGCCAGCCAGGGACAAACACAGTTGCAGTGGCCACTGCAGTCAAGCAACTCCTCCCTATTTTCCGCTCTCAATTGCCCGCCTCTGTCGACTTCCAGATTTTCATCGACCGCTCAAAGTCGATTAAAGAATCAGTCAATGACGTGAAATTCACCCTTGTCCTGGCTCTTGTTCTGGTCGTTTTCGTGATTTTTCTCTTCCTGCGCAGCGTAAGGGCGACTCTCATCCCCAGCCTGGCACTTCCTTTTTCGATCATCGGAACCTTTGCCGTCATGTATCTCTTCGGCTACAGCCTTGACAATCTTTCTTTGATGGCTTTGACCCTTTCCATCGGATTTCTCGTCGATGATGCCATCGTCATGCTGGAGAATATCGTCAGGCACCAGGAGATGGGAGAAAAATCTCTCGAAGCCACGATGAAAGGCTCAAGGGAGATTGGTTTCACCATCATTTCCATGACGCTCTCGCTGGCTGCAGTCTTTATCCCCATCCTTTTTATGGGCGGAATCCTGGGAAGACTTTTCCACGAATTCGCTGTCACGATTGCTGCGGCCGTACTCTTCTCGGGCTTCGTCTCTCTCAGTCTGACGCCAATGATTTCCAGCCGCATCCTTCGAGCGCCGGGTGAGCAAAAGCACGGCTGGCTTTATTTAGCCTCGGGCAAAGCTATTCAAGGCATGTTTCAAGCTTACAAAGTTAGCCTCGCCTGGGTTGTCAAGCGCCGCCGCTCGACGATGGTCTTTACGGCTATCATTTTGATTGCCACGATTATCCTCTTTATAAAGATTCCTAAAGGCTTCATTCCAAGCGAGGATACAGGCCAAATCAGGGCCTCGACAGAAGCCGCCCAAGGGATCTCTTTCCAATCCATGGTTGAGCATCAGAAAAAAGTCGCAGCGACAATAAGCCAGGACCCTAACGTCGAATCTTGCACTCCGAGTGTTGGAGGCATGAGCAGCAGCAACTCAGGAAACATATTCATTCTTTTGAAGCCGCGGTCCCAGCGCAAGCTCGATGCCGACCAAGTGATCGAGGAACTGCGGGCCAGGCTCTTCACCATCCCGGGAATCAACGTCTTTCTCCAGAATCCTCCGCCCATCCGCATCGGCGGACGAATCAGCAGAAGCCTCTACCAGTTCACGCTCCAGAGCCCTGATGTCGATGCTCTTTATCAATATGCCGGACTCTTCGAGGCCAAAATGCGCTCCTTGTCTGGGATTCAAGACGTATCGAGCGATATGCTGTTAAAAAATCCTGAAGTCACTGTCCAGATTGACCGCGACAGGGCTCTTGCCTTCGGTGTCACCCCACGCCAGATTGAAGACGCCCTCTACTACAGTTACGGCTCCCGTCAGGTATCAACCATCTATGCGCCCAACAATGAATATCAGGTTATTATGGAGCTTGAACCAGAGTACCAGAACGGCCCCTCCCAGCTCTCCAAGCTCTACGTCCAATCCTCATCAGGGAACCTCGTTCCTCTCGATTCTGTGGCGAGCTTAACGCCTACGATCGGGCCCCTCTCGATCAACCACTCAGGACAAATCCCTTCGGTCACAATCTCCTTCAACCTCAAGCCCGGCGTAGCGCTGGGCAACGCTGTTTCCGACATCAATCGCCTGGCCCGTGAGAATCTGCCGACGACGATCAACACGAATTTTCAGGGAACCGCGCAGGCCTTCCAGTCTTCCCTTAAAGGGCTGGGCTTCCTTCTGCTGATGACCATCCTGGTGATCTACATGATCCTCGGCGTTCTCTATGAGAGCTTCATCCACCCTTTAACGATTCTCTCGGCTCTTCCCTTTGCCGGATTCGGAGCGCTGGTGACCCTGATAATTTTCAGGACTGACCTCAGCATTTATGCCTTTGTCGGCGTCATCATGCTCGTCGGACTCGTCAAGAAAAACGGCATCATGATGGTTGACTTTGCCATTTCCGCTGAGAGAGAAGCGGGGAAAAATGCCGAGGATGCTATTTATGAGGCATGCCTCATCCGATTCCGGCCGATTATGATGACGACCATGGCCGCTTTATTCGGAACCCTTCCCATTGCCGTAGGCATCGGAGCAGGAGCCGAGTCACGGCGTCCCTTAGGCCTTGCCGTTGTTGGAGGCTTGCTCTTTTCTCAATTGGTCACTCTCTACGTGACTCCGGTTATTTACATTTATTTTGACCGGCTTCAGAAAAGATGGATGAGGAAGAAATAGCTTCATTCCTGCCCTTCTGGCCGCTTTAATTGGAAATATCATAAATTCCATGATCTTATAAAATTGCAGCTGGGGTCCTGTCACGGCATGCTCCCCGTCCGTACGGCTTCACCCATCCCCCGTGGGCCCTTGGAGGGGGAACCGCTTCGCGTTCCCCCTTCCAACGCATTCGCTGCCTCCCC
>CAZGMN010000099.1:0-8414 GCA_964526905.1 uncultured Eubacteriales bacterium
TCATCTCAGCACGGATGAAACTCAGCGCGCTCCCAAGTATGAAGCCGTGATGTCCGATATCGGAGAAGTCGTCTCCAGACGCCAGAGATGGGTTCGGGCGTTGGAAAATTGGCTCTACATGCTGACAACTCCGCGTGTGGTCCAGGTGCTCATGGTGCTGGTGCTGATGCAGCTGGCGCTTTTGATTTTTTTAAACCGCAGAGCTTTGTTTGGGGAGCGGCAAAGCGTCATGACTCTGCCGAGCGCCCTGGACTTCAGCGCCTTCCATCACCTCAGCATACCAGAGCATCAGTGGAATACCCGTCCTTACATCACCACCGAAGGCTACGTGCGAGACGTCTCTATCGATGAAGAGGAAGGAACGCTGCATTTCAAGCTGATGGAGTTTCCGCAAGGAACAGGGCCCTTTGTGGTCTGCGAGATCCTGAGGCCTCTGAGCATGCCGCCGCCGACTGAAGGCAGCCGCGTGCGGGTTTACGGCGTGGCCCGGTACGATGCCCAGCCCGGCCGTATGTGGCACGAAGTCAACCCTGTCTTGAATATGGCTGTCCTTAAGCGCTGAGCCGGCAGGCCGGGCGCCTCGCTTGCCAATCGTAATTCTCGAGGCAAAAAGAAAAAACGTTCTTAGAATGCGAACTTTGCCCGGACGACAAGTCCCCGGCCGGGCGCGTCCACTCCGTCCACATCAGCCGAAGCACGGTAAGTCTTGTCCAGGATATTCTGAACGATGGCCAAAAGCGTCAATCGCGGATTGACCTTGAAGCCGAAGATCGTATCCAAGAGCGAATATCCGTCAACAGCAATCTCCAGTGGCCCAGGATTTTTAACGGCGGCCGAGAGGGTCAGGCGGGGCTCGATCCAGAATTTCCCCGGAGAATATTTCCCCCAGAAAGTGAGCCTCGTCGGTGGAATATAATTCAGCGCCGCATCTGTCTCTTTTTCCTTTCCTTCCATGTGATGGAAGTTGATAAAAAGCTCGACATTTTTCGCCAGAGAAGCGTAAAATTCCCCTTCGACGCCGAGGATGCGGCCGCTCGTCAAATTCCGGTAAAAAAACTCCTCCGTTTCTCCTCCTTGGTATTTCTGAATTATATGGTCGATGACGTTACTGAAACCGTAGATCGAAGCGAAGAATTTTTCATGGAGATAACGAAACCCGAGGTCGAAATTCAGGCTCGTCTCCGGCTCGAGGTCCGGATTGCCGAATACGGTGCCTCGGCCGGTTAACCCGGTGTAGAAGAGCTCGCTTATCGCCGGGAAGCGGAAGGAACGGCCGATATTGGCCAGGAAAGAAAGTTGCGGAGTGGCCTGATAGACCGAGCCTAAATAGAATGAAATAAATTCATCGTTGCGCGAGATGCGGTTGTTTTCAAGGTTGATATTGCTTGTCCGGATGAGGTCAAAACGGCCGCCAAGATTGAGACTAAGAGCGCTGGAAATCTTGATCTTGTCGTCGATGTAGAACCCGAGATTGCCACGCAGCGCATCCTGAAGGGAAGTCTCCTCAGTCTGACCGGTGATGGTTCCGTCCCTTGCATAGAGCCACTCGGTGTTGCGGTCGTTCATGCCGGCCTGTCCGAAATAGTCCAGTCCAAAGCTCAAAGTTTGGGAACTCCTAAGCCCCTTGCTGGCGCGCAGTTTGAACCCGAGATTCGTGTTTTCGATCTTGGCCAGGTTTCGCTTGGAGAGGCTCAGATCATCGGCCCTGAGATTGTCTGCCTGTGTTTCGAGCACGGAACGGAGAGCGAAAACACTTGTGCTCAAACTGTCAAGAAACCCGAAATTTTGAAGCTCATAGCCTATGGTAAAAAGCGTATTTAGCTCATTGGGATACCATCTTGGCTTCAAGTGGGCCGTTGGGCTGGGCTTCCCGATGTCATCCCCCTGATAATGAAACATTGTGGCGTAAAAGCGGGATTTTTTGTCCTGCCGGTTGAGTTTAAACGTGAGACTATAGTCCGAGTACCTGGACCACTCGACCGGACCGGAAGGTGCAGAGTAATCATCGGCCGTTTTGCCATTGACCCCTAACAGAATCCCCCACTTTCCCAGGGAGCCGCTGAAAGTCGCCGTGCCGGACCTTTCCTTTCTGGCCGTGTTGTAGCTGAGCTGAAAGTCCCCTTTGATTGGTGCATAGGGAGCAGGCATCTTGGTGATGATGTTAATGATACCGCCCACCGCCTCTGACCCATGAAAAACCGAATAAGGCCCGCGATTGATCTCGATGCGGTCGATATCACCCAGGTTGATGAAAGAGGCGTTGGCTCCGATCCGCCGTTCGGTGGTGATGCGGACGCCGTCCACTAAGAGCAGAACCCTGTGTTCGGCCAGCCCTCTTATAGCCGGCGACATGGAATAACCTCCTTTTCCCACCATGGCCAAGCCTGGAACCTTATCGACGGATTCTGTTATGTTGGCCGTGCCCATTTCCATAAGAACGCTGCTGGGGAGGATGGTCCGGTGGGAAGGGAGGTTGACATCGATGATCGAATCGGCCTCGGCCGTGACCGTGATCTCTTCCTTGATGGTTCTCAACATGGGATTCTTTTCCAGGAGAATCACCTGGATCATTCGGCCGGAGCTCTCGGCCGACGATATCTCGATACTCTGAGAAATGTAATCGGGATGGGTGAACACCAGGGTGAGCTTCCCTTCTTTCAGATTTTCCAGGATGAATGTGCCGTCGGCCCCGGTTTCAGTGGAAATTGTGGAATTTTCCAGAAAGACCTTTACTCCTGGCAAGGGTTTCCCTTCGATGCTCGAGACCCGACCTTTTAGAGTGACCGGCGACCGGGAATACGCAAATCCCACCGCGATAAACACAAACACGATAAAAAACAGGACCCGTGTTTTCATTCCTTCGTTTCCTTTCCGGCAGGCTTATTCGTAGGAAAAATGGTTATGAAGAATAAGCATAGCTGCCGTTTTAATAATTGATTATGAAATAATGCCATCTTGGATAGGCTAAATGGAGTCATCCTCTTCTTCAAAAGCTAAGGGTTTTTGATTTCAATCTCACTTCTTTAGCTTATTCTTTATATTAGACACTCGCAATAAATCCTTTCTTCCCTGGAGCTCAAATAATTCCATGTTCACCGGGCCGCAGGCCATGCTAAAACAGACGATGGAAAAAGCAAAGCTCGGAGTATGAGACGGAGAGTCTTGCCAAGACGTCCAGATATCTATCGAGGAATTTGTTAAGAGACTTTCGAGCGCCGTGAATTTGATTCTTCCTGCAGACATTAATATTTTTTAGCCAAACAAGGTCAAGGAATTGAGCAGTGCCCGTTGAGTGCCCAAGGTGCCATGCCGTAAATCCAGGTGCGTCTCGCTATTGTTCCGAGTGCGGGACGCGCTTAAGTTTTTCTGAAGAGGCTCCTCTCTCGGCAGCCGAAACCCTTAAAAGCCCCTCCGAAGAATTAACCATCGGGTCCTTTTTTGCCGGCCGATACCGGATCATAGAGGAACTGGGCCAAGGCGGGATGGGAAGAGTTTACAGGGCATTTGATACAAAAGCCAGCGAGGAAGTAGCGCTGAAGCTTATCAGGTTTGAGATCGCTTCTGACAGGAGGACGATTGAGCGCTTTGGGAATGAACTGAAGATGGCTCATAAGATTGTTCATCGCCATGTGGGACGGATGTACCATCTTGGCGAGGAAAAAGGAACCCATTACATCACGATGGAATATGTGCCGGGTGAGGACCTGAAAAGCTTGATTAAGAGAGTTAAGAAGCTGACAACGGTAAAAGCCATATCCATCGCTAAGCAGGTAAGCGAAGGGCTGGAAGAGGCACATAGATTGGGAGTCGTTCATCGCGACCTCAAATCCAGCAACATTATGATCGATAAAGAGGGCAATGCCCAGATTATGGATTTTGGAATTGCCCTTTCGCCAGAGACAAAAGGGCTAACCGGCGCCGGAGCAATAATCGGGACACCAGAGTACATGTCGCCCGAGCAAGTGGAGGGGAAAAAAGTGGATCGGCGATCAGATATCTATTCCTTTGGCATCATCCTTTATGAGATGGTCACTGGCCGTGTTCCTTTCGAAGGCGATACTCCGTTAAGCGTAAGCATGAAGCATAAGAGCGAAAAGCCAAGGAATCCTAAAGAAGTCAATCCTCAGATTCCAGAAAATCTGAGCCGCTTAATCCTGAAATGCTTAGAAAAGGATATGGAGAAGAGATATCAGAGTGCGAGAGAACTTCTTTCCTGCCTCACCGATATCGAAGAAGGAATTCCAGCCGGAGAACTCATTATTCACAAGCGCAGGCCCCTCACTCCAAAGGACATCACTCTTGCCTTCAGGCTGAAGAGGTTAGTCATTCCAACTTTGATATTCAGTGCAATCATTATCAGCGGCTTGGCTCTTTTGTTGATCCTGCCCAAAAAGGGCTCAGGCCCTGCGTCAGCTCATAAACGGTCCATCGCCGTCCTGCCCTTTCTTGATTTAAGTCCAAAGAAAGAGAATGAATACCTCTGCGATGGGATATCCGAGAATCTTATAAGTTCGCTGAGTGCTATCCAGGATTTAAGAGTTCCTGCCCGCACTTCAGCCTTTTCTTTTAAAGGCCAGGAGCAAGATATCCGTGAGATCGGCCACAAGTTGAATGTCGAGACTGTGCTTGAGGGAAGCGTTCAAATTTCTGGCGAAAGGCTTCGGGTGACTGTCCAGCTCATCAATGTCGCTGACGGTTTTCATCTTTGGTCTGAGAAGTTTGACCGGGAACAAGGTGACCTGTTCGCCATCCAGGATGAGATTGCCGAGGCAGTGGTCAGAACCCTTAAAGTCGAATATTTAGGAGAAAATGGAACCCATTTCATCAAGCATCGTCCGGCGAATGCCGAAGCTTGCGATCTTTATCTTCGGGGCCGATTCTTCTGGAACAAAAGGGACAAAGAGAGCCTAGAAAAAGCTATTGAATACTTTAAGAAGGCACTCGAAAGAGACCCGGAATATGCCCCCGCCTACGCCGGTTTAGCCGACGCTTATGTAGTCCTAGGGAGCAATCGCTTTTATCCGCCCGGCGAAGCTTATCCTAAAGCAAAGGCAGCCGCTCTTCGAGCGCTCGAAATCGACGAGAACCTTCCCCAAGCCAGAACTTCGTTGGCTGCGGTCAAGTCGGACTATGACTGGGATTTTTCAGGCGCTGAAATAGAGTACAAGCGGGCCTTAGAGCTCAACCCGAATTATGCCACAGCCCGTCACTGGTATGCTCTTCTCTTGTCGGATTTAGGCAAGCATGAGGAAGCCATCTCAGAAATAAATTTCGCACAGAGGCTCGACCCGCTTTCTTCAAGAATAAACGCAAACGTCGGGCTCATTCTCTATAACGCACGCTGCTATGATCAAGCTCTGGAAGAGCTCAAGAAAGCCCTTGAGATTGATCCCTGCCATGTTTCGACCTACGAATATCTTGGATTGGTTTATTCGCAAACAGGCAATTACAAGGAAGCTATCAAGTCGATGGAGAGAGCGATAGAATTTGGCGGCAATCCGGCTGATATTGATATCGATTTAGCTTATGTCTATGCCCGCTCGGGAAATATGATGGAGTCTCGAAAAATTCTGGCGAGAATTAAGGAATCTCGAAAAAGTTCTTTCGTCTCCCCAGCCTCTATTGCGGCGATTTATGGAGTTCTTGGAGAAAAGGATGAAGCGTTCGACTGGTTAGAGAAAGCTTATGCCGAGCGCGACCCGGCGCTTTTAGAATTAAAAAGTGAACCCCGCTTCGACGCATTGCGGACTGACCCACGTTTCTCGGCGTTTTTAAAAAAGGTCGGACTCAGTGAGTAATCGCTTAAATCGCTATCTCTCGGAATGTTTGCTAAAATATTTTTCTGCTACGATTTGACATCCTCGTGAGTTATTTTTTATCATTCATGACGATGGAAAAAGGCAAAGTCGGCGCATGATGCCTGTTCAGCTAGCGCAGCAGAAAATGAAATTTTTATCAAATAACCAAATTATACGAAATGCCGTAACCAAAATTAGGGATAGATAAAATGATTAGGGATTCAGCACCAGAAAAATGGGAATATAGAGAACATACAAGGGTGAAACATATTTTGCTTGGAAAATATCTTGCGGCCTGGATACCTATCCTTGGAAAATGGAACCCCAAAATTTGCTATTTTGATGGATTCGCTGGAAGAGGAGAATATCTCGATGGAACGCTATGTTCACCGATCATAGCTCTAAAAGTAGCGGATAAAGCGGCAAATTATTTTGGTAAACTACTTTGTATACTTATCGAAAAAGAAGAGGATAATTATAAAAATCTTGAAGCGGTGTTGCAGCGTGAAAAATCAAACATCAAAAATTGGAATAAAATAGAAATCATAAAAGAAAATGATGAGTTTTCTAATGTCATTGAGGGAATATTTAATCATTTAGAAAAAGAAAAAAGTGTTCTTATTCCTTCTTTTTTCTTTGTTGACCCTTTTGGTTTCAGCGGCATTCCTTTTGAAGTTGTCAAAAAGATTTTATCGAACTCAAAAACAGAAGTATTCTTCACTTTTATGGTCAGAGATATCGCACGTTTTATCGAACATCCACAACTTAGAGATACTTTCAATGTTTTGTTTGGAATCGAGGAGTGGAAAGAGGCTATACAACAGTCCAGCCGAGAGAAAGCTCTGATAGAATTATATAGAAAACAATTACATGAAACAGCAGGCGTAAAATATAGTTTGTGTTTCCGTGTTTCTGAGAGCGAAAAATTGAAAACTTTATATTACTTGATTCATGCTACCAACAACTTCAAAGGACATTCTATAATGAAGAGCATCATGTTTAATCAAAGTGCTCATGGCTCTTTTGCTTATTTAGGTCCTAAAGATATTCCAGAGCGAGCTCAAACGAGATTATTTGACATTCATGATATAGAGCAGTTGAAGAAATACCTGTTAGAGAAGTTTAAAGGGGAAACTATAACTTATGATGAAATCCAAGAAAAAGTGTGCCATCCATGGTATTCTGAACCTCCTTTTATAGATAAACACTTCAGACAGGCACTAAAAGAACTCGAAGGCAAGGATAAAATCAAAATAGAACGAATTAAATCTAGGACGGCAAGAGGATTAGGTGGTAACGACAAAGTAAGCTTCCCACAGGGTAATCCGGTACAAACTAGTTTATCTATTTCGATTCCGATGATGGTTAGCAAGATTAAAATTTATTATAAAGGATATTATAGACTTGATGGAAGAAAGGAAATTCTTGTTGAACGAGTTAACGATGGTTCCATAATCAAAAGGTTTGACAAAACACCATTACCACAAAGGCAGACAGATGTAGTATGTCCGCATTTTCTTGAGCTAAAATGGGCTTATGGTTGCCCTTACGATTGTGCATGGTGTTATCTTAAAGGGACTTTTAGATTTAGACCTAATGGGACAGCTCCGGCAGTTAAACCGTTTGAAAAAATAGAACTTCACACTCTAAGATTTCTAGACGAAGTAAAAACTCCTGAAATCTTAAATACTGGTGAAATTGCAGACTCATTAATGCACGAACACGCAGAAATGCCCTTTTCAAAATTCATTATCCCTCTCTTTGAAAAGCAAAGCCTCCATAAAGTCTTATTTTTAACAAAATCTTCATTTGTCGAGAATCTTTTAAAAATTAAATCTAACAATCAAGCAATAATAAGTTTCAGTCTTAATGCTATACCCATTGCTGAGCGATGGGAAAAAGCACCACCAGTTTTAAAAAGAGTCGAAGCCGCTAAAAAGGTTTTCGATGCTGGATATGATGTTAGAATTAGGATAGATCCGATGGTTCCCGTAGAAAACTGGCAAAAGTATTACCTGGCATTAATTGAAATAATTTTTCAAAATATTGCGCCCGAAAGAATAACTTTAGGGTCGTTGCGGGGATTACAAAGCACTATCAATGGATGCACAGATAGAACTTGGATAAGATATTTGAAGGAATCTTCGAATTGGGGCAGGAAAATCGATTTTAAGACAAGATATGATATGTATGCAGCATTGATTCAAGAATTAAAAGCCTATAAATTTGAGAAAGTAGCTTTATGTAAAGAAACTGTCCAAATGTGGCACGCCCTAAAGATGGATTACAAGAAGATAAGATGTAACTGCGTATGGTAAGAGGCGCGCCGTATAACAGAGCATATCTGGCTTCGTGCCTTCGGCGCTCTGCCAAAATTCCTCGCTATGTTAGGAACTTTAAATATGCTCAGCCGTTAAATGAAACTTCGGCTTTTCTTTAGGCACTGGGAAAAATTATAAATAAAGCTTTTGTGAAAATAATTATATTTCGTTTTCTGCTCGGTGGGCAGATTGAGTACAATTGTGCCCTTTTTCTCTCGTCTTATAGTTCTAGCCTAACAGGTCATAATATAATGGGTTATCAAGTTGAGCTAAAAATTGAGGAAGCGCTCAAGAT
>CAZGMN010000099.1:8514-11151 GCA_964526905.1 uncultured Eubacteriales bacterium
TTAGATTTCGCAAATCCTTATATTTATTAGCCGCATCTTCTTCGAGCCTATTAATCGCTTTTTTAATTCGCAGCTTTGCCGAAATTTCAGGCATGTTCAACCAATAGATACCTCTTTCTATCTTATAGCTCAACTTGACGCCGTTGTTCTTGCAGAGCCTTTTTACAACGAACTCAAGTTCCCTGGAAGCAATCAGCCCAGCTAAAATCACATCATCCTCCTCCAGGAAGAGGCGGGCTAAATCTAGGTAGAGTGGATTCTCATTCCATATTTGTTGCATAGAATTCTGCGCAGCCATGGTCTTTATTATGTTCGGCTGGCTTTTGTATTCCTCATAAAACTGGTCATAAGGCGCTTTGTTTCTTAATCTGTCGGAATTTATGATATTCGCCAACGCCCAAAGCGCATGGTCGACATCGGCTATCATCGTAAAATTATAAGCCTCTCCTATTTCTTCAAGGTCTCGAAGATAATTTACATACTTTTCGATTAGATTTTTCCCCCGAATGTTAAGCAGGTTCTCGACCGGCGCGGAAAAAATAGCATATTGTCTGGGCTCTATGAAGCATAGGATGCATGAGACAATTTCAATATTTTTAAAAACATCGAAAAGTTGCGAGATGAGATTTTCATCATGAGGTTTCATACTGTCAAACGCTGCGCTAAATTTATCCAACTCGGAGGCACTTACCTGAGGCATTTTCCACCAAGATGGGAATGCAGGGTCATTTTTGAAAATCTCAAGGTGCCTTTGGGAGAGTTTTTCTTTTTTTTCTTTTATTGGTCTGAATATGTCCTTCAGCTTTTCTGTGTCTAAAATAAGGCCCCAAATTTGTTGCCCAATGTCCTGAAAATGTCCTAAAAGAGCCTTCAAATCAAAGTGGTCGTTACTCATAAGCCCCCTTTAATTATTTAAAATTATCATCATGCCACGGCCCATTCCTGAGATAATACTTCGGCCTGCTCCAGCACGGTCTGAGTGGCTTTTTCTTGTTTATCCGGCGGGTAACCGTATTTCCGCAGTATCCGCTTGACGATGACTCGCAGCGACGCCCGCACGTTCTCACGGACCATCCAGTCAATGGTCACATTCTTTCGAACCACCGCGACCAGCTCCCTGGCGATTGTTTTGAGAGTTTCATCACCCAACACCTTTACTGCGCTGTCATTTGTTTCGAGCGCGTCATAGAAAGCCAGCTCTTCTTCTGTCAGCCCGAGCTTCTCCCCCCTCTTATCTGCCTCCTTCATTTCCTTCGCAAGTTTAATCAGCTCCTCAATGACCTCTACCGTCTCTATAGCTCGATTCTGATACCGCCTTATTGCTTCTTCCAGCATCTCGGCAAAAGACCTCGCCAATACCACATTCTTTCTGCCCCTTATCTTAATCTCACCGACAAGCAGCTTCCTCAACACTTCGACAGCTAAGTTTCTTTGGGGCATACCCCGCACTTCCGCCAGAAATTCATCAGAAAGAATAGAGATATCGGGCTTCTTCAATCCCGCCGCTGCAAATATATCAATCACCCCTTCTGGAACCACTGCCTTTGACACAATCTGCTGAATCGCTTGCTCAAGCTCCTCCTCCGGCCTCGCATCCGCTGGCGCCCGCTTCGCCACCACGGACCGAACCGCCTGGAAGAAGCCGACATCATCGCGTATCCGCATGGCTTCCTCATGCGGCACAGCAAGAGCAAATGCCTGAGAAAGCTCTGTCACCGCCCTCAGCAGCCGTTCTTTCCCATTCTCCTGGGCAAGAATATGCTCCTGGGCTGCTGGCAAAATTGCTACTTTCTCCTCTGGCTTCCCGCTCACCCACACCTTCCAATCAAATCCGTGGAAAAGCCCGCAGCACACTTCATATTTCTCTAACATCACTGCCACCGCTTCTGCCTGGTCAATTGATGTTGTCCCTTTTCCTCCGCTCTCGGTGTATGTGGCGAGTGCCTGCCTTAGTTCATCGGCCAATCCAAGATAATCGACAACAAGTCCTCCTGGCTTATCCCGAAAGACCCTATTGACCCGGGCAATGGCCTGCATGAGTCCGTGTCCTCTCATGGGTTTATCTAAATACATTGTGTGAAGGCTGGGCGCATCAAACCCCGTAAGCCACATATCCCTCACGAGCACAACCTTAAGCTTATCCTGCGCATCCCGAAACCTGTCAGCCAGCTTTTCCCTTCGCTCCTTATTGCGGATATGCTGTTGCCATTCCGGCGAATCGGAAGCTGACCCAGTCATAACGACCTTGATTATACCCTCATGGTCTTCCTTCCGGTGCCATTCTGGCCTGAGGGCGACAATAGCGTTATACATATCCACACAAATCCTGCGGCTCATGCAAACGACCAGCGCTTTGCCATCCATCGCCTCGAGCCGGCGTTCCCAATGATTCACCAGGTCTAGGGCGATGAGCTTCAGACGTTTTTTGGTTCCAACAATCGCCTCAAGCTGCGCCCACTTTGTTTTCAACTTCTCCTTGCGTTCAACCTCTTCCCCTTCAGTTACTTCCTCAAATTCAACGTCAATTTTTGGACGCTCGGACTCGTTGAGCTCAAGTTTTGCTAACCGGCTTTCATAATAGATTGGCA
This sequence comes from uncultured Eubacteriales bacterium, assembly GCA_964526905.1. Taxonomy (GTDB): domain Bacteria; phylum Acidobacteriota; class Aminicenantia; order Aminicenantales; family Aminicenantaceae; genus CAZGMN01. The sequence goes on from CAZGMN010000099.1 coordinate 11,103, forward strand.
CCGTCGCGCCATCCTGCACTGCCTGGTAAATATCATAGATGCTGATGTA
>CAZGMN010000100.1:0-11001 GCA_964526905.1 uncultured Eubacteriales bacterium
GGATATTGACACTATGGGAGAAAATTATTTAAGATATAAAAGCTCAAGAAATAAAAAAAGGCGCGTAGCTCAGTGGTAGAGTGCTTGCTTGACGCGCAAGAGGTCGAGGGTTCGATACCCTCCGCGCCTACCATTTCAAAGGAGTAAGTATTCAAGGAGAAAGGAAAAGCTGCGACATTTCTCACCTCATGTTGAATACAGATAAATTTTAATGGCTGAATCCGTTAAGGTCAAAATAGAGGGGTCTGTTCATTCCGTCAAGAAAGGAACTCCCCTTTCTGAGTTTTTGTCGCGGCTGAATCTTTCTCGCCAGCCGCTCTTAGCCAGGATTGACGGCCAGCTGAGGGATTTGGAGGTTTGTTTGGAAAAAGATACAGAGGTTCAATTGATTGATGAAGGCTCGGCCGAGGCGCTTGACGTTCTCAGGCACAGCACCGCCCATCTCATGGCCCATGCTGTTTGCGAACTTTTTCCAGGGACAAAGACTGGGGTCGGGCCGTCAACAGAAGACGGCTTTTTCTATGATTTCTTGAGAGAAGAGCCTTTCAGCCTCGAAGACCTCTCTGCCATCGAAAAAAAGATGGAAGAGATTGCCAGGAAGAATGTGCCTATCGAGAAGCTCATCCTGCCTAAGAAAGAGGCTATTCGGATTTTCAGGGAAATGAGCCAGCTGCTGAAGGTCGAGCTCATCGAGGAAAAGGGCGATAAAGAGGTGACATGCTACAGGCAGGGAAGCTTTATCGATTTTTGTCTTGGCCCACATCTTCCTTCGACGGGCTTGATCAAACACTTCAAACTCCTTTCTGTGTCAGGAGCATACTGGAAGGGCGACGAGAAAGGCCAACAGCTTCAGCGGATCTACGGGACCGCCTTCTTTAGCAGAAAGGAGCTGGAGGATTATCTTCAGCTTCTTGAAGAAGCAAAGAAAAGAGACCACAGAAAGCTTGGCGCCGAGCTTGACCTTTTCAGCTTCAACGAAGATTTGGGCCCTGGCTTGGTCCTCTGGCACCAGAAAGGTGCGGCCATGAGGCGCATTATCGAGAACTACTGGTGGGAGGAGCATTTAAGGGATGGCTATGATTTTCTTTACACCCCTCATCTTGCCAAGCTTGATGTCTGGCGTAAAAGCGGACATACCGAATTTTATAATGCCATGTATCCACCCATCCTGATGGAGGGAGTGGAGTATGAGCTGAAACCCATGAATTGCCCTTTTCACATCATGGTCTACAAGTCCGGGCAGCGGAGCTATCGCGAGCTTCCTTTGCGCTGGGCAGAACTCGGGACAGTTTATCGAAACGAAAGGAGCGGAGTCATTCACGGTCTCTTACGAGTCAGGGGATTTACCCAGGACGATGCCCATATTTTCTGCCGCGATGACCAGCTTGAAGGCGAAATCAAAGGAGTCCTTTTTCTGGCTTTAAGGCTTTTCAAGACTTTTGGCTTTGAGGAGTATGAAATCTTTCTTTCCACTCGGCCTGAGAAATACGTGGGTAAGATTGAGGATTGGGATAAGGCGACTGCGGCTCTGGAGATGGCCCTGAAAAATGCGAGCCTTCAATTTCATGTGGATGAGGGTGAGGGAGTTTTTTACGGGCCTAAGATTGATATCAAGGTCAAGGATGCCCTGCGCCGCTCCTGGCAGTGCACTACTATCCAGCTCGATTTCAACCTCTCGGAGCGCTTCGACCTCCAATACGTGGGCGAAGATGGAAATTTCCACCGCCCCTTCCTCGTCCATCGCGCCCTCTTGGGTTCGCTGGAAAGATTTTTTGGCATCCTGATCGAGCACTATAATGGAAACTTTCCTCTCTGGCTTGCTCCAGTTCAGGTCGCTGTTGTCCCGATTGCAGAGAGGCATGAGGATTATGCTGCTTCCCTGGAAAAGAGACTCAGAGAGAATGGAGTCAGGTCGCAGGTCGACCTTCGCCGGGAGAAAGTCGGATATAAAATCAGGGATGCTGAAATCCATAAGATTCCGCTCATTCTCATCGTCGGAGACAAGGAAGTCGCCCAGGGCAGCGCTTCTCTCCGGGTCCATACTCAGGGCGATAAGGGGGAAGTCAGCATCCAGGAATTCCTTGAAAAAGTCAAAGAATTGGATAAAAATAAATCTCTGGTGACGAATCTTTAAAGGAGGTCAATCATTATAAGACGCACATTTTATCGCCGCCCAAGGGTCGATAAGCCTCATAGGATTAACGAGATGATTCAAGCCAAGGAAATCAGGATAATCGATGAAAACAAGCAGCAGATTGGAATTATGCCCTTGGCCAAAGCCTTATCCATTGCCGGGGAGAAAGGCCTGGATTTGGTCGAGATCGCGCCCCAGGCAGTTCCCCCTGTGTGCCGGATTATGGATTACGGCAAGTTTCTTTACGAATTGCACAAGAAAGAGCATGAGGCAAAGAAGCATCAGAAGCAGATACAAGTCAAAGAGATCAAGTTCAGACCCAAAATCAGCATCCATGATTATACTTTCAAGATGAGGCACATTCAGAGATTCCTGAGCGATGGTAACAAAGTAAGAATAACCGTCATGCTCAGAGGCAGAGAAAAAGCTAAGCCTGAGCTCGCTCAGCATATCTTGGACAGAGTTCTCGGAGACACCAAAGATGTCGCCTTTATGGATGGAGAAATACGGAGGCAGGCCTGGTTTGTTTCGGCTCTGTTAAGTCCCTCAAAGTCAGGAGGAAAAGATGCCAAAGCTAAAAACGCACAAAGGGGCAAGGAAGAGGTTCAAGGTAACAGCAAAGAAGAAGATCGTTCACCATAAGGCTTACAGGAGCCATATTCTCACCAAAAAGTCAGCGAAGAGGAAAAGAAGCTTAGGGAAAGAAGAGATCATCAAAGATTCTGACCGGAGCAGAATCAAGCGAATGCTTCCCTACGACTTTTAAAGAATACTCTGCAGACTGCTGACAAGAAGCAAGGAGAGAAAAATGCCGAGAGTGAAGAGAGGAACAAAAAAGAGAGCAAGAAGGTCAAAAATCTTGAGGATGGCCAAAGGATATTGGGGAGCAAAAAGCCACAACTATCGTACAGCCAAGGAAGCAGTTGAGAAAGGCCTAATCTATGCCTACCGCGACCGGAGAGCCAGAAAGAGAGATCTGAGAAGGCTCTGGATCATCAGGATCAAAGCTGCGGCAGAGCAGAGCGGTCTCTCTTACAGCCGCTTTATCCGCGGCCTGAAGAAGCTCTGTATCGAGCTTGACAGAAAGATATTGGCGGATTTGGCAGTCAGCCATCCCCAGACCTTTTCACGAATCGTCCAGAAGATTAAAGATTCAATAAGCTGAGGGACATGAAAGATTTCAAGGAAAGAATAGAGGAACATCGAAAAGAGTTCGATAGAACTCTGGCCGGAGTCAAGGATAGAAAGTCGTTTCAAGAACTCCGTGACCTCTATTTGAGCCGAAAAAGAGGGAAGCTCAAGCTTCTTTTCGAAGAGATGAAAGCTCTTAGCCCAGGAGAGAGGCCTGATGCTGGGCAGCTCATCAACGGCTTGAAGGACTATGTTCAGGACAGGCTTGAGAGCCTCCAGAAAGGGCTCGAAGCTTCGTCAAAATCCATGAAGAAGTTTGACCTCACGCTTCCGGGCAAGAAAGCATACTGCGGTTCTCCCCATCCTATCGTGCTCTTCGAACAGGAGATTGAGAATATCTTCATCGCCATGGGTTTTTCGATCGAAGAAGGTCCGGAGATAGAAACGGATTATTATAATTTTGGAGCCTTGAATTTCCCTCCTCATCACCCGGCGCGAGATGACTGGGATACTCTTTATATAACCGATGATTTGCTTCTCCGCACCCACACCTCGCCCGTTCAGATTCGAGCCATGCAAAAGAGGAAGCCTCCCATCCGGATCATCATTCCCGGTAGGGTTTACCGCAAAGAGTCTCCTGACCCAACCCATCTTCCCGTCTTCTTCCAGGTTGAAGGGCTTGTGGTCGATCAAGGCATCACCTTCGCTCACTTAAAGGGGACGCTGGAGCATTTCCTCAGGACGCTCTTTTTCGAAAAAATAAAGATTAGGTTTCGCCCGAGCTTTTTCCCTTTTACCGAGCCCTCGGCTGAAGTTGACATCGAGTGCACTGTCTGCGGGGGCAAAAATGAGAGATGCCCTGTCTGCAAAGGCACGGGGTGGATAGAAATTTTAGGCTCGGGGATGGTCGATCCCCAGGTTTTTAAAAATGTCAACATCGACCCTGAGAAATATTCTGGATTCGCCTTCGGCATGGGGATAGACCGCACAGCCATGTTTGCCTATCAAATTCCTGACATGAGATATTTTTATGAAAACGACCTCCGCTTCATAAGGCAGTTCGCACTCAAATGAGAATAAGCTTGGATTGGCTCAAGGACTACATTCAGGTTGAACTCCCTCTCCCGCAGCTCATTGAAAGGTTGAACATGATCGGATTGATGGTTGAAAGCTGGGAAGAAATGGACGGGGATATTGTCCTTGAGATCGAGACCTATTCCAACCGGCCTGACACCCTCGGACATCTGGGAATTGCCCGCGAGATTGCTGCCGGACTCGAGCTCCCTCTCCAAGAGCCGGTTTGGCCCCTGGCTGAAATCGGGGAAAAGACATCTGACCAGATCGATGTTCAAATCTGGAATGATAACCTTTGTCTTCGTTATGCGGGAGTCATCGTCAGGAATATCAAAGTTGGCCCCTCTCCTGAATGGCTGAGAAAGAGAATCGAAGCCATGGGCCTGAAGCCCATCAATAACGTTGTTGATGTCACCAACTATGTCCTCTATGCAACGGCTCAACCTATTCATGCTTTTGATTTAGCCAAGATAAGCGAAAGAAAAATCATTGTTCGCAAAGCGAGAAACTCGGAGATTTTAAGAACACTGGAAGACAAGGACATTATTCTTTCTCCAGAAATGCTGGTGATTGCCGATGAAGAGAAGGCGCTGGCTTTAGCCGGAGTCATCGGCGGGATGGAATCCTCTGTTCAAGAGGGAACTCAGGATGTTTTCATCGAAAGCGCCTATTTTGACCCCGTCTCCATAAGATTGACGAGCAAAAAAACAGGAATCATAACCGATGCCTCCTACCGTTTTGAGCGAGGAGCGGACATCTCCATCCCGGCCAAGGCAGCAGAAATGACCGCTTCCCTCCTGACTCGATTAGGGGGAGCAGCCACAAAGGGAATTGTGGATGTCTATCCCAATCCCAGGAAAAACAGGACAGTCGTCCTCCGCCAGAACCGGATTATTGAGCTTTTAGGGATAGAGGTTGATGAAGAATTTACGGTTCAAACTCTCTCCAAGCTTGGATTTCAGGTTGAAGTCCAGCAGAGAGGAATCTGGCAGGTCAAGGTTCCTTCTTTCCGAGTGGATATCGAAAGAGAAGCGGACCTTATTGAAGAGATTGCCCGCTTCTACGGCTATGACCGGATTCCTTCTCTATTTCCGCCTCTCAAGGTTTTGGAGCCGCCCTTGGACCCAAAAAGGAAAGAAAATAACAAAATCCGGCAGCTGCTCTTCTCCAGGGGCTTTGATGAAGCACTCAACTTCAGTTTTTCTGACCCTGAAAAAGAATCCGCTTTCCTGACAGGAAAAAGGGCGATCGAAATCAGAAACCCTGTCTCCTCAAAAGCGAGCCTTCTGCGGACAACAATTCTCGGCGGACTGCTGGAGAATATCGCCTGGAATAAAAACAGAGGAGCCGAAGGGGTCCATCTCTTCGAGATCGGAAACATCTATTTCTGGTCAGACGACACAACCCAAGAGGCGCTGACCCTGGGGCTGGTGACAACCGGCATTTTTGGCCTTCCTGACTGGGAGAAGAAGGAGGAGGAGACGGATTTCTTCCACTTGAAGGGAACGCTGGAGTCGCTGATGACTCAGCTGAGATACGAGCCCTTCTCTTTCAAGGAAGAGGAACATTCCTTTTTTGAGCCTGGTTATTCTCTCGCCTTGCGCTTCAAAGGGGAGAAAATTGGGCATTTTGGATTGGTCAAAAAAAGAATCCTCGATTTCTTTTCATTGAAAGACCCGGTCTGGGCCGCCGAGATCGAGCTTGGGCAGCTTTTGGAAAAGAAGCCTCAATCTTTCGAGTATGTTCCTCTGGCCAGATTCCCAAGCGTCAGTCGAGATGTCTCTTTTATCGCTGAAAGAGATGTTTCCTATCAGGCGATCAAGGAAGTTATAGAGAAGCTTTCCATTCCTTATCTCGTTCATTTTGACCTTTACGACCGTTTCTCTGGGCCAGCGGTCCCAAAGGATAAAATCAGCCTCTCTTTTCGTTTCGTTTATGTTCATCCTCAGAGGACTCTTCTGGCCGAGGAAGTGGACCGCCTGCAGCAGAAAATTATTGAAGCCTTAAAGGCTAAATTTAATTTTCAACTGAGGGAAGGAGGAAAAATTGACAACTGAATTGGAACGGATTAAAATACTAGAAAGTAAAATTTCCCATGTCATCGAATTCATAAACAAACTCATGGGAGAGAATGAAAAGCTGAAGCAGCAGCTGAAGGAGTTGAAGGCAGAGAAAAAGAACTTTGAGGATCAGGCTCAAAAAATTGGAAAGCTTGACGAGGATTTGAAGACCTACCAAAAGGAGAGAGAAGCCATAAAGGGAAAGATAGAAGCCATCATCAGCCAGATAGACCGGATCGGAATATGAGCGACAGAATTATTGAAATCGAAATTTTTGGACAAAAATATAAGATAAGAGTCAAAGGAGAGGAGGATGAAAAATATATAAGCAGTCTCACTTCTTATGTTGATCAAAAAATGCGTGAAGTTGCCGTTAAATCAAAATCCGTAGACAGCTTAAAAATAGCCGTTTTGGCCGCTTTGAATATTGCTGACGAATATTTTTTATCTCAGAAGAAGATGGATCAACTGAACGAAGTTATGGGACATATGGAGAATAAAATCGAAAGTTTGGAGGATTATCTTTTTAAAGATGAGGATTCATATAAAACAATCGAGGAAGCGACTGAATAAGAAAAGAATCACAGCTCAAAAGTTCATAGATAGTTGGGGAGAAAAGCAGAGGCTGACAAGAGAAGAGCCTGTTCAACTCTTCTTCGTCCTCAAGGTTTTTTACGATCTCCTTCCCCAACGTTTCCCTTCAGGTTTTGATGCAGCCAAGGCCATAGCTATCTAACCCTCCTGACTTTCATCTCCTTTGATTCACCCGATAAGGAGGTGGTCAAAGTGCTTTCAGCTTTAAACTACATAATTCCAGTTTTTGTAATTTTGGCCGGGGTCATTGTCTTTCTCTTGATAAAAAAGGCTTCAGGAGCCAGCGCCATTTTTCGTGCCGGCCAGGAAGCCAAGAATATTTTAGGAAAGGCACAGGAAGAAGCCGAGAAGATAAAAAGAGAGGCCGCCATCGAGGCCAAGGAAAAACAGCTCAACCTTAAAGCCGAGTTTGAAAGGCAGACGCGAGACAGCCGAAGAAAGATTAACGAGATGGAAAGAATTCTGATGCGCAAAGAGGAAAACCTGGAGCGCAAGTTTCAGAACTTGGAGAGAAAAGAAAAGGAGCATGTGAGCAAAGAACAGAGGCTTTATCAGAAAGAGAGAGAACTGGGGGAGGTGGAAAGGAAGTACAGCGAGTTGTCCAAGCAGATCACGGCTGAGCTGGAGAGAATATCAGGCATGACTCAGGAGGAAGCCAAGAATATGCTGGTCAAAAGGTTGGAGGAGGAGGCGAAGCTCGACGCTGTTCAGACGATTCGGAGGATTGAAGAAGAAACCAAGGAGAAAAGCCAGTCATTAGCCAGGGAAATCATCGGTCAGGCCATCCAGCGCTCTGCGGCCGAACACGTGGTGGAAACAACAGTTTCAGTGGTTGACCTCCCCTCGGATGATATGAAGGGCCGTATCATCGGAAGAGAAGGCCGGAACATTCGCGCCCTGGAGCTGGCCACGAAAGTGGATATCATCGTCGATGATACTCCAGGAGCCGTCATCCTCTCCAGCTTCGACCCCATTCGCCGCGAGCTGGCCCGCTTAGCCATTGAAAAGCTAATTCTGGATGGAAGAATCCATCCGGCTCGCATCGAAGAAGTTGTCGAGACGGTGAAAGCAGAATTGGAGGAGAAAATCAAGCAGGAGGGAGATTCCATCGTCCTGGAGCTCAGGCTGCAGAATATTCATCCTGAGCTGGTTAAGCTTCTCGGCAAACTGAAATACCGAACAAGCTACGGTCAGAACGTTCTTCAGCATTCAAAGGAAGTCGCCTATTTAGCGGCCTTGATGGCCAAGGAGATTGGGGTGGATGCCAATATTGCTTTGAGAGCAGGGCTTCTTCATGACATTGGCAAGGCCGTGGATAAGGAAGTCGAGGGAACTCATACCGAACTCAGCGTCGAGCTCTGCCGAAAATACGGAGAATCCGAGCCTGTTTGCCTGGCCATCGCTTCCCACCACCGCGATGTTGACTTCCCCTCCATCGAGGCAGTCTTGGTTCAAGCCGCGGATACTCTTTCCGCTGCTCGGCCTGGTGCTCGCCGCGAGCTTCTGGAGACCTACGTCGAAAGATTGGAGAAGCTGGAAAAGATAGCCAACTCTTACGAAGGAGTTTCCAAGTCCTTCGCCCTCCAGGCTGGAAGGGAGATAAGGATAATCGTCGAAAGCCAGAAGGTCACTGATGAGAAGGCGGCGATCATGGCCAAAGATATTGCCAAGAAAATAAAGGATGAGCTGGATTATCCAGGGCAGATAAAGGTCACTGTTATCCGCGAGATGAGGGCTGTGGAGTATGCCCGCTAAAACCGGATTTCTTTTCTTGGGTGATTTAATCGGCCGGCCCGGCCGCAGGGCTTTAAGGAAATGTCTCCCTGCTCTTATCGAGAAATACTCTCCTGCTCTTGTCATTGCCAACGGCGAAAATGCCGCAGGCGGGGTAGGGATTACAGAGAAAGTTGGCCAGGAGTTATTGGCTCAGGTCGACGTCCTGACTTCAGGAAATCACATCTGGGATAAGAAAGAGGCCTTCGATTATCTTAAGAGGGAGCCAAGGCTGTTGCGGCCTGCAAATTACCCGCCTGTAAATCCTGGGAAGGGGACGTATATTTTTGAGCCAGGCTCTGGCCAAAAGGTTGGAGTGCTGAATCTTCAGGGAAGAGTCTTTATGGAACCCATCGATTGCCCCTTCAGGGTTGCTGACGAGGAGGTCGAAAAGCTTAGAGCTTTGACGCCGGTCATCATCGTTGATTTCCATACCGAGGCGACTTCAGAGAAGCAGGCATTAGGCTGGTATCTGGATGGAAGAGTTTCGGCCGTGATTGGAACACATACCCATGTCCCGACGGCCGACGAGAGAATCCTTCCTCAAGGCACAGCCTTCATCACTGATGTGGGAATGGTCGGCGGCTACAATTCTGTTATCGGCATCCGCAGAGATCAAGCTCTAAAGAGGTTCCTGACTGCCAGGCCCCAGCGTTTTGAGCCGGCAAAGGAAGGAGTTTTCTTTTCCGCTGTCTTTATTGAAGTTGACAATCAAACAGGAAAAGCCCTGTCCATTCAGAGAGAACTCATAACCGAGGAAAAGAGTGAAGACTGAAAGCCTGGTCAAGCCGGACAAGATTTATAAAGTCACCGAAGTCACCCGGCTGATCAAACTCGAGCTGGAGAATTCTTTTCCGTTTCTATGGGTAGAAGGAGAGGTCTCCAATTTCCACCGCCACCAGTCAGGCCATCTCTACTTTACTTTGAAAGACGAAACGAGCCAGCTTCGCGCGGTCATGTTCCGCTCCGAGGCGAGGCAGGTCATTTTTGAGCTTAAGGATGGTCTTCAGGTTGTTGCCCGAGGCCGGATAAACGTCTATGAGCCCCGAGGCGAATACCAGCTTCTGGTTGAGGTCGTCGAACCAAAAGGCAAGGGAGCCCTCCAGTTGGCTTTCGAGCAACTCAAGGAGAAACTAAGGGCGGAGGGCCTTTTCGACCCTGCCCATAAAAAGAAGCTTCCCATTCTCCCCAAGAAAGTCGGGGTGGTGACTTCACCCAGAGGCGCAGCCATCGTCGATATCCTGAGGACGATCGAAAGAAGATTTGCCAGGCTCCATATCCTCATCTATCCTGTCAGAGTTCAAGGCGAGGGTGCTGCTGAGGAGATTATCGAAGGCATAAGTTATTTAGGACATTATCCCGGCCTTGACGTCATTATTGTCGGCCGGGGAGGGGGCTCGATAGAGGATCTGTGGGCCTTCAACGAAGAGAAGGTCGCCAGGGCAATCTATGGCTGTCCTGTTCCCATCATCTCGGCTGTCGGCCATGAGATTGATTTCACCATTGCTGATTTTGTGGCCGATGTGCGCGCCTCTACTCCTTCTGTTGCGGCCGAGATTCTGATCGAGAAAGAACAGTCTTTTGAGGAGAGAATCGAGAATCTGGAGAAAGAAATAGCCCTCCGGATGAAGTATTTTCTCCAGGAGCAGAAGCAAGAGGTGATGAGTCTCACCCATCACAGGGCATTCCAGAACATGAAGGTCAAGCTCCTGAATCTTGAGCAGAAGATTGACGAGCTTGAGACAAAAGCCTGGAATACTATCCGTGCCTTGCAGCGGAGAATCACAGAGGACAGATCCCTTGCCCTGCTGTTTGAAGAGAAGATGCGAGGCATTCTGAAGAGGATGCTGCAGCAACTTCTGGCAAGATGGGAGAGCCTTTCTGTCCAGTTGCATAACCTAAGCCCGCTGAATATACTGAAGAAAGGCTATGCCCTCTGCTGGAAAGACGGCGGACAAAATCTTATTCGCCGCATCGATGAGGTCAAGAAGGAAGAGGATGTGATCGTGTCTTTTTATAGAGGAGAATTCAGCTGCTTGGTCAAAGAAGTCGACAAGATGAAAAAGATTGAGTCTCGCCTGGATAAAGCTGATGAATAGAAAGGAAGGCATATATTTTTCTGTGATGGAAAACCTTGTTTATGGATCAGGCTGGGTGTCTCGAAAACACGCCGCTTTTGCCCCAGCGATTACTCGGAGGGGGAACAGCTTTGCTTTCCCCCTTCCGACGGTCGCC
>CAZGMN010000101.1:0-11001 GCA_964526905.1 uncultured Eubacteriales bacterium
AGAAAGTGATCAGATTTGTCAATCAGGAAGAAATCACTTGGACAAAATAGTTAGCTCTCCAGACTGGCCTCGCTCCAAGGTCGCTCCGGCCATTCTGGATAGCTTTATGAAAAAAGGACCTTATATTTAGAAGACCAAGGTAAAGACTGTCTGAACATTAGGCACGGAGTGGACGCTGATTGTCGCCCGGTGCAGGCGCATGATTTGATGGGAAAGACTGAGCCCGATCCCTGTGCCTCCCTCCTTTGTCGAGAAGAAGGGGACAAATATCTTTTCCAGGTTCTCTTCTGGAATTCCAGGCCCGTTGTCTATGACTTGAATGATGATTTTTCCCCTGTCGTCCAGGTGGGCTTTAAGCTCGATTCTTGCTCCCTTCTGGCCGTTGACGGCTTGAAGAGCATTTAAGAGGAGGTTGATCAGAACCTGTTCGATGAGCTCAGGGTCAGCGGTCAGCTCAAGAGATTGCGGCTCGACCTGAACCATAAGGCTTGCCTTCGCTCCGGCGATGTTCGTCTGCATCAGCTTTTCGACCCTCTTGAAAAGCTCCTCAATAGAAAAAATCTGAAAGTTTGGCTTAGGAATCGTGGTCAGGTTTCGGTAGGCATCAACAAAATGGAGCAGACCCTGACTTCTCTTCTGGATGGTTTGAAGTGCCTGCTGGATATCGCTTAAAGCTTCACTCCCGGTCTTTTTCTTGGCCTTTTCCCTGCTGTAAGCCTCTGCGATTAACTCATTGATGGTCGAGGTCAGGGAGGCGATGGGAGTAATCGAGTTCATGATCTCGTGGGTCAAGACTCGAATGATTTTTTGCCAGGCCTCCATTTCCTTCTCTTCCAATTCGCTGTGGATATTCTGAAGGGAAACAAGCGTAAATTTTTCCCCTCTGAGCTTGAACTCGGTGGCGTAGAGTGCCAGATGGAGCAGCTCGTTTTCCATTTCCACCTTGACCAAAGCGTTTTCTCTTGACTTGAGCTTGAAGAGAGTATTCACCAGGTTTTTGCTCAAAGATTCCAGGGATTTTATATTTTTCAATCGAGAGACCTTCAGCAAGCGTTTGGCGGCAGTGTTGATCAGCTCCACCTCTCCATCTGGCTTAAAGGCAACAAGCCCGATAGCCACATGCTGGACCACGGTTTGAAGATACTGGTAATGCTCTTCTTTTTCAGCTCTTGCTTTGCGGAAGGCATTTGAAACCTCGGTGAAAGCAGATTTCAGGGCATCGAAGGACGAGCCGAGGCCGTTTTCCTTGAATGTCTGGGAAAAATCCTCATATTTGATGGATTGAAAGAAGCGGGTCAAATCCCTGTTTGTCCTATCCACATAATGAATGAGCGCATAAACCTGATAGATGATGATAATGGCCGTGATGAAGCTTGCAGAGTAGAGGGAGGTTTGAAAGATAAGATAGCATAAAAGGCCAACGCTTGCCGCCAGGAGGGTGATGCGCATGATACAATTGAAGCGGAAATTTTTATAGACCATATTTTTCCAGTCGGCGATAGAGGGCTGTCCTTGAGAGTCCCAGCTCTTTGGCTGCATGGCTGATATTGCCTTTGTGCTTGGCAATGGCTCTATCGACCACCAGTTTTTCAATCTTCTCCAGGTTGTAGCCTTCGACAGCCAGGCTGTCTTCTTTTGTTCCAGGGGCAAGGAGGAAGAAATCCTGGGGTTGAAGCACGCTTGACTCGCTCATGATTACCGAGCGCTCGACAGCATGCTGAAGCTCTCTGACGTTTCCAGGCCAGTGGTATTTTTCCAGCTTTTTCAAAGAGGCTGCGCTGATTTTTTTTAAAGGCTTGTGGTATTTTTTGCAGTAAATCTTCAGGAAGTGTTCAAGAAGAAGCGGAATATCTTCAGGCCTTTCCCGCAGCGACGGCATGCGAATTTCGACGGTATTGATCCGGTAAAGGAGGTCCTGTCTGAAGCGATTTTGGGAGACCATGTCATGGATCGGCATATTGGTGGCACAGATCAGGCGGACATCGATTTCGACCTGTTTATTGGAGCCAAGCCTGGTGACCTTCCTGCTCTCCAAGACTGTTAGCAATTTCGCCTGAAGAGGCAAGGAGAGGTTTCCGATTTCATCCAGGAAGAGGGTTCCGCCTGAGGCTATTTCGAAGCGACCGGCTCTTTCTTCCCTGGCATCGGTGAAGGCACCCTTGACATGGCCGAAGAGCTCGCTTTCAAAGAGCGTTTCGCTGATCGCGCCCATATCAACACTGATGAAGACTTCCTGGGACCGAAGCGAATGACGGTGAAGCTCCCTGGCGACAAGCTCCTTTCCTGACCCATTCTCTCCCAGGATCAAAACATTGGCGTCTGCATTGGCCACTTTTTGAATGATGCTGAAAACTTGCTGCATGGCCTTGCTCCTGCCGATAAAATTATGAAAGGGCTGGTCCATGTCAGCGATCAGTTGCTTTTGCCTGAGGCGGAGGCTATCCGTTTCTCGCCGCGAGCGGTGGAGCTTGATGGCCGCGGAAACAGTGGCCAAGAGCTTTTCATTCTGCCAAGGCTTGAGGACAAAATCCATCGCTCCCTCTTTGATTGCTCGCACAGCCATCTCCACATCTCCATAGGCTGTAATCGGGACTACGACCATGGAAGGGTCGGTTTCAAGAATTTTATCCAGCCAGTTAAAGCCCTCCCGCCCTGATGTTGCTCCTTTGGCAAAGTTCATATCCAAGAGGATGACATCGTATGTTTCACTCTTGAGGAGTGAAGGGATCTTCTGCGGATTTTTCTCGGTATGGATTTGGGCGAAATGTTGCTTGAGAAACAGGCGGGCGGCGTTGAGGATATCCTCGTCATCATCGACAATCAGGATTTTGCCGATTTTTTTATCCATGGAGACTTTCCTCCGTTTTCACCAATTCTTTAGCTTTGTTATATTATTTTTTTAATTATACCAAAAGAAGCGGCCAAAATCCTTTTTTGAAATTTAAAAACCTGATGGGGAACGAGGCCATTCTGAATAGGATCTTCATTGAATCTACAAAATGGAATAAAACCAAAAAATTATTATGCAAAATACGTGCCTAATTATTCTGAATTCTTGCCTTAGCCTTAGATAAGAGCCTCAAATTCGGTGAGAATGGATTAATATCTTCAGATTGGCAGTCTTCTTTTTGTGAATTGTTCGCTATCGGACATCATCTGTAATGCCAACGAACACTTTCCCGCCTCTTTCTTTAATCCTTTTCATTTTTTGCTCCGTATAAGAATAATGGCACATTTGTTGCTAATTATTAAGTCTGGTGAAGGAATAGAACTCAAGATGAACAAGAAAAGGAGCGATTCAGGCTCTTAAGAGTTCCTAACTATAATAGGAATAAAGGCCTTTTAAAAAGGCTCGTTAATTTCGGAGGCTCAAGATGGGCATGGACCGGAAGATTGAAAAAAAGAAATGGCCGCCAAAAAAAATTGCCGCGCTTGCAGCCATAGCGATCTTCATCATTGCCGTCATCTATATCTTTCTTTTCAAGTTTCGCGAATCAACTTTAAATGTCAACAAAGAAAGAATAACAATATCTACAGTCACCAAGGGTCCCTTCCAAGAATTTATTCCCATTATCGGCAATGTTCTTCCGATTAACACGGTTTACCTTGATACGGGCGAAGGAGGAAGGGTGGAGAAGATTTATGTTGAGGCTGGAGCGATAGTGAAGAAGGGTGAGCCAATCCTGAAGTTGGTCAACACCGACCTTCTTTTGACCGTGATGTGGAGGGAGGCAGAACTCTTCGGGCAGAGCAACAATCTGAGGAGCACTCGCCTCAGTCTGGAGCAGTACCGGCTTCAATTGAATCAGGAACTCGCTCAGGTTGAAAATCAGCTCCTCCAGCAGAAGCGCACTTTCGAGCGTTACCAGGAGCTGATGAAGGACGATTTGATCTCGAAGCATGAGTACGAGCTGGCCAAGGACCAGTATGATTATCTGGTCAAACTGAGGGATCTGACAAAAGAAAGCCAGCAGAATGAATTGAAATTCCGACAGGCGCAGGTCGATGCCCTGGAGGAATCGCTAAAGCGGATGGAAGAGAATCTAAAAGTTGCCAAAGAGAAACTGGAGAATTTGGTTATTCGGGCTCCGGTCAGCGGGCATTTAACATCGCTGAACGCTGAAATTGGAGAATCCAAAGCTCCGGGGCAGCGTCTGGGCCAGATTGATGTTTTGGAAGGTTTCAAAGTCAGAGCAGGAATCGATGAGCATTATCTTGCCCGCATTGAAATCGGCCGGGTGGGCGAGTTTGATTTTGCTGAGGGAACCTACAGGCTGAGAGTCAAGAAAATTTATCCTGAAGTCCGCGATGGAAGGTTTGAGGTCGATTTGAATTTTGAGGACAAAGAGCCACAAGGCATAACACGGGGACAGACTCTTCATATCCGGCTAGAATTGAGCGATATCTCTGAAGCCATACTTCTGCCCAGAGGCGGCTTTTACCAAACGACAGGAGGAAACTGGATCTATGTCGTCGATGAATCGGGCAATTTTGCCACAAAAAGAAAGATTAAACTCAACAGGTATAATCCCGACGTCTTTGAAGTCATGGAAGGCTTGACACCTGGAGAGAAGGTGATCACTTCATCTTATGAGACCTTTGGGAATATGGAAAGACTAATTTTGAAATGAACAGGAGGAAAAAATTGATTAAGAGCAAGGATCTAAAAAAAATTTATCGAACGGAGGAAGTTGAAACAACGGCCTTGGACAACGTCAACCTCGAGATCGCGGAAGGCGAATATGTGGCCATCATGGGCCCTTCCGGATGCGGCAAGTCAACTCTGCTCAACATCTTCGGCATGCTCGACAGGCCGAGTGCGGGCCAATATTTCTTTCTTGAGGAAGAAGTCTCGAAGTATTCGGAAAGGCAGAGGGCTCGCTTGCGCAAAGAAAATATAGGATTTGTCTTCCAGAGCTTCAACCTCATCGATGAATTGACTGTCAGCGAGAATATCGAGTTGCCTCTTCTTTATCTGGGCTACTCCGCTTCCGAGCGCAAGAAGAGAGTTAACGAAGTCTTGGAGCAGATGCAGCTCGTCCCGCGCAAAAACCATTTTCCCCAGCAGCTCTCTGGCGGACAGCAACAGCGGGTTGCGGTGGCCAGGGCGGTCATTGCTAAACCAAAGCTCATTCTGGCTGATGAGCCCACAGGAAACCTGGATTCATCTCATGGCGAGGAAGTGATGAGCCTGCTTGGTCAACTCCATGAATCTGGCACAACCATTGTCATGGTCACGCACTCGCCGGCTTATGCTGAATACAGCAGCCGCGTCATTCACCTCTTTGACGGTCATATTGTCTCTGAGAATATCCAGAGAGAATTCAAGATATAGCGAAAACTTCTGCTATCCAGAATCCAGCCGAAGATGAGGAAGAAGATCAAGATAATCAGCGCCAGAAATGCTGAGCGATAAGGGAGATGCACCATGCTCAAGAATTATCTAAAAATCGCCTTCAGAATTTTGAGAAGGTATAGGGCCTATTCTTTTATCAATATTGTCGGCCTGGCCATTGGAATGGCCTGCTGCCTTTTGATCCTGGCTTATGTCCGCCATGAGCTGAGCTATGACCGTTATCATAAAAATGCTTCACAGATTTACAGGGTCGTCGAAGAGCTGGACCTTGCCGGAAAGAAAACTCATATGGCCATAACTCCTGCCCCGTTTGCTCCGGCGATGGACAATGATTTGGAAGAGGTTGTCCATGCTGTCCGCTTTATGTCTTCAAGAAATATTGGAGATAAAGTCCTGGTCAGTTTCCGCGATAGCCATTTCTATGAGGATAGCTGGTTTTATGCCGACGATACGGTCTTCGAGGTCTTCACCTTTCCCCTGGTCAAAGGTGATCCAAAGACCGCGCTCAAAGAGCCTCTTTCTGTCGTCGTCACTGAGGAGGCGGCAAGAAAATATTTTGGCGATGAAGACCCGCTGGGCAAGGTTCTCACTGTTAGCGATAAGTATAACCAGTATGATTTTTTAGTCACCGGAGTCTTGAAGAACATTCCTCCTCGTTCCCATTTCAGGTTCGATTTTCTCGCTTCTTTTATTACCCTTGAAACACACTATCGCTTCAATTTGCCAAACTGGTTCAATCATGCTTATTACACTTATCTTCTCCTCGAATCAGGCTGTAACCCCAAAGAGTTGGAGAAAAAATTTCCGGCATTGGTCGAGAAATACACGGGAAAGGTGGGAGCATCTGTTTTGAAGCCGCATCTCCAGCCGCTGACCTCTAT
This sequence comes from uncultured Eubacteriales bacterium, assembly GCA_964526905.1. Classification (GTDB taxonomy): domain Bacteria; phylum Acidobacteriota; class Aminicenantia; order Aminicenantales; family Aminicenantaceae; genus CAZGMN01. The sequence continues at coordinate 6,238 of CAZGMN010000101.1, forward strand.
TCACCTTCATTCCCATCTTCGATCCGAGATTGAGGCCAACAGCGATATTGTCTACGTTTATGTTTTTTCAGCCACTGCCTTTTTTATCCTGCTCATTGCCTGTATAAATTTCATGAATCTGGCCACGGCCAGATATGCCTGCCGGACGAGGGAAGTCGGGGTAAGAAAGGTCGTTGGAGCCCGCCGGGCTCAGCTCATCAAACAATTCCTGGGAGAATCAATTTTATTCTCGTTGCTCGCGCTTCCTTTCTCCATACTCTTCGTCGAGCTCCTGCTGCCTGTTTTCAGTTCTTTAATCGGCAAAAAATTGGTTTTCAATTATTTCAGCAACTGGCTGGTTCTTATTGGCCTCTTAGGAGTCACCATCCTTGTCGGCTGTCTTTCCGGCATTTATCCTGCCCTCTTTCTTTCGGCTTTTGAGCCGGTCAAAGTTTTGAAGGGGACAGTGTTTTCAGGCTCAAGAGGCGTATATCTCCGGAAGGGTTTGATTGTTTTTCAGTTTGCCATTTCCATCATTCTCATGGTTTCCACAGCCGTCATTATGAATCAGGTTGATTACTTGAGAACAAAAAAACTCGGCTTCCAGAAGGAACAGGTTTTAGTCTTGCCCTTAAGGAGCAAGGAGACAAGAGTCAGGTATGAGCTCTTGAAAAACGAATTCTTAAAAAATCCCCGAATCATGAAGGTGACCATGTCCTCGGGTCTGCCAGGAAGGATACCCCACTATTGGGTTATTAATGCTGAGCTGACTGAAGAACTTGTTGATGTTAAGAAAAAGGTAATGTCAGCCTGGGTGCTGATGGTTGACCACGATTTCATAAAGACCATGGGCATGGAGCTTGTTGAAGGCAGGGATTTTTCCCGAGACTTTGTGACCGATGAAAAGGAAGCCGTGATCATCAACGAGCAAGCGGCAATGGAATTCAGATGGACATCGCCTCTGGGGATGAAGGTCAAGACCGAGAACATCGACGGCTATGTTATCGGCGTGGTCAAGGATTTTCATTTTAAGCCCCTCTACCAGCTCATCGAGCCGATTGTCATCTACATCAAACCTAGCTTCTTTGAATACGCTTCGCTGAGAATTTCTCCTGTTGACATTCCTTCAACCCTTGCCGATTTGAAGGACAAGTGGAGGGAATTGGCACCGAATCAGCCTTTTGAATACTTTTTCCTGGACAGCGATTTTGACAGCATCTACCGCTCCGAAGAGAGGGTAGGTAAGCTGACCGCAAGTTCGACGCTTCTGGCTATTTTCATCGCCTGTCTCGGCTTGTTCGGATTGGCTTCCTTCACCGCAGAGCAACGGACAAAGGAGATCGGCATCCGCAAAGTCCTCGGAGCGTCAATACCGGGTATTGTCAGCCTCCTGACCAGAGAATTCACGAAATGGGTCGTGGTGGCCAACGTTTTTGCCTGGCCTGTTTCTTATTATGTCATGCAGCGCTGGCTTCAGAATTTTGCCTACCGTATCAATGTTGGTTTCTTGAATTTTCTGCTGGCAGCGGCCATGACCTTGGCCGTTGCTCTATTCGCTGTCAGCTACCAGGCGATAAAAGCGGCGCTGGCCAATCCGGTCGAGGCGCTCCGCTATGAATGACCTGATGAAGATAGAAACTTTGCCTTTGGCTATTGCTGGCAAGGAGTCAAGAGCTGTTTAAAAATTATATAAAAGTCGCTATCAGGAACCTGAGAAAGTATAAGACCTATTCTTTTATTAACATCTTCGGCCTGGCCATAGGCATGGCCCTTTGTCTTCTCATTCTTTTATTCGTCAAAGATGAGCTGAGCTATGACAGATACCACAAGAAGGCAGACAACATTTACAGGCTGATAACAGAGTTTAATATTAAGGGGAAAAAATCAAAAAGCGCCATAACTTCTCCTCCAATGGGTCCAGCTCTTGCCAATGATTTTCCCAAAGTTATCGCCTATGTCAGGTTTATCGGCCTTTTAGAGAGGGAAAAAGAAGTGCTGATAAGCTGCCAAGAAAAGAAATTTTATGAGAGTCGGCTCTTCTTCGCCGACCAGGATGTCTTTAATGTTTTCACCTTTCCTCTGGCTAAGGGTGACCCGCGAACCGTTCTAAAAGAGCCTTATTCGGTCGTCATCACTGAAGAGACCTGCGAGAAATATTTCGGCGATGAAGACCCATTGGGCAAGGTTATCACTTTGAACAATAAGGATGATTTCCGGATCACCGGCGTTTTGCAAGAAATCCCGCTCAACTCCCATTTCAGGTTTGACTTTTTAGCTTCTTTTTCGACTTTGAATTATTATCAGCTTCTGCCTGTCGACGACTGGGGGAGCTGTGCCTTGTATACCTACCTCCTTTTTCAAAAAGATTATTCTCCGCAAGAACTGGAGAAGAAGCTTCCGGCTTTTATCAAAAAATACATGGGGGAAGAATCTTTTGTCGAAGGCCTGTATCTTCAGCCTCTGACCAGCATCCATCTCCATTCCAACCTTCTCTACGAAATAGAGGCGAACAGAGACATGGCTGAGATCTATATGTTTTCAGCCCTGGCCTTTGTCATCCTGCTCATCGCCTGTTTTAATTTTGTGAACCTTTCCACAGCCCGGCATATGAGCCGGGCTAAAGAAGTTGGCATGAGAAAAGTTCTGGGGGCCTACAGGCTTCAGATTGTCAAACAATATCTGGGTGAATCAGTCTTTCTGACCTTTTTGGCTCTCCCCGCCGCTTTGCTTCTGGTTGAGCTCTTTTTGCCTGTCTTTAACAATCTTCTTCGGAAGGATCTATCTGTTGGCTATATCGATAACTTCTTTTTTTTACCGGCCGTAATCGGAGTCACAATTTTTGTCGGAATTTCTTCTGGAATCTACCCGGCTTTATTCCTTTCCGCTTTTCAGCCGATAAAAATTCTGCGGGGGGCATTTCAGCCCGGCTCGGCTCGCCGTCTCATCAGAAGTATTCTTGTCCTGACCCAGTTTGCGATATCCATCACCTTGATCATCTGCACCGTCGTGATCAGCAGCCAAATGAATTATGTCAGGAACAAGAAGTCAGGCTTTGACAAGGAACATGTCGTGGTTCTCCCTATAAAAGAAAGGCCGATTCTTCTTCAGCATCAATCCATCAAGAATGAGCTGCTCGGAAATTCAAAAATTATTAAGGTTTCAGTCGCTTCTGATGTGCCTGGAAGGAGCGGGGTGAATTCAAACCCCTTTGTTCCAGAGGGATTTGAGAAAACCACAGAATTTTTCATAAAGAACATGAGGATTGACTATGACTTCTTGGAGACATTAGGGATAAAAGTTAAAGAGGGGAGAGGCTTTTCCAAAGATTTCGCCACAGACGCTTCAGAAGCCTTCATTCTCAATGAGGTAGCAGTCGAAAAAATCGGTTGGGACGAGCCGCTGGGGAAGACTCTCGAATGGCTTCCAGGCCCTGGCCGCTACAAAAAAGGGGCTGTTATCGGTGTTGTCGAAAATTTTCATTATGAGTCTTTACACAACAGAATTGAACCACTCGTTTTGCACATCTGGCCCGCTTCCTACCATTATTTTTTAATCCGGATTCGTCCCGGCGATTTAAAAGGGACTCTGGCCTTTATCAAGGAAAAATGGAATGAGCTGGCTCCGAATTTTCCCTTTATCTATTCTTTCCTCGATGAGGATTTCGACAGGCTTTACAAAGCTGAAGAAACATTAGGAAAGATTTTTGTATGTTTTGCTGCTTTGTCTATCTTCGTTGCCTGCCTCGGATTATTCGGCTTGGCTCTATTTACGGCCGAGCAACGGACAAAAGAAGTCGGAATCCGCAAAGTTCTCGGTGCTTCGGCAGCCAGGATTGCTCTCCTGCTCTCCAGGGAATTCGTGAAATGGGTGCTGCTGGCCAATGCCGTCGCATGGCCGGTTGCCTATTTTGCCATGAGCCGCTGGCTTCAGAACTTTGCCTACCGCATCAATTTTGGAATTGGAATATTCCTTCTCTCAGCTTTGATGGCCTTTGTCATCGCCTTAACGACTGTGAGCTACCAGGCGATCAAAGCCGCGCTGGCCAATCCGGTTGAGGCGTTGAGGTATGAATAATGGAATCAAGAAATAAGAGCTGGAGGATTGGCCAGATATAGATAAGGAGGAGAGCCATGCTTAAAAACTATTTCAAGGCTGCTCTGAGGAATATCTTCCGCTACAAATCATATTCTTTAATCACCATCGCTGGTCTGGCTGTAGGTCTGGCGAGCTGTTTCTTGATCTTCCTTTTCATCCAGTTCGAGCTCAGCTATGACCGTTTTCATCTCAAAGCGCCGCAAATCTATCGCCTGGCCATTGACCATGGATTTATCGCTCCAGGGCGGCCCTTCAAACATACAGGAACCTGTGCTCCCATGGCTTCGGCTCTGCTCAAGGAATATCCAGAGATTAGGGACGCAGTACGCATCGATAGCCCTCTCAGAAGAAATACCCTGATATTTGTCCGCAAGGGAGAAGAATGGATAAAAGAGGAGAAGTTCATGCTGGCTGACTCTTCACTCTTCTCCATATTCTCCTTTCCCTTTCTTAAAGGCGACCCTGAAAAGGCGCTGCAAGACTCCTATTCCCTTGTCCTGACTGAAGAGATGGCACAGAAGTATTTCGGGACTGGGGATGCTGTGGGCAAAATGATCTCCATTCAACGCCGGGATGCTTTTATTTCTGCCGCCGGCCAATCTTCGATATTTGATTTTAAAGTGACTGGGGTCTTGAAAAATATCCCGCCCAACTCCCACTTTCACTTTGACTTTGTTATTCCTTTTGCCT
>CAZGMN010000102.1:0-10896 GCA_964526905.1 uncultured Eubacteriales bacterium
ATCTAAATAGTTTATTCATAGCACTCGAGAGCTCCTTTGGATGAGACAGATGGCAAAAATTATATGAATTTTTTTCTTTTTTTTCTACAAAACCATTTTTTTAATGAAGCCCTTTCATCCTCATTATTTTTGACTTCAAATTTTTCTTATGATATTAGCTAATTCATGAAGGCCCGGTCAGGAAATTGGCGAATTCAAAAAGTGTGCTCAAATCATGCCGAAATTTTTAGTTAAATTTGTTCGAAGGATGTATTAGAATAAAGTTCCACAATGAGCATTTCCAACAACAAACGCTTGAATGATAAAATAAAAGAGTGCCGCCAGCTTCTTAATCCGGCAAAAGTCATCCTCTGTCTCGAGGAGCTCTTGAATACATCCAACGATGGGATGGTCGCTTATACCATGGGCCATGAATATGAAAAATTAGGCGACATCAAGAGTGCGATCAAGTATTATGAGAAGGCTGAGGCCCTGTTTAAAGAGGCGAGCTTTAAGAATATGGCAAGGTCGGCAATCAATAATCTTCAAATAGAAGCTATTCTCGCTCAAAGAAAGAGGGAAAAATTAAAGAGCAAGCGTTAGCTCAACCTTAAAAGAAAAAATTTTTACTACGCCAAAAAAGCAGTTTGTGCTAATTTTTTGCTTTTTTCTTAACTCTTGACAATCTCCAAGCGGAAGATAGACTGAAGAGGCAGAATTGTTCGAAAAGGAGGATAAGAGATGGCTTCAGACAAAAGAGCAATTTTCAGGGGCTGGAAGTTATTCTTGGTGCTGATGCTCTTTCTTCTTGCTTCGAGCATCAAAGTCTCTTCCCGAACTGAAAAGCCAGTCCTTCACGGCCGCCACTGGATGGCCATTACCGGCAAGCCTCTTGCCGCCACTGCTGGAGCCAAGATTTTTGAGCGCGGAGGGAATGCGGTTGATGCCGCTTGCGCCATGCTGGCTGCCGTCTGCACCATGTATGATGTCTTGAGCTGGGGAGGCGAAACCCAGGCCCTGATTTACAATCCTCACACCACAAAAGTCTATGGCATCAATGCCCTCGGCGTAGCTCCAAGCGGAGCGACTCCTGAATTCTTCAAAGAAAAAGGAATGAAATACCCTCCTGAATACGGTCCGCTGGCTGCAGTGACTCCAGGAACTCCTGGAGGATTGATAACCATGCTAACTGAGTTTGGGACCATGAGCCTTAAACAGGTTCTCGAGCCAGCGATGCAGATGGCAGACGGTTATCCTGTCGAAGAGGAGCTTGCCACCAGCATCGAGAGAAATAAGCAGAGAATCAAACAGTGGCCTTACTCCAAGAAAGTCCTTCTCCCTCATCTTGGCCAAGAGCGGGAGGCTCCTTATGCGGGAGAAATTTTCAGCCAGCCAGACCTTTTAAGCACCTTAAAGAAACTGATTGAAGCCGAAGAGGCGGCCTTAGCTGCAGGAAAAAACCGGAAAGAAGCCCTCTCTGCCGCCTATGACCGCTTCTATAAAGGCGATATCGCTCAGGAATTTGTCCGAGGCTTGAAGGAGCAGGGCGGGCTGATCACCATGGATGACCTGGCAAAGTGGAAGGTCTACATCGAAGAGCCAGTGATGAGCACCTACAAGGGAATCGAAGTCTACAAGCTGACCTGCTGGGTTCAGGGGCCTGTTCTCCTTCAGATGCTCAACATGCTGGAAAACATCGACCTCAAATCCATGGGCTACAACAGTGTGAATGCTATCCACACCCTTTACCAGGTGATGAACCTCGCCTTTGCTGACAGAGATTTTTACTACGGAGACCCCTATTTCCCTCCTGAGGAACCGATCAAAGGTCTTTTATCCAAGGAATATGCTAAGGAAAGGCTGAAGAAATTAAACTGGAATGTCAACGACCCGGCTGTCAAGCCTGGCGATCCTTATCCTTTTGAGGGAAAACAAAATCCCTACCTTCATCTCCTTGAGAAATGGACAAATCTCGGAGCATCTGATTCAGAGAAAAAAGAAACCATCTCTCTGGAGGAGAGCTTCTTCACTGGAACAACATCCATCCAGGCGGCTGACAAGGAAGGATGGGTTGTTTCCGCGACTCCCAGCGGCGGCTGGATTCCGGCCTGCATCGCCGGAAATACTGGAGTCGGAATGAGCCAGCGCATGCAAAGCTTTGTCCTCGACGAGGCTGAGAATCCATTTAACGTGGTTGCCCCGGGCAAGAGGCCGCGAGCGACTTTAACCCCGAGCCTTTCCTTAAAAGACGGCAAACCCTTTCTCTCCTTTGCCGTCCAGGGCGGGGATACTCAAGACCAAAACATGCTCCAGTTCTTCCTGGATTTTGTCGAATTCGGGATGAATGTCCAGGAAGCCTGCGAAGCGGCCAACATCGTCAGCTTCCAGATGCGCAGCTCCTTCGGCTCCCACCAATCTTCGCCGGGGAGGCTCCAGCTCAATGAAAAAGTCCCGCAGAGAGTGAAAGAGATTCTGGAAAACATGGGCTATAAGATTGAATACAGAAAATACACTTCAGGGCCGATCAATGCCATTTTCTTCGACTGGAAACACGGAACATTGTGGGGAGGCTCGAGCAACTACGGCGAAGACTACGGAATCGCCTGGTAAAAAACGAATGAATTTTTTCTTTGAAGGAAAACTCGGTCGAAGAACAGCGCCTGTTCATCCTTTAAACGGTTTTTATAAACACCCGGCCTGACCTTCTTTTTGCTGGACTAAATTTTTTTGCTGAATATCATGATAAAAAGATAGAATGACAGATAAAAGATTTTTTTTGATTTAAATTTTAAGAAGGAGGTTTATGAGATGAAGGCAATCGCCAAACTATCAACAATCGGCCTGCTTATTTTTTTCTTTGCCTCGGGAATCACGCTGGGCCTAGAAAAAAAATATAAGCTGCTGACCGATGAAACCTTCATGGAGATGGAATCCATCGGAAGCCCTCTCATTTCTCCAGATGGAAAGAATATCCTTTTCACCCGTGGCTGGGTCGATAAAAAGAACGACCAGTCAAGGAGCAATCTCTGGATTGTCGATATCGAGGGACGCCGCATCCGCGAGCTGACACATGGAAACTGGAGGGACTTCTCGCCGGCCTGGTCGCCTGACGGAAAAAAAATTGCCTTTCTTTCTGATAGAGACGGAACAACTCAGATTCATGTCCTTTGGCTTGATACCCGAGAGGTCGCCCAGCTCACTCACCTTGAACGCTCTCCTCAGGACTTGACCTGGTCGCCTGCTGGAAAAAATCTGGCATTCACCCTCTTTATTCCGGACGATAAGCCAATTTTGCCCGTGAAGCTTCCCAAAAGGCCAGAGGGCGCCAAGTGGGCAGAGCCGGCAGTTCTCATCGACAGGCTTTCCTGGAGATTCGACGGCAGGGGATTCATGCCCAAGGGCTATAACCATATCTTTACTATCGACGCTGAAATCGGGGGAACTCCCAAACAGGTGACATCAGAAGACTATTCAGACAGCGACCCTCAATGGTCAAAAGAAGGAAAAAAGATATACTTCACTTCCATCCGTAAGCCTGATGCTGAATATCTTTTCGGCGATACTGAGATTTACTCCGTCGACCTCAGCACTCTGGAGATAAAGGCTTTGACTGACCGCAAAGGCCCGGACAGAGGGACAACAGTTTCGCCCGACGGCAATTTGATTGCCTACACTGGCTACAATGAGCAGAATTTCACCAGCCATCTCTCAAACCTTTATCTCATGAATAGTGACGGAGGGAACAAGCATATTCTGGCTGTGAACCTTCCCAGCTCGCCTTCAAATATCACCTGGGCTGCGGATAGCTCCGGAATCTACTATCTCATGGCAGAAAAGGGGCAGAGCAACCTCTACTTTATCAACACAGCAAAGAAAATTAGAAAGGTCACGGAGGGTGTTCATTATTTATCGGGATTGAGCATCGCCGAAAATGGCCAGGCGGCAACCGTGCTCTCGACTTTTTATGACCCGGGCTCTCTGGCAACTTTCAATCTGGCCAGCCCGGCAAATATCAAAAAGCTGGTGGATGTCAATGAGGATGTTCTGGCCGATGTCAAACAGGGAGAGGTTGAAGAGCTATGGTTTAAATCTCCTGATGGGCTTGACCTCCAGGGCTGGCTGATTAAGCCTGCTGAGTTTGAGCCGGGCAAGAAATATCCTCTGCTGCTCTACATCCACGGCGGTCCCTGGGCAATGTATTCAGCCCGCTTTAGCTGGGACTGGCAGAACTTTGCCGCCAACGGCTATGCCGTCCTTTATATGAACCCGAGAGGGAGCACAGGCTACGGCCAGGATTTTGTCAACGGCATCCAATTTTCCTATCCTGGCAAGGATTTTGATGACCTAATGGCCGGGGTGGATGCAGCCCTGGCCAAAGGATTCATCGATGAGAATAATCTTTTTGTCTGCGGTGGCAGCGGCGGCGGCTGCCTCACAGCCTGGATTGTTGGCCATACCAACCGCTTCAGGGCTGCTGTCTCGATGAGGCCTGTCATCAATTGGCACTCCTTTGTGGGAACAACAGACGGTGCGAACTGGTACAGGCAATTCAAGAAAAATCCTTGGGAAGATCCATCCGAATATGCTCTCCGCTCGCCGCTTCATTACGTCGGCAATGTGACGACGCCGACAATGGTCATGACCGGCGAAGCGGACTTAAGGACACCTATCAGCCAGAGTGAAGAATTCTACCGAGCCCTGAAGCTGCTCAAGAAGGAAACCTTGCTGGTTCGGATGCCCGATGAATATCACGGCTGGCGGCGGCCTTCTCACCGGCTCCTCCAGCAGCTCTATCTTCGTGCCTGGTTTGAAAAATACCGCGTTAAATAAAAAAATTGACTATCACTGGTCACGAAGTATGGTCAAGGATGATTCTCCAGCCCTTTGAAAAGCGCTGGAAGATGAGGGTGAAGAGGCCTTCCTTGGAAGAAGAATCCTTGAAAGCAAGCTTCCATCTGCCCAGAACATAAGCAAAGTCGCGGGATAAAACTTTAATCTCGATATCAGTGAAATCCAGCTTCCCCATGTTTTCTCTGCTATAGGTCTCTTTATACCTGGAGAGAAGGGCATTCCAGCTATAAAGCCTTCTGTTTCCGGATTGGAAGGTCATCTCCTCTGACTTCCAGTAATATTCCATGAATCCTTCGATATTTCCCTCGTTCCATGAAGCTTGCTGCCGGTCGAGAATTGCCTGAATATCACCCTTTATTTTTTTAATGTCATAGGCAGGGCGGCTGAAACAAATCGAGGAAATGCTCAATGTGATGACAATGACGGTCAATATCATTGATCTCCTCATCTTTCCTCCTTTGATATTTGACACAAAACCATTCATAGAAACCACACACAATGAAAGAGAGCCTTAGCCCATGGATTAGATGATAAAAATGAGGTCGCTCTTCTGCTTTTTGCTGATCTTAGCATAGTGGTCGTGAAAGTTGAGCAGGTCGACAAGACTCTTGCCTTTTTCCATCTCCTTCAAGACCCTGTCTTCTATCCTTTGAATGTTTTCGGCTGTGGCTAAAATTTCCCTAATCTCCTCGACATTCATCACCACGATTCCATCATCGTCGCCGAAGATGACATCTCCTGGCTCAACGGCAACGCCTCCGCAATTGACCTTAACCTGCGTTTGAAAAATCTTGGAGGCTGTTCCAGCCAAGGGACTCAGGCATCGGGCATAAACAGGGAAGTTGGCATTTCTAATGCCTCTGACATCGCGGCAGCCGCCGTCAACAACGATACCGGCGAGGTTCTTCCTTTTTGCTTCACGGACAAAAAGCTCTCCTGCTAAAGCAACCGTCTCTCCCTCGGCATCGACAACCAAGACTTCCTCTTCATCGGATTCGTGAAGAGCCTTGAGGACTGAAAGAAAATCGGCTCGACAATGAACAGTGTGGGCAATTCCAATCATTTTCATTCCCTGGTTTATAGGCCTTATTCCAGGGTCCATAACCCTCAACTTCTTGTTGACGTCACAGATGCAGGCCGCATCAAGCTCAGTCAATCTTTTTTTTAATTCCATAAAATCCATGATGCCTCCTTATAAGAGATGAATTTTGCAAAGGTTGAAATGTTATTTCTGTCATAAAGGGAAGCTGCTCACCCCCCTCATCATCGCTGAAGCAAAAGCGGCGGGCTTTCGAACTTCCTTGCCCGAGCCGACCCCGTTTCTTGACATGAATTTATGAATATTATTTATATATGCCAGAATGTTTTTAAAAACAAGCAGAATTCGCTGCTTGAAATCATGCTCATGGAGGAGAAAGAAATGATAGGTCATCTACACAAAAGAATTTCCCTTTTTTTCTTGCTCATTTTTCTGGTATTAGGGATGAAGGCCTGTGGCAAGAAAGAAGACTATGGAAGCTTGCCGCCATATAAAAATCCAACGCTCTCCATAGAGGAAAGGGTCAATGACCTGGTCTCAAGGATGACTCTCGAAGAGAAGGTCTCGCAGTTGCTTAACAGCGCGGCAGCCATAGAGCGCCTTGATGTCCCTGCCTATGATTGGTGGAACGAGTGTCTGCACGGTGTGGCCCGCGCCGGCCTGGCAACCGTCTTCCCCCAGGCCATCGGCTTGGCCGCAAGCTGGGATGTGGAGTTGATGCACCGGGTTGCTACAGCCATCTCTGACGAAGCCCGTGCCAAGCATCATCAATTCCTCCGTCAGGGAAAAAGAGGCATCTATCAGGGATTGACCTTCTGGTCGCCGAACATCAATATCTTTCGAGATCCCCGCTGGGGAAGGGGAATGGAGACATATGGTGAAGACCCCTATTTGACCGGGAGGATGGGAGTTGCCTTTGTCAAAGGCCTGCAGGGCGATGACCCGAAGTATCTGAAAGTCGTGTCAACTCCCAAGCATTATGCTGTTCACAGCGGGCCTGAGCCTGACCGCCATGCCTTTGATGCCAGGACCGATGAGCGGGATTTGCGTGAAACTTATCTTGCGCATTTTAAAGCCTGTATTGAGGAAGCAAAGGCGTTTTCTGTGATGTGCGCCTATAACAGATATGAAGGCGAAGCCTGTTGCGGCTCCAGCCGGCTCTTAACAAAAATTCTGAGGGAGGAGTGGGGCTTTGAAGGCTATGTTGTCTCTGACTGCGATGCGATAAGAGATATTTTTGAAGGGCATAAAGTCGTCCAGAGCTCTCCTCAGGCGGCAGCTCTGGGCATCAAATCAGGATGCGACTTGAACTGCGGCAACGAGTATAAAAGTTTGCTCGAAGCTGTCAAAAGCGGCTTGATCAAAGAAGAAGAGGTTGATGTCTCTGTGAAGAGGCTTTTCAGGGCAAGGTTCAGGCTGGGCATGTTCGACCCGCAAGACATGGTTGCTTATGCAAAAATTCCCTATAGTGTTGTCGACTGCAAAAAGAACAAGGAGTTAAGCTTGGAAGCAGCCAGAAAATCTATCGTCCTCTTGAAGAACGAGAATAACATCCTGCCTCTGAGAAAAGACTTAAGCACGATTGCTGTCATCGGTCCCAATGCTGATGATGTCGAAGTGCTTCTCGGAAATTACAACGGCACGCCCTCCCATCCCCTTACGCCTCTTGAGGGCATCCGCCAGAAAGTTGCTAAAAAGACAAAGGTCCTTTATTCCTTAGGCTGCGAATGGGCCGAAGGCCTTCCTCATTTTGAAATCATTCCCTCCTCGGCGCTTTTCACCGAAGAAGAAGGTAAAAGACGAAATGGACTCAAGGCCGAATATTTTAATAACCGCGATCTCAAAGGACAGCCTGCCTTTACCCATATCGATAAAGAAATCAATTTCAACTGGTGGGACGGCGCGCCGCGCAAGGATTTTGACGGCGACAATTTCGGCGTTCGCTGGACAGGAGAAATTGTTCCTCCTCTGACAGGAAAATACAGCTTGGGAGCTGAAGGACTCAACGGCTTCCGCTTATACCTCGACGACAAACTTCTGGTCAGGTTCAACAGCAGGCACCATGCGCTTAAGACCTATGAGAACGTGGACCTTGAGGCTGGTAAGGATTACAAGATAAAAGTTGAATTCTTCGAACGCTCAGGGGAGGCGAAGATCAAGCTGCTCTGGTCTGTTCCAGGGAGGGATTATGAAAAAGAAGCAGTGGAGATAGCGAGACAAGCCGATGCTGTGCTCATCTTCCTCGGCCTTTCTCCAAGGCTTGAAGGCGAGGAGATGGAGGTCAAGGTTGAAGGCTTCAAGGGAGGCGACCGCCTGACATTAGACCTTCCGGCTATTCAGGAAAAGCTGCTCAAAGCCATCCATGCTTTAGGCAAGCCAATCGTGCTCGTTCTGCTCAACGGAAGCGCCTTGAGTGTTAACTGGGCCAGCGAGAATATACCGGCCATTATCGAAGCCTGGTATCCGGGCCAAGCAGCAGGGCAGGCCATCGCTGATATCATCTTTGGCGATTATAATCCTGGGGGAAGGCTTCCCGTCACTTTTTACCGCTCTGTCGACCAGCTTCCTCCTTTCGTTGATTATGCCATGAAAGGCAGAACTTATCGCTATTTTGACGGAGAGCCGCTCTATCCATTTGGGTTTGGGCTAAGTTACGCTCGATTCAAATACAGCAATCTTAGAGCACCGGACACTATTCAAGCAGGAGAGGATGTCGCTCTTTCCGTTGATGTCGAAAATACGGGAAAAGTAGCAGGAGATGAGGTTGTCGAGCTCTTTCTCACTGATATCGAGTCTTCTGTGCCTGTTCCCATCCGTGCCCTGAAAGGGTTCGAGAGAATTCACCTCAAGCCAGGCGAGAAAGAAACAGTCAAGTTTACATTGACCCCTGAGCAGCTGTCTTTGATTGACAGCAACTTTAAACGAGCCGTCGAGCCTGGATTATTTGAAGTGGCAGTCGGAGGGAAGCAGCCGGGATTCAAAGGCTCTGCCGACGCCTGGACAACAGAAGTCCTCACAGCCCGATTTGATGTCAAGGGAAATATTTTACCGCTTCGCTAAACCGATAGAGAAGAGGACTACTCCTTTTTTTGGTTTTCCTGAAATTATTTTCGATTACCTGACAATAGTGAGTTCTTGCAGAACGTTCAGGGCCTTATCCACTTTTTCAGTGATAAAAAGAACATAGCGGATGTCAACATTTATGCTCCGTGTTATATCAGGATCGAAATAATAATCGCTGTACATTGATTCATAATTGCCGTCAAAGAGAAGCCCGATTAATTCGCCTTTTCCATTAATGACAGGACTTCCAGAGTTTCCGCCTGTAGAATGGTTATCGCTCAGAAAATTGACAGGCACATCGTTAATAGTCTTATCGAGATATGTTCCAAAATCTTTTCTCTTATAGACCTCGAGCAGTCTCTCCGGATTGTTGAAAGGCTCTTTTCCTGTGTTCTTTTCGACGACTCCAGTCAAAGAAGTCAGATAACGATACCAGACCGCATCCCGGGGAGAGTAGCCTTTGACCTTTCCGTAATTGAAGCGAATCGTTCCGTTGGCATCAGGATAAAGCTTTGTCTTTTTCCAGGCTTCGACTCCCTGGAGATAAACAGGCATCAGCCTTGACAATGCTCCTGAGAATTCTCTTGATTTGATGTTTAAAGTCTCTCTTTCTTTTTCGAACTCAGAGGCGAATTGAATGAATGGGTCGCCAAGGTTCAACAGTTCTTTCCTGTTGAGTTGAAACATCTTGACCCTCTCTTCGGCCGAAGCGAGCTTTGTTTCTCTATATAGCTTTTCCAAAAAGTTAGCGACAGCCTGGTCGGGCGAAACTCCTGGCTGTTGGTTGACGATATCTTCCACAGCCTTGATTTTTTGTCCTTGCGGAAGGGCAAGAGCTTTTTTCAGAAAATACTCCAGACCTTTCTTGTCTGCTTCAGGGACGAGGCTTCTCTGGGCAATTCTTAGCCTCTGCTCTGCTCTGGCACGGTCTCTTTCTTGATATCCGGGCTCTCTCTCCATGTCCTTCTTTTCTTTCTCGATCGACCATTTGTTGATCATCAGGGCAAGACTCGTCATCTGGCTGCCGCGCCCAATCCAGGACAGGATGGCATTTTTTGCCCTTGTTTTATTCGATTCCCGGTATAGAGCTTCTATCTGATAAAGCTGAGTGCCGTATTTTTTCTCAAGCTCTGGATTTGTCTTCAGAAAATCGAGGAAAGCTTTCTCCTCGGCTCTTTTTTTGTCGAGGAGATTCGCCTTGACCAAACCCTCGAGCATTCCCTGGTTATTCTTCAGGCCGTTGTAGTAGCTTTTAAGCATTGAAGCAAGCTTCACCTCGGCCTCCTTGTCCTTGGTTGAAAAATCTTCGTAAATCTTGATCAAATCTTTCAGGGTTTGAATCTGGAAGCCATAGCGAAAGTCGATGTCCTCTTCGATTCCGAAAGATGTCAGGCGCTGGTATGTCCTGCCAGGATAGCCGATGATCAACGCAAAATCGCCCTCGCTAATCCCCTTGGCCGATATTTTCAGATAGCTTTTTGGCTGGTAGGGCACGTTATTCTTGGAGTACTCGGCCGGCTTTCCATCAGGCCCAACATAGGCTCTGAGGAAGGCAAAATCGCCGGTATGCCTGGGCCACATCCAGTTATCAACCTCTCCTCCATATTCGCCGATGGAGCGGGCTGGAACATAGACGATGCGGATATCCTTAAGCCTGATGAAAGTGAAAAGAAAATATTCCATTCCATAATTCATGCCCGTGACTTCGCACCTGACGCCGCCTTTTTTCTCGGCGTCTTTAATGATTTCCTTTGTCCTGTTCTCGACAGCCAGGTAGCGCTCGAAATCAGTCATCCCCGTCTTAAGCGCAGAGAGAACATCTTTGGTCACATCTTCTATGGAGAGAAGTATCGAGGCCTCGCTGCCCGGAACCGGAGCTTCTTCCTCCATGCTTCGAGCTAAGAAGCCAGTCTCTATATAGTTTTTCTGGGCAGTGCTGATTCTCTGCACAGCTCCAAAAGCCA
>CAZGMN010000103.1:0-10866 GCA_964526905.1 uncultured Eubacteriales bacterium
GGCAAAGCCTGCTCGGTTTCAGGCTTCGTTCTCCTCTCCCTACGGTCGCGGAACCGTGCCCGCTCAGCCTTCAAACGGTTTTCCAAACAGGTGGCCTTCGCCCAATCTAACAACAAGAAATAAATAAAGTTCGAGGGCTAAATCCTCAATTATCACTATAGTTACTTCCTAATACTTCTATCTCGATAAAAAAGGAATAAATCGACTGTCCCCTTTTTTTATGTTTGCTCTTGGTATATATAGAAGGTAAAAATGCGTTCAATAAAAGGAGATTGATGAGGTGAAGAGAATAACAAGACGGAAATTTATAGGAGAATCGACAAAGGCCGCTGTGACCGCCACAGCCCTGGCTGCCGGCTTAGGGCCGTTTGTCGAAAAAAAGGTTCTGCTCCAAAGAAGAGTCAGTCCCAACGATAAGATTCATCTGGCCCTGATTGGCTGCGGCGGAATGGGAAAAGCCAACCTGAGCGATTTCCTTCGCCTCCAGGAAGTCGAGTGCCTGGCCGTGGCCGATGTTGATGAAAGGCATTTAGAGGAAGGATTAAAGATCATTCAGGACAGCCGCGGTAAGAAGGCCGCCGGCTATAAAGATTTCCGCAAGGTCATCGAGCGAAAAGACATCGACGCAGTCATCGTCTCCACTCCTGACCACTGGCATGCCCTGTTGACTGTCTTTGCCTGCCAGGCAGGCAAAGATGTCTATGTCGAAAAGCCGCTGGCGACAACCATCGAAGAAGGAAGGGCAATGGTCAACGCTGCGCGCAAATACAAGCGCATCGTTCAGGTTGGAACCCAACAGCGAAGCGCCAAGCACTTCTCTGATGCCGTCGCTTTCGTCCAATCGGGCAAGCTGGGAAGGATCCGCACGGCGCGGGCCTGGGCTTTTCTCGACTGGAAGGGAGACATAGGAAATCCTCCTGATGAACCTCCTCCCCCTTATGTCGATTACGACCTCTGGCTCGGGCCAGCTCCTTTACGCCCTTTCAATCCTTGCCGCTTCCATCACAACTTTCGCTGGTTCTGGGATTATTCTGGCGGCTTGATGACAGACTGGGGCGCGCACATGATTGATGTTGTCATCTGGGCGATGAAAGAAGAACCAGTCGGAGCCATGGCTATCGGCGGAAAATATGGATTTCCAGATGACATCAGAGAGACTCCTGATACGCAGCAGTCCATTGTCGAATTTCCGAGCTTCTCGCTGGTCTGGGAGCACATGATCGGCTGCGGATTCGGACCCTGGCAGCGCGAGCATGGCGTTGAATTCCATGGCGAGAACGGAATTCTTGTCGTGGACAGGGGCGGCTGGGAAGTCTATCCGGAAACGGATAAGCTCAAGCAGCCTGAGCGTGTTTTCCGGATGATGCCGACTCCAAGACAGGAAGGCTCAAGCGACTTTCATTTTGCTCATGTCTGCAATTTCATCGATTGCTTGAAGACAAGACGGGCTCCTCAAGCAGAGGTTGAAATCGGCCACAAGTCCGTCATCGCCTGCCATTTAGGCAATATCGCTCTTCGCCTCAAGCGCTCCATTCGCTGGGATGGCAAAAAAGAACAGGTCATAGGCGATCCTGAAGGCCGGGCTCTTGCGGGCAGAGAATACCGAAAGCCCTGGGTCCTTCCCCAAGAATAATCCATCCTTGAGCGAGGACTGATATGAGCAAAATAACGCGACGGGAATTTATTAAGTTGGCTGGCCCAGGGGCAGCCGTCTCTCTCTCCACCTTCATCGAGGCCCGAGCAAATTATGGACAAAAAAAAGCCCTTCAGAAAATAAAGACATTGAACCTGGGCATGGCTTCTTATACCTTCCGCCATTTCAGCCTTGAAGAGACGCTGGCCATGACAAAAAGATTGGGGCTGCGCAGAATCGCCTTTAAGGATTTTCACCTTCCCCTAAAAAGCAGCGAGGCGGAGATAAATGCCATTTCAAAAAGAGTCAGGGAAGCAGGTTTTGAACTCTATGGCTGCGGCGTGGTTTACATGCAGAATGAAACAGAGGTTGAACAAGCCTTTAAGTATGCCAGAGCTGCGGGCATGAAGGTCATCATCGGAGTCCCGAGTCACGAGCTTCTGAATTCTGTCGATAAGAAAGTTCAAGAATTCGACATCAAGCTGGCCATTCATAACCACGGTCCTGAAGACAAGCGTTATCCGACTCCTGAAAGTGTGTACGAAAAAATAAGAAACCTGGACCCTCGGCTCGGCCTTTGCCTCGACATTGGACATGCCCAGCGAGCAGGCCTCGACCCCTCAGAATGCGCCAAAAAATTCGCCGACCGCTTGCTCGACGTCCATATCAAGGATGTCACAGCCTCATCCAAAGAAGGAACGTCAGTCGAGGTCGGCCGAGGCGTGATCGATATCCCAAAATTCCTGCAGACGCTGCTCAAGCTTGACTATTCAGGGACTGTTGCCCTGGAGTATGAAAAAGATGAAAACGACCCTCTCCCAGGCGCGGCAGAGTCCATCGGCTACATCAGAGGTGTTCTGGCTGCGCTCTAAATGCCCGAGAATAATCCAAGAGCACATTATTTACCTTCCCTATATAAGCAACCTAAATTCCGTGAGAGCTAATGATTGATGGAGGAGTGGCACGGCGTGCTCCCCGCAACGCCCGCAGCTGCAGAATCACTGATACAAAGATGATTGTGAGGGTGACGTGCTGGAGGTGAGGAGTCCCCTATGAAGCCTGAGCGGGCACGGTTTCTCTCCGAAGGAGAGAAGAGCGAAGGCTGAATGGGAGCTGATTTTCCTCGCTGGGGAAAATCAGCGTGCTCCGAACCTCCAGCACGTCACCCTTATCACGGAATTTAGGATGCTTATCATTCCCTATTGACCGCCTCTTATTTCGTGTGATAGGAATATCGTGGATTATCACTGGCAAGAAATTTGGAAAAACTGTGAAAGATTCTTTAGAAGCAAACAAACAAATTCCATTGACTCCAGAGAATTCTGTGAAACATCTTGACAGAAGCATAGGCATCTCTCTGATGAGCTCATATTTCTCTCATTTTCTCGGTCTGACGCTCAATTACATTGTAAAATTAATCTTAGCTCGCATTCTCATACCTGCTGACTTCGGCTTGTTCGCCATTGCCTCCCTTGTTGTGACCATAGCTGAAATCATCAACGACCTGGGAATCTCGAAGCATCTCATAAGGAGTGAAACAAAATTTTATGGAAACGGGCTGATGATCAATGTCGCCATGTCGGCATTTTTAGTTCTATTGATAAAAATCTTCTCGCCCTGCTTTTCATTCTTCAATCCTGAGATTCCAAATGTCGTTAGTGTTTTTTCCATTGCCCTTATTCCGAAAGCATTCTCAGCCATACCCGTAGCCTATTTGACTAAGGAATTGCGTCTCAAGAAGCTCATCTTTCCCGAGTTTATCAAATCTCTGAGTTTTGGAGTGTTAAGCGTAGCTCTGGCCCTGAAGAACTTCGGCGTTTATAGCTTTATTTATGCCCAGATCATTTGCTCTGTCATCTACGCCGTCATGGTCTGGCTCAGTGTGCATCAAGACCTGAAACTTGAATTCACACTGAAATACAGCCGACAGCTGATCTCCTTCGGAAAGTATTTCATGATGCTTGGCCTGCTCGGTCCCTTGATTAATTATGGGGACAACGGAATATTAGGCGCCTTCCTCTCTTCGGCCAAAGTCGGGCTCTATTTCATGGCCTTTAGCATAATAACCTTGCCGACAAGCATCATTGAGCCTTCCTTCCAGCGCGTCTTGTTTCCTGTTTTTGCCAAGCTTGCAGACAACAAGCCTGAACTTCAGAAAGTCTACAAAGACTCGACGCTGACAATCATCAGCCTTGAGAATCTGATCTATATCATTCTTTTTATTTATGCCGACCTTTTTGTGAAAGTCATTCTCGGGCCAAACTGGGTGGAGGCCATTCCCTATGTGAGGGTCATGTGCTTTATGGAAATCATGAATCCGATAGCCATTTTAGGAAGCACATTGCTTCAGAGCCTGAAAAGAGAAAGTTGGGTTTTCCTGACATGGATTGCAAATTTAGTGATCAAATTTTCCTTGGGAATTATTTTAGTTAAATCTCTTGAGATCTATGGAATGATTGCTGCCAATTACATAGGATACCTGCTGTCCTTCGTCTTTGCACTCTTGGCCTTGATGAGGCTGATAAGAATCAAGGTATTTTTTAAAGAGTATTTCCTCATCTACTTGCCGCTCGCCTGCTGGCTTTCGCTTCTTCTCCCCCTCAATTTAAAGGCAATAATTGACCCAATAATAACTATTTTTCTGTTGATCTATTATATAATTCTTCTGAAGAGATTTTGTCCGCCCTATATTCTGAGCTTGATAAAAAGAAGGAGATAAAGAGGAAAGTGCAGGTTTTTCATTTCTTTGGATTCACAGCCGATTTAATAGGACTATCGGATGAAGAATGCCTTCACCACTCCGATTCATTGAGGAACGTTCTCAGCCGTCTCCAGCGGGAGGACAATATTTGGAGCGAACTCAACTATTTTACCCGCGGCCGCAGGAGAAAGGAATTCAATTTACAATCTCTTTCCTTCAAGTTTCATCCAATTTCCTTGAGATTTCTTAAAAAGAGAGCAAATGCCTTCGGGGCCCAGATATCCCTCCCCTTCCTTCGCTATTTTTTCTCCTGCCGTCCTGATCTTGTCCACTTTCACCTCAGCACAGGACGCTCAAAATACCTGATGGGAAAATGGCTGGTTCTGCACCGGATTCCCTACATCATTCATATTCATGGATTCTCAGTAAAGGGAGATCCCGCAAAGAACAGATTCTTTCAGAGAGCTTCGGCAGTCATAGCCGGAGCAAAAATGTCTATAGAAAAAGCGGTCAGAGAATATGGAATACATCCTTCCCGGGCCCTTGTCATTCCCTTGGGGCCGGATATAAACTCGTTCAAGCCGTTAGGAAAGAGAGAAGAAACAAAACGTCCTTCTCTTTTATTCGTGGGAAGGCTCTACAAGGAAAAGGGCGCATTGGATGCTCTAAAATGCCTTAAAAAAATCAAGACAAGGTGCCCTGATGCAAATTTGAAGATTGTCGGGCCTCCCCAGGACAGGGAGCATGTGCTCAGCCTTCATTCCTATATTGAAAAGGAAGGTCTTTCCGGCTCTGTTGAATTTACTGATTATATCCCCAACGAGAAACTTCCTCTTCTCTATAGCGACGCAGACCTTTTTCTTTTCCCTTCCCGCAGCGAGGGGATGGCCTTGACCGTGATGGAAGCCATGGCCTGCGGCCTGCCTGTGGCTGCTTTAAGAGGGACAGGAGGCCATTCTGAAATAATCAAGGATAACGTGACTGGCCTGTTGGCTGCTCCGGAAGATATTGCCGAAAGGACATTCGAACTCATTCTGGACAAGGATAAATTGAAGCGACTGAGTGAAAATTCAAGACGAGAAGCCGTCGAGAAATTTTCGAGCGAGCTGACCTACGCGAAACTCAAGGAAGCCTACTTTGCCGTTGGAGGCATGAAGTCCCCAACATTCGTTGGCTATAAACATTAAAGATACGATTCATGAACAAAGCTTCTGAGCATAAGATTGATGTTTGGGATGATTCCTGGTCGCAGTGGACTGTTGAGGAGGATCTTGAGACCTGTGCTGATGACGACCTCTTGCCGATATTGCTTAAATATTTGCCCAAGCAAGGAAAAGTCCTTGAAGCGGGCTGTGGATTCGGCAGATGGATCATCTACCTGAAGAATCGCGGATATACCAATATCATCGGCATTGACAACAGCCCTGTTGCTCTCAGCAAAGCGAAACTTTTTGACCCAACCCTTCCCCTGCAGATGGGTGATATAAGGCAACTCCCGTTTCCAGACGGATACTTCAAAGCCTATCTTTCCTTCGGCGTCATAGAACACTTCATTGAAGGACCAGCAGAGGCGCTTAAAGAAGGATATAGGGTCTTAGAAGCGAGAGGCCTGCTCTTGGTAACCGTGCCCTGTGAAAATGTGTTGAGGAGGATAAAAAAAAGACTCAGGCCGGTTAAAAAATTATTCAAAAAAGCCCCCTCAGCACCGCTCCCGTTTTTCGAATATCATTACTCAAGGCGCTACATGGAGGAGTTGTTAAAGAGAGAGAAATTTGAAATTCTTTTTATCAGGCCCGTCAATCATCCCTTCGGCCTATGGTATGATTTGCCATTTTTCCGAAGTAAAGACAGAAAATACAAAATTAACCGAACAGGGAGGCTGATTTCCCGAATCTTGCGTTCTTTATCTCCCTGGTTTGCTCCACATATGATTTTATGCGTTGGAAGAGCCAAGAAATGAAGATTCTCATCATTTCTTTGATTTTTCCCCTGCCGCCGGATAGCGGGGCAAGGATTCGCATTTTTAATATAATAAAGAAACTCTCTCAAAATCATGACCTTGTCCTTCTTGTTCCTGCCGACTCTAAAAAAGATTCTGTCTCCGAGCTTAAAAAGTACTGTCAGGAGGTGGAGACGGTTCATCTTTCTTCAAGAATGCATTTAAAAAGTGCCGTCGATCGCCTGAAATCACTTGTTTTGCAAATTCCGTTTATCCCCTCAATGGAGTTAAAAAGAAGCATCGTCGAGCTTCTGAAAAAACACAGCTTTGACCTCATTCAAATTGAGAAATTGCATCTTGCTCCCTATCTTCCTTTCTTTTCTCATCTGCCAGCAGTCCTGGACGAATTTGACATTGATTCCATTTCTTATAAGAGGAAGTTATTGTGCGAGCGAAATCCTTTAAAAAAAATTCGGCTTTTCATTCAATGGCTGAGAGTCAAAGGATATGAAAGAAGGGTTATTCCTCGCTTCAAGAGGGTGGTCGTCGTTTCAGAGAAAGATAAGGAGATTTTGCTTTCAGCTTCCCCTCAGATCAATGTCTCAGTCGTGCCTAATGGAGTGGATTTGGAGTATTTTAAGCCGGAAGATGGTCTTGAGGAACCGAACACCTTGTTCTTCACCGGACTGATGGGCTATCCTCCCAATGTCGATGCCATGCTTCACTTCTGCAAAAAGACCTTGCCCTTCATACGAGAGAAGATTCCAGATATTCAACTCTACATTATTGGCGGAAATCCGCCTCAGGAAATCCGATCGCTCTCCAGAATCAAAAATATATTTGTAACCGGCTACATAGACGACGTCCGTTCTGTGGTCAATAAATGCAAAGTCTGTATTGTCCCTTTAAGAATAGCAGCTGGAACTCGTCTTAAGATTCTGGAAGCCATGGCAATGAGAAAGCCGGTTATCTCGACAACCATTGGAGCCGAAGGGCTTGAGGTCTCACCCGATGAAAACATAATTATTGCCGACACTCCTGAAGATTTCGCTAAAAAGACTGTGGACGTTTTGAAAAACTCGGATTTAAAGGAGAGATTAATCCTGGGAGGGAGAAGACTTGTTGAAACCAGATATAGCTGGGAGGTTTGCCTTCAAAAAATGGAAGCTGTCTACAAAGAATTGAGTCAAGATAAGATAAGATAAGAATTGACCAATTCCATCTTGAATTGATCTTACTTTAATGAATCTCTTAAAGGTTTTCTCCCCCAATAACTGGCGACTCAGCCCCTTCTTTTATCATCTTCACCGCGCCGTCAAAGAAGGCCTTATCTGAAATCATGACTGAGGGAGCCAGTATTTCTCCCTTGTACTTTCCACCCTCACGCAACTCGACTTTTTCGTTGGCCATGACCTTGCCTTCAACCTCACCTTCGATGATCACATATTCTGCCTTAAGCTCACCTTTGAACTTTCCAGTCTTGCCGACCAAGATAAGAGCTGTAAGCTCAATTGTTCCCTCGAATTCTCCATTCAAAAATAGATTGTGGGAGCCCTTGATGTCGCCCGTGACACTGATTCCCTCGAAGATTGCTGTCGTCTCCATCTTCTGGACCTTTTCCAGCATGTGTCTGTTTATTTTCATCTCATACCCCTCCTCCCTAATGATTTCCAAACCATTTTGCAAATGATAAGAGCTTACTTTTTTGAGAGTTTTGAATCGTAAAAGAATTATTAATTCGCAATTTTCCTCAATGTCCTATAGTTTCTTCCTGCCTCAATTCGTCAATATCTCTCTCATTTTCTGCTTGAAATCTTATAACACAGGAAAAATTCGAAGTCAATGAGAAACGGAAAGAAGGCCTTTGAGGTTTAATTTTTATGAATTATATGATTATTTATATATAGCCATTGGATTTCGATTTTGATAGTCGCTCTTCCCCCAGTATTTTTCAAAATACTTGGCATGGACAATACAGGTCACAGCCCCATTTTCTATAACAACCCATAAACTGCCGTATTTATATTTCAGATTGCCAGAGTACCACTCAAAGGCAGAATCCGGATTCCCGGCGGCTTCAATGACTTCCTCTGCTGTCATCCCCAATTTAACATTTTCTAAAATTAATCTCTCATTTTCCCCAATCAACTTTTCTTTCAGGCGTATCTCAAAAAGCTTGGAATTTATGCCCTTTCTCAGCCTCATCATCTTCTCTCCTGGCCTGAACTCTTGACCTTCATTGAGTTTCGGCTCATCGTGTTCTCTCTCAATGGCTTTCCCCAGGTCAAGCTTTTTCACTGCCATTGAGCACCTCCTCGGAGAGAGCCGTGAAATCCTTTGCTCCGTTAGATTGGGGGGCATATTCAAATATGGTTTGATTTTGAACCCTGGCCTCACCAATGGCAACATTTTTCCGGATCCTCGTCTTAAAGACTTTGCCTCCCCATTTTTCTCTTGCCACACTATCAATCTCTCTCGAAATGATGGTATTCTGCTCATAGAGATTGATCAACACCCCAAAAATTTCTATCATCTTCCTTGCCTTCCCAGAAATTTCCGTGGCGAGGTCGATATATCTCTCAGCGCCCATAATGGAGTCAATCCCAGGATTGAGGGGAAGTAAAAGGCTGTCACAGAAGATGAGCGCGGCCCGGTTGATAAGCGTGTCGGATGGGGCGAAATCGCAGAAGACAAAATCATAATCGTAGCCCTGGATGAACATAATTCTCTCTTCAAACTTGAATATTCCAAAATCGTCTTTGGTCAATTCCCTCTGGGCATCATACAACCGTTTCCGTCCTGAGGTGACAATGTCAAGGTTTTTCCGAACTTCAATGATCACATCTCTGTGGCCCTCGGTCAGCAGATCAGAAAGCGTATGCTCGGAGGCGATGTTGAAATGGCTGCCGACATTGCCTTGTGGGTCGCAGTCAATAATCAAAACCTTCTTGCCTTTGCGGGCAAGGCCATCGCCAAGATTGATGGCTGTTGTCGTTTTTCCGACGCCGCCCTTAGACGTTGCAATCGCTATCTTCTTCACAGCTCTTTGCCTTCTGTTTCACGTATTCCCCGCAAAAACTTATAGCACAGGAAAAAAGTGATGTCAAAAGTTACAAGGTGTCCTGAAGTGTTTATATTTTAGGCCCTTGAATGGAAACGAATCCACTTTCTTAATCCAATGTTCTCATACAAGGTTACGACCTTTTCGGCCATAGCCTCGCATGAAAATTTTTGATGGATAACTTCATATCCTCTCTGTCCCAGACGAAAGGCCAGGCGTCTGTCATTATAAAGCTTGAGGATGGCCTTAGCTAAAGCCAAGGGATTGTTCGGAGGCACCAAGAGCCCGGTTTCTCCGTGGAGGATTACCTCCGGCACGCCTCCTCCTCTGGTGGCGACGACAGGAAGCTGGCAGGCCATAGCATCTAAAAGACTGCCCCACATTGCCTCCAAATAAGGGGAGAGGACAAACAGGTCTAGAGAAGCAAGAATTTTAGGCGCATCTTCATGGAAGCCCAGAACGAAGTCAATATCTCCCACATCGGAGTCTCTTGTCAGCTTATCCAGCTCCATCCTTAAAGGACTTTCACCGACAATAATCATTTTAATCTTAGGTGAGTGCTTTTTAAGAATATTTGCTGTCTGAATTAAATACTTCTGGCCTTTATGGTCAACAAGGTCTGCCATTATTCCTACCAGGTAGTCATCGCTGACAAAAGAGAATTCGCGGCGAAGATAGTCATCTTTGCTGAAGACAAATGCATCTTGCTCAAATGAAGAAAAGTCTATGCCTGAGGGTATGACTTCAATTTTGTCAGGCCCGATGCCTGCTTCAATCAGCACTTTCTTTATGCCTTCAGAATTAGCGATGATGGCATCCATCTTTTTCTTGTATTTGCGTCTTGAGAAAGAACTCTTCCTGGGCGGAAAATAAACATCTCTGGAGACCACTTGATAGCGGACTTTGGCCAGGGAAGCAGCTGCTGAGCCGATCTGCAGAGAATTGTCTCCGAAGAAATGGGCAAGAAGGCATTTCTTGCGCTTCATCATTCGAGCCAATTTGAATAATGCTGGAAAGTTGAATCCTTTCCCGATTTTAAGGGGGAAGACCGGCAGCTCTGCTTCAAGAGCTTTTTGATGGAGGAAGCTTTCAAGCTGGACAACAAAGAGAAAAGGAAGCCCTTTTCGTTTGAGTTCCTTGGCGAGGTGAAGAGACTGGTGCTCTTCTGACTTTTCCTCTGTTCTGGTATCAATCTGGAAAAGACTCAATTCTCTCTCTTCCTTCCTATGACTTTCTCATCAATTTTCATGCTCCCCAATGCTAACATAATTTCCAGCCAAGAAAAAGTTACAGCGGCTGATTGTCAGCATCGCTTTTTCCACAATGAAAAACGACAAATATTTGCTTTCTATCTGTCAAGTTATTTAAGAATCTCACTGCAGGGGTCATTGAATTATGTCGAATGACATATTAAAATAATGACTCTTTTGATAAACAAAATTTCAGAAAAAGAATTCTTTTCTAATAAATAGACGCGCCCGTAGCTCAGCTGGATAGAGCGATGGACTTCGAATCCAAAGGTCGGGGGTTCA
>CAZGMN010000104.1:0-10816 GCA_964526905.1 uncultured Eubacteriales bacterium
GATGAAAAGAGATGCAGCGGCGCTCTCATTCTTGTTTATAAGCATAAGAAATTCATTTATAATAACCAGGTCAAATGGAAATTCATCTGACAAATATCAAGAATAAACAGCCGGGATTGAATTCGACGCGGTGAATCATTCGGCTTTAAGGAGGAATGATGGCTTACGCAAAGGAAAAAAAGTCAAACGTTCCCTGTTTAGGGATTTTTGTTCCCTGCGACCCGAGAATCGACGATGCCTCGCGGCGAAGAGCGTTCAACATAGGGACGATGACAGCCAATCTTTTAGCAGAATGTCTGAGGATGCCCGATGGAACTGCTCCCAACATTTTCTTCTGTTCTCATCTCGTTGATAGCGAACGAACAGCCGATTCTGGAGCCGATGAGATGAAAGAAGCCGGTGTTGAAGCTCTGCTCATCGTCCCCGACACCTGGTTCTTCCCCGGAAAAAGCGCCATAGCCCTCACCGCCCATTTCCCTCCGACGACTCCCTTGGCCTGTGTCGGGGGAAACAATGCGCCCAAACCCGGGGTGGTGGGAATTGATGCTCTGGTCGGTGCCTATGCTCAGACCGGGCGTCTATGTCCGATGGTCATCGGAAACATGCCGGAGACAGGCATGAATCCGGAATTTGACCCAAAGACCAAGGAGGAAATCGTTGACCTCGCCTATGCCATGATGGCTTCGGTCGCACTGCGGGGAAAGAGATATCTTTCGGTTGACACAGACTCGATGCAGATGGAGACGGCCATGAATCATGTCCATGCCGCCAGGCGTTTCTTCGGCCTCGAATCCACACGCGAATCAATGAAGATTTTTGCTGACATGATTCACAAGAAAGGAGGCTACGACCCTGAAGAGCTCAAGGCACTGAGAAACTGGGTGATAAACGTGAAGTTCAAGAATCGCATCTTCTCCAACACCGAAGAGATTGTCGAGTTCAAAAAGGCTGTTTACACCCAAAAAGATATAAGGCCGCCTCAGCTTTCCGAAGAAGACAGGAACAAGCTCGATGAGGGCTTGGCTCTCTACCTGATCATCAGGGATTATATGAAGGAGATCAACGCCATCGGGGGAGGCTGGACCAGCCAGCTTGCCTGGGGTTCAGACAGACGGGGAATCCCTCTGACAACTGCGGATATCGCCGAATCTTTGTTCAACTCCACTGAAGACCATACAGGAAAAAAGACTGTGATTCCTTTTGCCACAGAGAACGACATCCAGGGCCTTCTGACCATGATTGCTTACTGCTACTTGAGTGGAGGGAAGCCGCCGCTTTTCATGGATTTTCGAAAAGTCTATGAGCCTTGGGAGATAGAAAAGATCGCCAGGGAAATCAAGCTCGACCTCGCTCCCTATAAGAATGAAGCCTGGATGAAGAGAGGTTTTATCGACGGCAACAACTCAGGCAGCGCCTCTCTGGATTATGCTCAGGAAGCATATCTTTTCAAAGCCATTGAGTACTATTTTCCAGGACTTGGCTTTTCGGTTGGCTTTATTTCGCCTAAAGGAATAGCAGGCATGGCAGGAAGATTGGCTTATTCTGAGCTTTCGTCAATGTTCACCATGGTCCAGGATGAAGCCCAGAGCGTCGAGCTTCCAGCCAAACTGAGCGAAAGATGCTGCCATGCTTCCAACTATTCCTGGCCGCATACCTTTGTCACTTTTGACCACATAGATGCCGGTTTGGCCAAAATTGGAATGCCGGCCAATCATTTCCATCTGGTGAGAGGGCTGGCGCGGCGTCGATGGCAGCATTTTTCAGATTATAACCTCATCCTTAATTACCGCTGGGAGAATACGCCTGAGTATACAGAAGGAGTTGATAGGCCACTGCCCATGCTGTGGAGGATAAACGGCGGCGAGGTCAAAGCCAAGATGCTCATCTCCGCCAAGAGGTGAAAGCAAGCATTTCTTTTTGCGTGAAGAGGCTGAGTATTGAGGGTTCGGCGCGCGCTGCTTTTTCCCTGCGGCGAAGCCGAGCTCCTATTCAACAATAAGCCGTCTCTCACGGTTTTGAAGATGCAATCATCTCAAAGGGCTGGTTGACAAGAAAAGGCCCGTCTGATAATTTGTTTGCCTGTGGCGCTATCGTCTAGGGGACTAGGACGGGTGGTTCTCAGCCATCAAACCGGGGTTCAAATCCCCGTAGCGCTGCCAGCTGAATTTTTTCGTTTTCGCCTGATTTAAGTGCTGTTTAAAAGCATTTTTCTTTTCTCACCATTAGGCAAAGGTAGGCAACTTTAAGCATTTTGTGTCACCAATCTGTCACCGATTTTTTGTAGCAAAGGGAGAGGTCTGATAGTTTGTCGGGCTCATAACCCGGAGGTCGTTGGTTCAAATCCAACCCCCGCTACCATCTTATTTCCCTATTTTCCCCTGATTTTTGAGTCTTTCTCTGATTTTCTATTTTTAGCCTGAGTAACTTAAACTGAGCCGTTTTTAGCGATTTTGTACACACCGTGTCCACTCGGGGAGTGGTCGGACGTTCGCATTGATTCAAGCTCTCGATTGGTGATATACTCTCGCCAGCAGCGGATGAGGTGGCAATTGCCGTGAAATGCCCCAAATGTCAGACTGAT
Source organism: uncultured Eubacteriales bacterium (assembly GCA_964526905.1). Taxonomy (GTDB): domain Bacteria; phylum Acidobacteriota; class Aminicenantia; order Aminicenantales; family Aminicenantaceae; genus CAZGMN01. Next base: position 2,582 of record CAZGMN010000104.1, read on the forward strand.
AATCCTTCCGACTCCAAATACTGCAAGGAGTGTGCAACCCCTCTCCCCACTTCACGTGATATCGATTTCTCTCGCACCAAGACCCTCGGAACTCCTATAGAAGAATTGCCTCGGGGAACGACTTTTGCTGGCCGCTATGAAATTATTGAGGAGCTTGGCCACGGCGGCATGGGAAAAGTCTATAAGGTCTTTGACAAAGAGGTTAATGCCAAAGTGGCTTTGAAGCTCATCAAGCCCGAAGTTGCGGCTGACAGAAACACTATCGAACGCTTCCGGAACGAGCTCAGAATAGCCCGGGATATCTCCCATAAGAATGTCTGCCGAATGTACGACCTCGGTCGAGAAGCCGAAAACTACTACATTACGATGGAATATGTGCCCGGAGAAGATTTGAAGAGCTTCATCAGAAGAGCAAGGCGATTGGATGTCGGAACAGCCATTTCCATAGCCAAGCAGGTCTGTGAGGGGTTAGCTGAGGCCCACCGGCTGGGAGTTATTCACCGCGATTTAAAGCCCGGCAACATTATGATTGATCGAGACGGCAATTCGAAGATTATGGATTTCGGCATCGCCCGCTCTCTAAAAGCCAAGGGAATAACAGGCACAGGAGTGATGATTGGCACACCGGAGTATATGTCTCCAGAGCAGGTGGATGGGAAGGAAGCAGACCAACGGGCAGATATTTATTCGTTGGGAATCATTTTATACGAAATGCTGACGGGCATGGTTCCATTCGAAGGAGATACGGCATTCGCAGTCGCCTTGAAGCATAAAAGCGAGCAACCTGAAAGTCCAAAGAAGCTTAATCCCCAGATTCCAGATGACCTCAATCGCTTAATTCTCAAATGCCTGGAGAAAAACAGGGATGCCAGGTATCAGGGAGCAGGAGAAGTCGTTTTTGAGCTGACAAGAGTAGAACAAGGGCTACCAACCACAGAAAGGGCGGTTCCAAAAAGAAAGACTATCACTTCAAAAGAAATAACAGTAAAGTTCAGCTTGAGGAAGATTTTTATTCCGGCTTTAGCCTTGGTCGTCATCGCTGCCGTGGCAGCTCTATTGGTTTTCCTCCCGAAAAGAGAGCCTTCAAAACAGCCAACTCTTCCTTCCCATAAGCAGCTGACCTTCACCGGGGACGCGAAATATCCTGCGATATCTCCGGATGGGAAATTTATCGCTTACGTGACGGGCCTATCGGGAGAAGGGCAAAAGGTCCGAGTTCAGGATATGGCCAGCGGCCAGTCCCTTGAGGTTTTCAGCGCAGATAGCCTGGGCATGCTACGCTGGACCCCAGACGGCTCCGAAATCGCTGTTAGGGCAATAAATGCATCTAAAGTCGGCTTTTTTCTTGTGCCCCGGCTTGGAGGATCTCCTCGTCAACTGGAAAACCGTCCTGATGCTTGGTCCCCGGATGGCTCTCATTATTTGTCTATCGGGCAACCTCGCGAAGGTCAGATTGAAATAAGAACTATGAACAAAGCCACGGGAACCTCGACTTCCTTCTATTTGAGTGGTTCGTTCCTTTTTACCAGAGGTGTCGAATGGTCGCCTGCAGGCGACCGTTTGTTGGTATATGCGATCAACAACAAGAATATAAGTTCCCTCTGGACGCTGAAAACCGATGGCAGCCAACAGAGCTTGGTTATCGAGGATCCCGTTATTCTCTCATCTCCCAGATGGGGCCCAAGGGGAGATGCGGTCTTCTACCTCCGGGGCCAGCTCAGGCTCCAACCTACCGAGCTTTGGAAGGTTCCCCTCTCCCGAGATACCGGGAAGCCACTTAAAACTGCCATGCGTGTTTTCTCCGGGATCTCTATGGGGGACTATTTTACTCTATCTGCCGAAGGAAAATATTTTTTGTACACTCGACAATCCTCATTCTCGAATCTATGGCTTGCCAAGATTGAGGGTTCGGAACGAAGCCGGATGGTGAAAACACAAAAGCTCACGTCAGGAACTTCATTGCATGGAGACCCCAGCCTTTCTCCCGATGGGAAACTCATTGCATTTTCCAGGGGGAGCGGTGAAACCATGAACATTTATGTGATGCCAATTGAAGGGGGCAACCCAACACAATTGACTTTCTTCAACTCCTATAATTCCAACCCCGTCTGGTCTCCCGACGGTACGCAGATTGCCTTCGGTTCAAATGAAGGGGGAAAACGAAAAGTATGGACAGTCAGTTCCCAGGGAGGAAGACTCTATCAGTTTGCCAAGACCGAATTAAGTGAGAGTCAAAAGATCGTCTGGGCTCCGGGCTCGCATATCATGTATCAAAAAACGGGAAATCGCAATTTTATGATTCTCGACCCAAAGACTGAAGAGGAGACCACCCTTGTCAAAGATGAATCTGTAGGCTGGATATTTTCTCCTATTTATTCTCCTGATAGAAAAAAAGTGGTTGTGAGTTGGAACAGACAGCCCACTCCTGGGCTTTGGGTCGTGTCTCTTGAGGATTCCTCTGAGAAATTTATCAAAAGAAATATCGGAGCTCCCCTCGGCTGGTCACCAGATGGAAAATGGATCTACGCTTATGAATCAAAGTCGGGGAAAATAGATTGTCTAATGATAAACGTAGAAAACGGAACGACAAAACCTTTGCCAATCATGTCCTTCACAATAGAAGGGAAAACTTATTATAAGCTGATCGACAGCAAGCCTGAGATTTTTGCGGATGCCAAGACACAATCGGACGTCTGGGTCATCGAGAACTTTGACCAAATAATTAAGTAAGAGAGTCAGATAGAAGATTAACTCACAACCTTAGTTGAGGACAGGAACGCAGGCCTTCACGCCAGAGGTCGAGAGTTCAAGTTTCGTCAGCCCTGCTATCTTATTTTCTGGTTTTTCCTTGATTTTTAAGTATTTTCCTGATTTTTTACTTTCAGCCTGAGTTAGTTAAACTGAGCCATTTTCAATCATTTTGTCCAAACAGTGTCCACACAGAATTTGGGGGATGGTCTATCTAAAGGTAAGCCTGGATTTAAAATCTAGTCTGGGACGGCTGGTCTTTGGGTCGTTTTCTACTTCTCGTATACGATAACCATGTCCTCCTCGATAAGAAACATGCCACCACAAAAACCTTCTTTCTCCAGGTAGGAGGTCAATTGCTTCCTCAAGTTTGGATCTGTCTTGCCAACCAAAAGCAAAACGATACGACCCTCATCCCGAAGTTGTGCCCGGTAAAACAGAGTTATGGGGTTTGGGCCGTCAGTTTTTTTGGACGATGCAGGAAGTAACTGATAATGAAGAGGACGCCCGGGATGATGAGAGGCAAGCTAATTATGACGAAAGTGTTGAGGGCCACGCACACGGGCGACCCGACCCGAAAGCCTTGCGAGGCCATGTGGAGACTACGGTGGTAAGTGAGAATGTAATTTAACGGAACAGTCGCCAGCCCCATGAGCGCTATCAGGATGCCGCCGATAAGCTCACGCTTCCAGGCAATGATCAGAATGATGATCAGCACGACGGACACAAAAAAGGGCGGCGCCATCAGAAAGCCGAGGATCTGCCGCCCGAGGCCGACTTTCCCCTCAGTGGCCTCGACAGACCACATGGCGATTCAGCCAATGGCCAGAATGCAAAGGGTCCTCGCCACCCAGCGGGTCGTGGGCGCCAGTGGGGATGATTTGTTTTTCAGGGTTTCCATGCCATCCTCCTTTATTGAGAGATAATTGGATTCGGATTGCCTCGCCTACCCGGTAAACGCTTGGCCCTTTTTTTTTGCCCTCAACCGGGCGGACATCTTGAGTTGCTCTCCAAGTTGGCGCAAGTGCCTGTATCTTCTGCGATAAAAAAGGATAAGGTCTTCAATTATAAGGAGAGGCAAGAATATCAACAGGAATAGGGGCTTAGCAGTCAGGACGCTCACGACGCTCAAGATGAGCAATATTCCAACCCCAATATAAAAGACAATTCTCCATTCACGGTTCTTCTCGATTTTAAGCGCCTTCCATTCGTTGAACTTGGCCTCATCAATGCCGGGGAAATCGGACGCAGTAAGGTCCCCGATTTTAACATTCTTATTTGGCCTCCCTCAATAAAATCAACCTATCACCGCTTTCATAGCAGAGTCAAATCAATCCGACGGCCGGAGAGAAAACTTTGCGGATTGAAGGAGGGGATTTGAACATAATCGACGCCCTCCATAAAGATAAGAATTTCCTTTTCAGCTGGAGAAGCTGGGTGAGTGTTTTTGGCCTCATTTTCCCCTTCAACCATCGCAGGGAAATATAAATCACTAAAAAAAACGTGTCAAGGACAATCGGAAGTCGCTCTTGATGGGCCAAAACGCTTCAAAAGGATCAGAGACGCTAAAAAAAAACGGCTGAAATCACTCGGGCCTCGGCGCTGGGCAAGAAGAAGATCAAGAAAAATATTCACCACCGGCCTCGGCGGCCATGAGAAGCTGCTGAAAAGCGAGCGGAGACGGCGGGGGCCTCTCCGCAACAAATCTCAACTTCAGGCATTTTCCTTTGTTTGACTTCGAATCTTTCCTGTGTTATAAATTTTTCAAATGGGTGACGGAAAAGATTGCCTTTGCTCGGGCAAAGGCAGAGGGAGCGGAGATTAGAAGATTGCGAAGGAGTAAAAAAATCTCAATCAAATTTCCGCGGCGCGCGACTTTCTTAAAGAATTAACCGAGAGCCAAGCCAATGAGATTCATCTGTATCGAAGGCCAAGAAAAAGAAAGCATCTGGGAGCTCAACCGTGTGCGCACGGTTATCGGCCGCGATTCGATGTGCGATGTTGTCCTCAACGACAAGAAGCTATCAAGAATCCATGCCGAGGTCGTTCGCGAGGGCGATGCTTTTATTTTTTATGATAAAAACAGCATGAACGGCTCTTTCATCAACGAAAATCGAGTCATACGCCAGGTTTTGATTCCGGGCGATTTGATAAGGGTTGGCGACACCAAAATCAAGGTTCTTGGCGAAGACATAACCACAGGGTTTAAATGGAAAGAAGGCGAGCCGCTCAGCACCACCAAGATTCCTCTTAACCTTCTCTCCAATCAGATTGATGAGGTTGTCACTTCTCGCGAATTAACAACCGTTGAGGCCAAGAAGGTCGATGCCAAAAAGCAGGCCGTTGTTCAAAAGTTAATCAAAAACCTTGAAACCCTCTATGAAGTCGGTAATTCCATCAATTCCATGCAATCGGTTGATGAATTGCTCAATCAGATATCTGAAAGATTGCTTGGTGTATTTCCCGATGTGCAAAGAGTCTGTATTTTGCTCAGAGAGAAAGAAAAAGATTTCACGCCAAAATTCATAAAAGAAAGAGGGAACGCTTCTCCCCAGCCTTTTCATATCTCCAAGAGCATTGTCGACAAGTCAGTCGAGGAGGAGGTATGTATTCTGGCCAACGATGCCTTTCACGACAACCGCTTTTCAGCAGCAGAAAGCGTGATGAGCATGAATCTTCGCTCTGTGATTTGCGCTCCGCTGGTGAGCAAGGGAGGCGTCCTTGGTGTAATATACGTTGACAATCGAGAAAAGCCGGACTGCTTCGATGAAAACGATGTTGCACTCCTCTCGGCCTTGGCCAGCCAGTCGGCAATTGCTATTGATAACTCACGACTCTACGAAGACCTGCAGAAGGCCTACCATGAAGCCATCCTGGCGCTGATGAACACCGTGGAGGCAAAAGACCCTTATACGCGAGGCCATTCGCAGAGGACGAGCCGCTATGCGCTCGGCATCGCCCAAGAAATGAAGCTGAGCGAAGAGGAATGCAAGAGAATAAAAACAGCGGCAGAGCTCCATGATATCGGCAAGATCGGCGTCAGGGAGTATATCATCGGCAAGGAAAGCGCTCTCTCCACAGTTGAATTCCATTCCATCCAGGCCCACGTTCTCACCGGTGAGAATATTCTCAGACCAATCGAATACCTCAATTTTGTCCTGCCCATGGTTCGCCACCACCACGAACATTTTGACGGTTCAGGGTATCCGGATGGCTTGAAGGGCGATAAAATTCCTCTCGGTGCCCGGATCATCGGCGTTGCGGATGCTTTCGATGCCATGACCACCCAGCGGCCGTATAACAAGCCCATGCCCAAAAAACAAGCCTTGGAGAAGTGTGCGGCTGGGAAAGAAAAACAGTTCGACCCTGATGTCGTCGATGCCCTTGGACGTTTTGTCGAACAGAACTACAAGACCTTGGCCAGCACGGATGAAGTTGCCAAGATGCAAAATGAGGAAACTGCCCTTAAAGAAAAAACCCGCCCGAGCAAAAAATAAAGCTGGATAAGATTTAAAATTCTCGTGGTGATTTAATCGCAAGTTTCTGATTTTTCATGCTCCAAAAAAGATTTCAGATACGCTTTATCATTGAGTGTTAATGATGAATCTTAATTTTCCCTTTGATGCCCTGGAGAGGTCAAGAGAAGTCGAGGGCATCGTTATGAAAAACGGCAAAAGGATATATCACAGATTCAGGCCGGCTCCTTATTACGGCGGCATTGCCACGGCTGATGCTGTCGGCTGTTCTTTTCTCTGTGCCTACTGCTGGAATTACTGGAGAAATTTAAATCCTGAGCGCTTCGATAAATTCTACTCTCCCCAGCAGGTCGCCTCCATTCTCCTCAAGATCGCCAGACGAGGGTCTTTTAACCTCTTCCGCATCACTGGCTCTGAGCCGGTTTTAGGCGAGAGCTCACTCGCCCATTGTCTTGAGGTAATCGAGATTATTTTTAGAGAAGCGCCTTTTTCTGTTTTTGTCCTCGAAACAAACGGATTTATTCTGGGCTCTAGAGTCGATCTTATAAAGAAATTGAAACTCGGAAATTTGTGGGTCAGGGTGGCGATAAAAGGAGTTGATGAGGATTCTTTTGAGCTCGTTGCCGGGGCAAGAAAGGAGTTTTTCTCCTATCCTTTTGCTGCGCTCAAGGAGCTGGAAAACCTGGGGGTCAAGGCCTGGCCGGCAGTGATGAGAGAGCTTTTCAGTGATGAAGAGATAGGTCGCTTAAAAAAGCTTCTTGGCCAACACGGAATTAAAGCCAGGCTCGAAGAGGAAATCCTGGAACCCTATCCCTTTGTGCTTGAAAATTTGAAATCAAGGAGCGTTCCGCTCAAAACGGCTTTGAGCACACATTCAGAATAATTTCAATTTAATTCCCGCTCTTTCTTCCTTGCTGAGTTCTTCAAAAGGCGAATAACGCCGCTTCGCTCTTGCCTTTAGACATTGAAGCTGCCGAATTTGTGGCTTCTGGGGAAAATAGGAAAGAGGCTGGCTGGGAAGCAAGGATTCGAACCTTGATCGCATGATCCAGAGTCATGTGTCCTGCCGTTGGACGACTTCCCAACCAGAGAAGTTATGATAAAGAATATCTTCTCATTTTTCAATCCCCCTCAAAGTCAGGAAGCGATTTTGCCAAATCTGCAGTTGAGAATGGCTTCGTAACACAAAGCCTCCATGTTTTCGAAACATCCGGCTTGAGCTATTCGTTCCGCTGGATGGGTGGTGATGGCCTAAGCTAATGTTTCGTTGACTTGACCTATCCCAGGTGATAATATTGACGGCTCTTAATGAAAAAAACCGCTATTCGCCTGAGTATTATCTTCTTTCTGACCTTTGTTTTTCTTTATTTTTTCTTTCGGAGTGTAGATTGGAAAGCCGTTTTAGCCAATTTAATTAATGTCAACCCGAAATTTTTTGTTCTCCTCATTCTTCTTACTCCCGTTCACCTTCTCACTCGCTCCATTAGATGGAGATATCTCCTCCTCCATCAGAAAAAGGAAGTGAGCCTGGCCAACAGGTTCGCCGCCAATGCCGTCGGCTTTACTGTAACTTTAATTTTTCCAGGAAGGCTCGGAGAGCTGGTCAAGCCCATCTATTTGGCTCAGAAAGAAAAGATGAGAAAGGGATTTGTTATGGGCACGGTTTTGGTCGAAAGGACTTTTGATGTTTTGATCAATTGCATACTGCTTGGTCTTTTTCTTCTTTCCAGTCCTCTTTATTCTTCCTATTTTCGGCTCAATGACGAAGGACATTCAAACCTTCAATTTTGGGGCACAGTCGGAGTCATCCTTTCTTCAATTCTTATTGTTCTCATCCTGACCATTTATTTTTTCAGAGAAAAGGCGCTGGCAGTCGTCACTCGCCTCCTTAGGCCCTTTCCTCAAAAAATATCCAAAGGAATTCATGAATTTTTAACCGAATTTATCCGCGGCTTGAAATTTTTTCATTCTGTCGGAAATCTTCTCATCTACACCTTCCTCTCATTTGTGG
>CAZGMN010000105.1:0-1454 GCA_964526905.1 uncultured Eubacteriales bacterium
GACAGTAAACGAGGAGGTCGTCGACAAAAGTTCCCTTGGGGGTGGTCAGGGCTGAATACTGGGCTTTGTTCGGAGTGAGGCGGGCGGCATTGTTGGGAGTCAAATACTGGACAAAATCGAGCGCTTGTTTTCCTGAGATAATGATTTCCCCCATATGGCTGACATCAAAAAGCCCGGCCCTCTGGCGGACAGCAAGATGCTCTTCAATAATGCTGCTGAATTCGACCGGCATCTCCCAGCCAAAAAATTCTATCATCTTAGCCCCAAGCTTTTTATGAATCGAATTAAGGCGAGTTTTTTTCATTTCATAAGCTCCTGGTAAAAATAATTTACTACCACAGAATTTTTCCTTATGCAAGAAAAAAGAAAAGCTCAGGTAGTGTAGCCTGAAAGCACGCCGCTTTTGCCCCAGCCAATAAAATTATTAGGCGAAGGTCAGTGGGTGAAAAAACCGTTTGAAGGCTGAGCGGGCATGGTTCCTCGACCGAAGGTTGAGGAGAGCGAAGCCTGCGTGTTTTTGAACCCACTGACCTGAGCTATCACACGGCTTTCAAGCCACACTGCCTTCGCTTTATGCGAAAAGAACTCTTAATGCCTGCCTGTTCTCATCAAAAAAGGGACTGTCCCCTTTTTTGTCAAATTTGTTATAATGAATAACCAACAATGCTCGAATTCAAAAAACGCTTAAAAGAAAAAATTTACGAAAGGCTAAAAGGAAAATATCCACTCGAGCCCTCGGAGGTCGAACTCAGCTTCGCTCCCCAGCAAAAAATGGGTGACCTGGCTTTAAACTTCCCCTTCCAGCTTGCAAAAAAGATTAAAAGAAAGCCGAGGGAGATCGCCTCAGAAATCTCCTGCCTGCTCTCCCCTCTCGAAGGAGTGGGAAAGACCGAGGTGGCAGGCGGAGGCTATATCAACCTTTTCCTCGACCGAAAGAAATTCTTCAAAGACAAGCTCCGCTCTCTCGGCCAGAGCTCTCTTTCGGCTGAGGAGAGAAAAATCATCATCGAGCATACAAACATCAATCCCAACAAGGCCGCCCATATCGGACATCTTCGCAATGCCTGCCTTGGAGACACCCTCGGCCGCTGCCTGAAATACAAGGGCGAAAATGTCGAAATCCAGAACTATATCGATGACACCGGAGTCCAGGTCGCAGACGTCGTCTTCGGCTTCATGGACCTGGAGAAGCGGAGCCTGGCTCAAATCAAGGAGGTCGATGGAAAATTTGACTATTACTGCTGGGACCTTTACGCCCGGGTATCTTCCTATTTGGAAAGCCACCCCGAGGCCCAGGCAAGGAAATCAGATATTCTCAAAAAGATCGAGAAAGGCGAAAATCCTGAAGCAGAGATAGGCCATTACATCTCCCGCAGAATTCTCAAGGCCCACCTGGAGACGATGCGCAGAATCGGAGTCAGCTACGACCTCCTTCCCTGCGAAAGCAGCATTCT
>CAZGMN010000105.1:1464-10813 GCA_964526905.1 uncultured Eubacteriales bacterium
ATTCTCAATCTCAAGTTCTGGGAAAAAGCCTTCGAACTCTTGAAAGAAAGAAGGGCCGTTATTTACGCCGAGAAAGGCCCAAACAAGGGCTGCTGGGTGATGGGGCTTGAGGATGAGTCAGAAAAAGAAAAAATCATCGTCCGCTCCGACGGGACAGTCACCTATGTCGGAAAGGATATTGCCTATCAACTCTGGAAGTTCGGGCTCTTAGAAAAAGATTTTTACTACAAGCCTTTCCTTACTGAAGGCAGCAGAACCATCTGGATCACCTCATCCAAACCAGGCAAGGAATCTCCCTCTTTTGGGAAAGCAAGCAAGGTCTTCAATGTCATCGACATCAGACAGGCCTATCTTCAGAAAATCGTCGTCCAGGGCCTCAAGTCCCTGGAATATCTTACCCAGGCAGAAAAATCCAACCATTTCTCTTATGAGATGGTTGCCCTCTCCCCAAAGAGCTTGAAGGAGCTCGGGCTCAGCATTTCTGAAGAGGATAAGGAAAAGAGCTTCCTGGAAGTCTCAGGAAGAAAAGGGTTAGGAGTGAAAGCGGACGACCTTCTGGATAGGCTCGAAGAAAAAGCGTTGGCCGAGGTCGAGAAGAGGAATCCTCAACTGCCTGCAGAGCTGCGGAAAGAAACAGCCCGGAGGATAGCCTGCGGAGCGCTCCGCTATTTCATGCTCAAGTTCGCTCGAAATTCGCTCATCGTTTTTGATTTTGAGGATGCCCTGAACTTCGAGGGAGAAACCGGGCCTTATCTCCAATATACATTGGTTCGAATCAACAGCATCTTTCGCAAGCTGAAGGAGAGAGAAAGCTTCGAGGAGAAAGATGTCCAGTCCCTTGTCTCTTCAGAGAGGATTCACCTGGAATTGCTCTCTGCGGAGGAGCAGGCCGACTTCTGGGACCTTATTCTCTATGCTTCGCAGTTCGAAGAGGAGCTTCTACGATCGATCCATTCCCTTGAATTCTCACATCTGGCAAAATTCTCTTTCAACCTCTGCCAGAAGTTTAACGCTTATTACCATCTCTATCCGATTCTGGCTGAGAAAGACAAAGAGATTAAAGGCCTGCGCATCCTGACCATTCACTGCATCAGAGAAGCCCTCAAGACCGCTTTGAGTCTGATGGGCATTCCGGAACCAGAATTGATGTAATAGAGTTTTCAAAGACGACAATGCAACGAAATTCGCTGAACGTTCTTTAATATAAGAAAGACACAAGCAGGATTAGCAAGAAAGGAGACAGGGAATGATTGAAGTCGAGCATCTCACCAAGAAATACGGCGACCTGGTGGCCATCAAGGATTTAAGTTTCAAGGTCGAAGAAGGAAAGATATGGGGCTTATTGGGCCCGAACGCGGCCGGAAAAACGACGACGATGAGAATCCTCACCGGCTATCTACCGGCCACTGACGGCAAGGCCAGCGTTGCCGGCTTCGATGTTTTTGAGCAGATCAATGAAGTCAAAAAAATCACCGGCTATCTTCCTGAAGCCCTTCCCCTTTACCCGGAGATGACTGTTCTGGCCTTTCTGAATTTTGTCTCAGAAATCAAGCAGATTCCTGCTTCCAAGAGAAAAGAAGCTGTGGAGAAAAGTATAGAAACGAGCGGCTTGGAAACGGTAAGAAAAAGGCTCATCAAGAACATCTCCCGCGGCTTCAAGCAGCGAGTGGGCATCGCCCAGGCCCTGATCCATGACCCGCAGGTTCTCATCCTGGATGAGCCGACCGTCGGGCTTGACCCGGCTCAGATTATCGAAATCCGCCAACTCATCAAGTCACTCAAGGGGAAGCGGACAATTCTCATCTCGACTCATATTCTGGCCGAGGTGACCCAGACCTGCGAGGGTGTGGCAATCATCAATGAAGGCCTGCTCATGGCTTCAGGCTCTCTCGAGGCACTCACCGCTTCCTTCAGGGAAAAAGAAGGAGTCGTGGTCAAGCTCAAAAAGGGAGGAGAAAGTTCGTGCTCAATGTTGAGAGAGATACGGGGAGTGGACCGAGTCAGCCGCGAGAACGACGAGCTCAAGATTGAATGGAGCAAGGGAAAAGATTTGAGGGATGACATTACAAGGCTCATCGTTGAAAAAGGCTTGGGCCTGGTGGAGATGAGGCCCCTGGCGATGAATATCGAAGACCTTTATCTCAAGGTCATCTCCGGAGGAGTCAAGCAATGAAAAACGTATGGGCGATATGCAAGAAAGAGATCAACACCTATTTCACTTCGCCAATTGCCTATGTGGTCATCACTGTCTTCCTCGTTCTGAGTGGATTCTTCTTCTACAACGCCATCTGGTGGTTTAATACCCAGTCGATGCAGATGGCACAGAATCCTTATTACTACCAGCAGCTCAACATCAATCAGATGGTCTTCTCTCCTCTCCTCCACAACACAAGCATTATCCTCCTGCTGATGATTCCCCTTCTCACCATGCGCCTCTTTTCAGAAGAAAAGAAAAGACAGACAGATGAACTCCTTTACACCAGCCCTATCTCTGTCAACCAGATCATCCTCGGCAAATACCTTGCTTCCCTTTTTGTCCTTCTTATCATGCTCCTTCTGCTTGGAGTCCTCACCGCCTTCACCTTTGTCTTTGGAAATCCGGAGCTTGCTCCCCTGCTCGACGGCTATTTCGGCTTATTCCTGATGGGCGGGACCTTTATGGCTGCCGGAATCTTCTTCTCTTCACTGACTGAAAACCAGATCGTTTCCGCCATCCTGACTTTCGGCGCGCTCCTTCTCTTCTACATTCTCAACTGGGCTTCCGATTCGGCCAGCGGAATCTGGAGGGATGTTCTCAACTACCTCTCTATTTTCCAGCACTTTGACGGCCTGAGTCAGGGAATCCTGGATACAACAGATGTCGTCTATTACCTGAGCTTTATCTTCTTCAGCCTCTTTCTCACCCATTCTGTCATCCAATCCAGAAGGTGGAGGTGAAAAATGGAAAGACTGATGGAAAGACTCAAGCAATATCTGAATTATATAGCCTTAGGGCTGATATTCTTAGCCCTGGTCTCGCTCAAGATCTGGCCCTACAAAAAAATAACCCCCCTGGTTCTGGGGCTGATGGGAATCGCCTCGCTGGCCGCCTACATCATTCTCAATCTCTCAACCCTCAAGCAGAGCTTCAAAAGAAAATCTTTTATCTACTCCAGCAACTTAATCGTCGTTGTTGTTTTGGTTCTGGCCATTCTAACTGTAACCAATTATTTTCTGGCCCGCCATCATCACCGTTTCGACTTCACCCAGGCCAGGCTCCACAGCCTCTCTGACCAATCGATTAAGGTCTTGAAGGGTTTAAAAGCCGATATCAATATCAAATGTTTCTTCCTCGAGGGAAATCTGAGCCGGAGCAAGATGGAAAACCTGATGAAAATCTACAGCTATCATTCCAAAAAAATCAAATACGAATTCATCGACCCCGATAAAAATGTAGGCCTGGTCAAAAGGTATGACGTCAAAGAAGACGGCACGACAATCCTTGAATGCGGGGACAAAGAAAGCCGCATCACTTCCAGCGGCGAAGAAGATGTGACCAACGCCATCATCAAAGTCTCGAGAGAAAAGAAAAAAGTCATTTACTTTCTTGAGGGCCACGGCGAGGCAAGCATCGATCAGAGCGATGGCAGGGGCTATTCTCAAGTCAAACAGGATTTGGAAAAGCTGGCTTATGAAGTCAAGAAGCAAACCCTTGCCCTCTCCGAAAATTTTCCAAGCGACTGCTCCGCACTCATTATTCCTGGCCCTGAGAAAGACCTCCTTCCCAATGAGCTGGAGACAATTCGAAATTACATCGGCAAAGGAGGCAGAGTCTTTTTTATGGTTGACCCGGAAACTGCTCCAGGACTCAAGACTTTCTTGGATGAATATGGTGTCCGGCTGGAGAACGACCTGATTGTTGATAGAGTTTCCCGTTTGCTGGGCGGAGATTTTTTCATGCCGCTGGTCAGCGAGTACGAATATCACGAGATCACAAAGAATTTCCGTTATGCAACTTTCTTTCCCTATGCCCGCTCGGTGAATGTCGACGAAAAAAAACCAGAGGGAATTTCGGTCACCACTCTGGGAAAGACAAGTGCCAACTCCTGGTCGGAAAGGCAGCTTGACCAGAAGCAGGTGACCTTTGATAAAGACAAAGACGTGGCCGGGCCGATCCCTGTGGCGGCCGTGGTCACGGTTGAGCCGAAAAAAGAGGAAACGCCGGAGAAAAAAGAAGAAGAAGCAAAGGGAGCAAAGCCAGAAGAAAAAAAAGAAGAAACCGCGCCAAAAAAGCAGGGAAGGCTCGCAGTTTTTGGAGATTCGGATTTTGCCTCGAACAGGTATTGCAGCCTCTCAGGCAACGAAAATCTTTTCCTCAATACTGTCAACTGGCTGACTGAAGAGGCAGACCTCATTTCCATCCAGGCCAAGACATCCTCGCCGCGGACAATCCATATGACTCCGGCGCAGGGCAGGATGCTCTTCTTTATCTCTCTTGTCATTCTTCCGCTTATCGTTCTTGTCGCAGGAATATCAGTCTGGGTCAGGAGACGCTCGCTATGAAATTCAAAACAACCCTCATCCTCTTTGTGCTCTTTTTGGTTCTTTTGGCTGCAGTCCTTCTCTTTGAATCCAGAGAAAAAGGCAGGAAGGAGAAAGAAGAAAAATTAGTCTCCCTGCCAGCGGAGAGCGTTCAGAAGATTTCTTTCAAAAAAGAAGATGGCGTGATGACTTTCCAAAAAGATGAAAAGGGAGAATGGCTGATCACCGAGCCCCTTCAAGCCAAGGCAGATAAATACGAAGTCGACCGCCTTGCCCAGGACTTTTCTGATTTAAAAATAGAGAGAGTTGTCGAGGCGCAGGCCCAGAGCCTTGAAAAATATGAGATTCCGAAGAGCGAAATAACGCTCTGGTACAAAGATAAGGAAAAACCGGTTAAAATCCTCATCGGTCAGGAAAATCCTCTGGACAATACTTTCTTTGCCAAAAAAGATGACGAAACGAAAGTAGTGCTCATCCCCAGCCATCTCAAAAGCCTGATGGAGAAAAAGCTCGTCGATTTCCGCCAGAAGGATATTTTCAAATTCGAGACAAACGAGGTGAAGGCCGTGAAGTTGCAGGCAAAGAACACTCGATGGGAAGCGGAGAAGAAGGAAGAGGAATGGTTCCTGAAGAGCCCTGTCCAGGCTCTGGCCGAAACGAGCAAAATCGAAGGAATAATGACTTCTTTATCTAATCTCAAAGCCAAGGAGTTCGTTTCAGAAGAAAAGAAAGAAGAGGAGATAAGAAAATACGGATTGGACAAGGCTGAATATGAAATAAATCTGGCGATGCCCTTGGCAAACAAGGAACTGACATTCCTGCTCCATAAAGAAGCTGATAAAGTCTATGCCACAACTTCCCAATCCTCGAAGATTATTACTGCTGAGGATACCCTCCTCTCCGACTTGGAGAAAGAGGCAAAGGAATTGAGGGAAAAAGAAGTAGCAAAGTTCTACAGCTGGGATGCAAACAAGCTCCACATCAAGAAAGGAGAGATTGACTGGACAATAGCCAAGGACAAGGATGATAACTGGTTCTTTGAATCCCCGACAAAAGACCCGGCCGACAAGGACAAAGTCCAGTCATTCCTGCGCAAGATTGAAAGCCTTGAAGCCTCGGAATTCATCGACCCGCCTTTGAACCTCAAAGACTTTGGCCTGGACAGCCCTCAAGCTGAGGTTCAGATTTGGACAAAGGAGAGGGCAGAAAAAGAGGAAAAATCTAAAGAGACAACAATCTTCATCGGCAATGAAGATAAAGAAGCAAAGAAAGTTGTGGTCAAAAACGCACGCTTCGATTATCTCTTCCGAGTGGATTCAGCCTTTCTTGAAGAATTCCCCAAAGAGCTCAAAGACTGGATAAAACCTCAAGAAAAGAAAGAGGAAGAGAAGAAATAATTTCCAAGGAGGTCATATGGATAAAAAAAGCTCAATTTCCTTTTTCTCTAAAGCCGCAGTCATGGTGCTGGCATTTCTGTTTTTATTCGCCTCAGCCAAAATCTGCCTTGCTCAGGAAACAGAAGCCCAGCGTGAGGCGAGAATGAAGTGGTGGACTGAAGCCCGGTTCGGCATGTTCATTCACTGGGGAACCTATGCGCTTGCTGCCCGCCATGAATGGGTCAAGAATAATGAACACATCACCGATGATGAATACCAAAAATATTTCGAGCATTTCAATCCTGACCTCTATAACCCTCAGGAATGGGCGCGAATCGCCAAAAATACAGGCATGAAATACTTTGTCATCACCACCAAGCATCATGAAGGTTTTTGCCTCTGGGATTCAAAATACACAGATTATAAAGCGACCAACACGCCTTATGGCAAAGACCTGATCAAGCCGCTGGTCAAGGCGATGAGGGACGAAGGGCTTCGCGTCGGATTCTACTATTCGCTTCTCGACTGGCACCATCCAGATTACACCCTCGACAAATTCCATCCTATGTTCAACAACCCTGAGTTTCGAGAAAAAGCCAAGAACAGGGACATGAAAAAATATACGGAACATCTGCATAACCAAGTGCGGGAGCTTTTGACTGATTTCGGCCCAATTGACTGCCTCTTCATGGATTTTTCGTTCCCTGGAAAGGATGGAAAAGGAAGAGAAGACTGGCAATCGGAAAAGCTGATTAAAATGATCCGCCAGCTCCAGCCGAAGATTATCGTTGACGACCGCCTCGACCTGCTCGATGTGCCGGGAGGTTGGGATTACAGGACTCCTGAGCAGTTCATGCCCCGCGAATGGGTCAAGATGGACGGCAAGAAAGTTCCCTGGGAGACCTGCCAGACTTTTTCAGGCTCCTGGGGCTATCATCGCGATGAGGCAACTTGGAAGAGCGTTCGTCAGCTGATTGTGATGCTGATTGAAACCGTGAGCAAGGGCGGGAATTTGCTCTTGAATGTCGGGCCCACTGCCCGCGGCACTTTTGACAGCCGTGCCGTCGAGAGGCTGAATGGCATTGGGGAATGGATGAGGCTCCACAGCCGCTCCATCTACGGCTGCAATGAGGCGCCCGAGGAATTCAAGACTCCTCAGAATTGCCTTCTGACTTACAATCCTCAAACAAAACGATTATACGTCCATGTGTTTGAATGGCCGATGGGAACGCTCTATCTTGATGGATTCGGTGGCAAGGTGAAATATGCTCAGCTCCTCAACGATGCCTCAGAGGTCAGGTTTACAGAGGCAAAATCTTCTGAAACAGGCTATCTTGCTGGAGAAAGAAAAGAAGCAGTCAGTCAAACTCTCATCCTCAGGCTTCCTGTGCAAAAGCCGGAGGTCACAGTTCCGGTCATCGAGCTTTTTCTGAAGGATTAATTTTTAAAACTGCGCGCATCGCCAAAGCGCATTCTTCAAAACTACCTTTCTTGCTTAAACTTCTTTTTTGAAAGCAATATCAATTTGACTATCAACGACTTTTTCTGCCAGGAAAAATAAATGTGTTTTAGAAAGCATCCGCAAGTTCTGAGAGTTTAGAGAGGGTCAAAAAAGGACTTTTTGCTTTTTATTTGACATAACTTTAATGAAAATGTATATTTAGGGCACTTAAGAACGGAAAATAAGAAGCGGAAAAAGGAATTGAAAGAATGCCCTTCACTCAAAGAAAGGAAATTTCTTCTGCAAAATTTTAATTTGGGGAGGTAAAGATGAGAGAAAAAATATTTCTTTTCATTCTCTTGCTGGCTTTTTTCTCTCAGCCATGTCTTTATGAATTGAACTCAAAATCCCTGCAGGCGAAAAAAGAGCCGAAAGCCTTCCAGCATGAAGTGGAAGTCACTCTAAAGCTCGTCCAGGTCTTTGTCATCGACAAAAAGGGAAATCCCGTAACGAACCTGACAAAAGATGACTTCATCCTCTATGACAACGGAAAACTCCAGACCATCACTGATTTCGAAAAACATCTCTTAGTCAGGCCTACAGCTAAACCTGAAAAAAAAGCCGAAGAAAAAATCGGGACGACAGGGCTCCCTTCTCCCAAAGCTCCTTCGAGGATGAACCGCAAGTTCATTCTTTTTCTGGACATAGACAGAAACAATTTTCAAGGGCTTTCCAAATCGAAAAAAGCGGCTTTGAATTTTATCGACACTCAAATCCAGCCCGGCGATGAAGTTGCAGTTTTCACCTATTCCAGTTTCTATGGCATAAATGTTCGTCAGTATTTCACATCTAACCGCCAAGAGGCCAGAGATGCCATGGAAAAAATAAAGGAAGCGCCAGGGATAGGTCCAAGCACTGGAGCTGATATAACCCTTTCCGGTGAGAGGGCAAAGGCAGAAAGTGAAGCAAAACCTCAAGCAGATAGGTTGGCTGAGACTGGGGAACAAGGACCGGGAGCAGAGCTTCACCCCGAAAGCTTAATCACGCAGCTTCTTGCCTCTCAGGGCAGTGGATCGAGCGACTTAGAGGCAAGAACAAATGTTTTTATTGAAAATGTAAAGGCACTTGCCGTATCTCTCCGTTATATTCCTGGATACAAAAACATCATTTTTTTCTCCGCCGGAGTTCCAAGAGCTTTATTGTTCGGGCCTGATCAAGTCCTGCGCGAGAAATATCAAGATATGGGCAAAGAATTGGCTGCTGCCAACAGTCCTGTCTTTACAGTGAATTCTATGGGATCAAGGCGTGTTGAATCTCTTCAAGTTTTATCCGAACTTTCCGGGGGAAAATATTTTACAAATGTGGACTACATCGAAAATATTACCTAGCAGATTCAGAATGCCACCAGCAACTACTATGTCCTGGGCTACTATATCGATGAGGCTTGGAACGGCAAATTCCACCAGATTGAAGTCAAGACCAAGCGAAAGGACCTCGAAGCCCATGCCCAAGGAGGGTATTTCAATCGAAAGACATTCGATACGTTCTCCAAGTTCGAAAAGCAGGTTCATCTCATCGACTTAGCCTTGAGCAAGGAGCCTTATTTTCAGGAACCTTTGAGCTTCCCTCTTGCCGCCCTCCCCTGTTCTCAAGAAAAAGAATTTAATCTTGTTCTCCTCTCTGAAATAGCTATAGATGAGGTTAAAGAAGCTGTAGAGACTGAAAAAGAGAAACCAGAGCTTGTGACCTTTATCCTCGACAAAAAGAACAATATCGTCGCCTCAACAAGAGGAGAAATAGAGCCTTTGGCATTATCCCAGAAAAAAGTCTATCATTATGCCATCTTATCTCTTGGACCTGGAGATTACGAATGCCGGATGGTCATAAGAAATCAGGATACAGGCCGGGCTGCTATCGGTTCCTGTCAAGTTACAATTCCCACGCTCATTGAATCCGGGCTGCACTTGTTTCAGCCTCTATGGCTTATCCCTGAGAGAGAGTCTTTTTATTT